>JAGWAE010000013.1 GCA_018302135.1 Candidatus Woesearchaeota archaeon
TTTATTGATCTAAAATTCTGGCCTGTTTTTAATGTTGCAGATAGTTTTAATGTAATTGGGGTAGCTATTATTTGTTATCTAATTATTAGGAATAAGATTTAAATAGTGATAATATAAGTTTGATTTATGGTTAAATCTTATAAATCTTTAAGAGATATTATTTCTGATCATGATAAGTATGAAAGAAGAGCTTCTAATTTGGAGTCTTCTAATGAATATTTGCGTGAAGAATTGGTTAAATGGAAGAAAAAAGCAAAATATGATGATTTAACTGGGTTATTAAGAAGAGAAACTTTTAATGGTATTTTAAAGAGATTTATTACAAGATCTAATAGAACTAATACTCCTTTAGCTTATGTTTTGGTAGATATTGATCATTTTAAGAAAATTAATGATAATTATGGTCATGATAAAGGAGATGAAGTTTTACGTGAAGTTTCTGATATTTTAAAAGCAAGCGTTAGAGACACAGATATTGCAACAAGAAAATTTGTTGGAAGATATGGCGGTGAAGAAATAGCTGTTGTTTTGCCAAATACTACTAATGAAGGAGCTAAAGTTGTAGGTGAAAGAATAAGAAAGAAAGTTGAAGATCATTTTAAATCTAAAAATTTAGCTGTAACTATTAGTGCCGGTATTTCTAATTATAGCCCTAAATCTAGTGAAGATGAATCTAATGTAGTTGATGTTTTGTATAAAACTGCGGATGAAAAACTATACGATGCTAAGAAAACTGGAAGAAATAAAGTTATTTCTTAGTGTGACTACCTTTAAGTTGTTAAATTAGAAAGATTTATAAATAAAAAGACTTTTAGATTTTATACCCAAAATAAAGGAGTGTAATGATAAAATGATAAACATAAAAAAAGCATCACCTTTAGCTACTTTAGCTTTAGCTGGAGCACTATTGGGTGGATGTGATGATCCGGATTATAAAAATTTAGATGAATATCAAGGGTATAGCGTTGTTTCCTCTAATAATATATCAAATAATTTTCATTCAACATATGAGACTTCAGATGGGCAATATATAGTACAACTTGGATCAACTAGTTGGTTGCTCGATAGCAATGGTAAATTACTCACAGTTGGAAGTATGGAGATACATAGAGATTTGGAAGGAAATATATCTCTTTTTAATGGTACAAAACAAGAAAGTTATACTGGTATAGACTTAACTGAATTTGATAAAATTTTAGGAGTCCATAAGAATGTTTTAAATGGACTTGACTCTTCAAGCTATCTTGTGGGGAATAATGCTTGGAATGAATATCACAGACTTGAAACTCAAGCGTGGAATTGTGGTGATGATGAGCATGCTTCTCTTTTACGTTTGGCAAGACTAACTAAGGATTCTGGTATTTTTGAAAGAAGAGATGATGGGTTATATGTTAGATTTAATGGAGAACAAAAATGAGTCTAAAAAGTAAAATAGGGAAAGTTGCAGCAACTGGATTGTTAGGATTAACTTTAGCAGGTTGTAATAGACCTGGGATTCACCCAACAATTATAAAAAATGAAGATTTAACTGGAGATAAAATCTCAGACATTTTAATGAAAGCATACAATGTTGATCGTATGATTCTTGCTAGGGAGCAAACTTATGAATTCTTATTTATAGGTCAAAATGATGGCACATATGTAAAAGCCACAAAAAATGGAAAATATTATGAAACTGATAACGGAATAGCATATTTTTGGGATGGAGAGATTTTTAGAGTCTCCCCAGAAAATAAAGGAGAATAAATTTTATTTTTTTCTTTCAAAAGATTTAAATAATGTGTTAAATAATTCTTTGTTATGGATAAGTTAGAGCTGATAAAGAGGAATACTGAAGAAGTTATGGGGGAAGAAGATTTAGTTTTAATGTTAAAAAATAAGGAAAAATTAAAACACTATATAGGATTTGAAGTTTCCGGAAAAGTTCATCTTGGTTCTGGGTTAATGTGTATGTCTAAAGTTAAAGATTTTATTGATGCGGGTGTTGATTGTTCAATCTTTTTAGCAGATTGGCATTCATGGATTAATGATAAGCTTGGAGGGGATAGAGAAGTAATAAAAAGAGTTGCAGTTGGGTATTTTAAAGAATCTTTGAAAGCGAGTTTTTTATGCGTTGGTGGTAATCCTGAAAAATTAAAATTTGTTTTAGGAAGTGAATTATACCATAATAATGATAACTATTGGGCTACTGTAATCGATGTTAGTAAAAATACTACTTTAGGTAGAATGCAAAGAAGTATTACGATAACTGGTAGAAAAGAAGGAGAGTCAGTGGATTTTGCTAAATTGATTTATCCTCCTATGCAAGTTGCTGATATATTTATACAAGGGATTAATTTACCTCATGCTGGGTTAGATCAAAGAAAAGCACAAGTAATAGCTAGGGATGTTGCTTTGAAAATGAAAGTTAGTCCTTTGCTTGATTCTAAGAAAAATAAAATAAAACCAGTTGCAGTTCATCATCATTTGATTTTGGGATTAGGTAAACCTCCAGTTTGGCCGATTGATAAATCTAATATGCAAGAAGTTTGGTCTAGTTTGAAAATGAGTAAATCAAAACCTGAGACATGTATTTTTATTCATGATACTCCAGAAGAAATTAGAACAAAAATAAAAAATGCTTTTTGTCCTGAAAAAGAAGTAGAGTTTAACCCAATATTAGATTGGGCTAAGAGTATTATATTTAGAGAAGAAAAATCTAGTTTAGAAGTTAAAAGACCTGAGAAATTTGGCGGAAATAAAACATACAAATCTTACAAAGAGTTAGAAAAAGATTATTCTGTTAGTAAATTGCATCCAATGGATTTAAAATCAGCTGTGGCTGAAAAAGTTGTAGAAATTTTAGAACCAGCTAGAAAACATTTTGAATTAGTAAAAAATAAAAAAATGCTTGAAGAAATGGAAAAATTAATTATTACTAGATAAATTTTTAATTTATTAATTTTCAACCTTTTTAAATTTTGCCGTTGGCATTTTTGTGAGTTAAGTTTAAATAGTGAGAATTTTAAAGTAATTTATGTCAAGAAAAGATAAGTATAATGTTGATTTTAAAGAAAATTTTAAAATTTATTTAAGTATACTTAGCAAATATAAGGGTTTGGCTTTTGGTAGTCTTTTAATTGTTACACTTTATCAATTAATTGCAGTTAGTGAAAGCTTTATTTTTAAATCTTTTATTGATCATGGTGAACAATTAAGTTCAAATGTAATTACTAAAGAAGTTTTTTGGAATAGTATTTTATTATTGTTAGGTATCCTTGCAGGTTTGTTAATTTTAAAAGCGGTTTTAGTTTGGTTTAGAGTTTGGTTTGTCAATAAATTAGATACTCATTTAATTAGGGATATGAAACAAAAGTTCTTCAAACATATTTTATATTTATCATCTAAATTTCATTCTGATAAAAAAACAGGTTCATTAATTTCAAGAATAATTAGGGGTACAAATTCTATAGAGCCAATAAATGATATTACTATTTTTAGTATGGTTCCTATTTTAATTAGATTTTTTGTTTTGGCTGTTACTTTTGTATTTTTTGAGGTAAAAACTGCTATAGCCTTACTTGTTGTTAGTGTCAGTTTTGTTGTTTACAGTTTGTATGTAATGGGAAAACAAAAAGATTCTCAAATCAATGCAAATATGCAAGATGATGCAGAAAAGGCAAATATTGCGGATGTTTTTGGGAATATTTCAACCATAAAATATTTTGGTAAAGAAGATAAAATAGTTAATAAGTATAACAGTATAAGTAATAAAACTAGAAAAGCATTTTCTAAGTTTTGGGGATATTATAATTGGTTGAATGCTGGTCAAAATTTGATAATGGGAGTAGGTACATTTTTTATATTATATTTCCCAATGAGGGGTTTTTTAAATGGAGAAATTACGATAGGTACTGTTGCGTTTATTTATTCTAGTTACTTGGCCTTTAGCGGTTTATTATATGAATTTGTTCATGGAATAAGGGGATATAGAAAAGCTATGATTGATTTCAATGATTTATTTAAGTACGAAAAAATTGAAAATGAAATAAAAGATATTCCTGGAGCAAAGGAAATTAAAATTAAAAAAGGAGTAATTGAATTCAAGAATGTCACATTTTCTTATAATAATGATAAAATAATAAGTAAATTGAATTTAGTTGTTCCAGAAAATTCGAAAGTTGCTATTGTTGGTCCTTCTGGTGCAGGTAAATCTACATTGGTTAAATTATTGTATAGATTATATGATTTAGATTCTGGAAATATTTTAATTGATGGACAAGATATTTCAAAAGTAAAACAAGAATCATTAAGATCTGAGATGAGTATTGTTCCACAGGACGCTATACTTTTCGATGATAGTATCTATAATAATATTGCGTTCTCTAATCCTAAGGCAGGTAGAGATGAAGTATTGAAAGCAATTAAATTTGCACAGTTGGATAAATTTATTGCTAGACTACCTAAGAGAGAAAATACTATTGTTGGTGAACGTGGAGTTAAATTGTCTGGTGGAGAAAGACAAAGAGTTTCTATTGCTAGAGCAGTTTTGGCCGATAAAAAAGTTTTAGTTTTGGATGAAGCAACTTCATCATTGGATTCTGAAACTGAACATGAAATCCAGAGAGATTTACAAGAATTAATGAATAATAGAACTTCTATTGTTATAGCCCATAGATTATCTACGATAATGAAAGCTGATATGATAATTGTTGTTGAAAAAGGTAGAATAAAAGAGATTGGAAGTCATCAAGAATTGTTAAGAAATAGAAATGGATTATATAGAAAGTTATGGAATTTGCAAGCTGGAAGTTTTAATGATTAAATTTTCTCAGCGAATATTTCTACCCAAACGTCATTACATTCTGCTGAAATTATTTTGAATCCTGCTTGTTCTAAATAGTCTTGCATTTCTTTCATTTCAAAATAAACAAAAGTTCTTGATTTATTATCATATTTTTCATCAAATTCTTCTTTTTCGCCTTCGCCACGTTTAACAGAGATATAAACAATTCCTTTATCAGAAAGAACACGGTGAAATTCTTTTAATGTTGGAATAATTTGTTCGCGAGGAGTATGAACTAATGAATTCACAGACCATACACCACCAAATGAACTGTCTTTGAAAGCCATTTTTCTAAAGTCCATTTTTTTAAATTTAGAATCTGGAGCACGTTTTTTTGCTTCTTCAACCATTTTCTCTGCTAAATCAATGCCTATAGAATCAAATCCATCGTCATGAAAATATAATGTATCACGACCAGAACCACAACCAACATCTAGAATTTTTTTACCAGGTAGCATAGATTCAAATCGAGCTAGTTGAAATTGAATTAATTTATCTTCTGTGTACTTTGCGTATACAGATGCTATTTTATTGTATGTTTCGATTGCCTCTTTTAGTTTTTCTTCTGAATACATTAGTATAAATAGATTTAATTAATTTTTTAAAGCTTTTCTTTTGCCCTTCTTTGCTTAGGTAAGTAATTATACAGCGTATTTTTAGATAATTTTCCGCAACCGACGAAATGATTTTTATATTTTAATATTTTATAACCATCTGAATTTTCCAATCTTAAATTTTCTCCTGCCATGTATGCTTTGAAATCTTCATCATTTAATTCTATAACATTCTTTTTTGGAGAATTTAATAGTTCTGTGCCTTCTATACTTAATCTAAATCCTTGTTTTTCTTTCGTTCCAAAGTATAAACCAATATTATTAACTCTAAGTTTAGTTAAATCAATATTAAGAAATTGTTTAGTTGTAATATAGATACGTTCTTCTGGGCCTTCTAAAAAAACATAGTCTTCTTTTAATAAACAACCAAATTGTTCTTCTATTTGTGAAAGTATTTGTTTTATTTCTTTGTTTCTCATTACTTTAAGCATACATAACTTGATTTAGATATGTTTATAAAAGTTATTTTTCTTCTAGATTTTGTTTATGGAAAATCAGATTGATATGAATAATATGCCTTTATCTTTGAAAGATGGGCCTTTGTTGAAAAGAAAAGTACATCCTTTGAATTTCTTGGTGTTTGGATTGTTATTTGTTATTCTTCTTGGGAGCTTATTATTGTGGTTGCCATTTACTCATAATGATAGTAAAGAAATTAACTATATTGATGCTTTGTTTACTTCTACTTCAGCTACAACTGTTACTGGTTTAGTTAGTGTTGATACTTTAGATACGTATAATTTTTTTGGACAACTTATAATTTTAATTTTGATTAATTGTGGTGGACTTGGATACATGACTGTGATATCTTTCTTTTTTTTGAATAGTAGCGCGTTTGGTTTAAAATATGCTATGTTTGTTAAGGAATCTTTGAATTTACCTTCAATTGGTGATATTTTAAAATTAGCTAAAAAAGTATTTTTTACTATTATTGTTTTTGAAGCGATTGGAATTGGAATATTAACTTTGTTTGTTTTCGATAATTTTGAAGTGATGAAATCTTTGTGGTATGGAATTTTTCATGCTATGAGTGCTTTTAATAATGCTGGATTTGATTTAATGGGTGGTTTTAATAGTCTTACTGGATATACTGGTAATGTTATATTTAATTTTACTATAATGGCTTTAATTTTCTTTGGAGGTATAGGTTTTTTAGTTATATCAGATATAATTAATGTTAGAAAAAAGAGAAAAAGATTTTTGACTTTGCATAGTGAACTAGTCTTAACAACTTCTATAATCTTGATTTTTCTTGGTGCTGTGGGATTTTACGCCTTAGAACATAGTAATCTTTTGAAACAATATGATGAAGGTACTAAATGGATGGCTTCCAGTTTTATTTCAGTTAGTTCAAGAACTGCAGGATTTACAACTGTTGATTTGGCTAGTCTAAGTATTTCTGCTTTACTTGTGTTATGTTTATTAATGTTTATTGGTGCATCTCCTGGAAGTACTGGTGCAGGTATTAAGACGACTACTTTTGCTGTGTTGATATTGTGGTTAGTTGCTACAATTAAAAATAAGAAAGAACCTGAAGTGTTTGATAGAAGAATAAGTAGGGATACAGTTGAAAAAGCTTTATTATTGTTTTTTACTTCTGTTTTGGTTATAGCAATTATTATATTTGGAATGACATTGTTTGATGATAAACCATTGAGTAAAATGACATTTGAAGCATTTTCTGCTTTTGGTACTGTTGGTTTAACTACTGGAATCACACCAGATTTAAGTTTTGGATCTAAGTTTTTATTGTGTTTATTAATGTTTATTGGTAGGTTAACTACAGTAACTTTTTTAACTGTTATTGCGTATGGTAAACGTAAAGATAATATTCATTTATTAGAAGAAAATGTTGCGATAGGATAGATTTATAAATTTTAGACTTTTTTAAGTGTTTATGCGAAAAAATTTTGGAGTTATTGGTTTGGGAAAATTTGGTAGTAATTTAGCTTTAACTTTAGAAAAATTAGGACATCAAGTTATGGCTTTTGATAGCAATGAAAGTAAAGTTGATAAATTAAAAGATTATGTTACTTTAGTTGGTATTTTAGATTCTACTGATAAAAAAGCTTTAGATGGTTCTGGAATTAAGGCTTGCGATGCTGTAATCGTTAGTGTTGGAGAAGATGCTGCTGCTAGTTTTTTAACTGTTTTAAATTTAAAAGAGATTGGTGTAAAAAATATAATTGTTAAAGCAAAAATGCAAGAAGATGGTAGAATTTTGGAAAAAATTGGTGCTACTAGAGTTATGTATCCTGAGATGGAAAGTGCGGTTAGGTTGGCACATCAATTAACATCATCTGATATTTTAGAATATCTTGAAGTTTCTCCGGATTATCAAGTTGCTGAAATGGATGCTTCTAAAGAATTTGTTGGAAAAAAATTAGAGGAATTGCATATAATTAGAAAGCACAATGTTTTGGTATTAGCTATAAGGAGAGGATCTAAAACAATAATTATTCCTGGTGGGAAAGAAGAAATTGTGAAAGGCGATGTTTTGATTATTGTTGGTCAAACTAATGATATTGTAGATTTTATAAAGAAGTTTAGTTCTAAAAATGGTAAATGATATTACTAAATTGAGAAAGAAAATAGATAAAATTGATGATGAATTAATTAGTTTGTTAAATAAACGAATTGATCATGGCAGGGAAGTAATTCGTGTTAAAATTAAAAAAGGAATGGCCAAAGAAGACTTAAAAAGAGAGAGAGAAATTGTTTTGAGATTAAAGAAAAAATATAACTCTAAGATGGTTGATGAAATTTATTCTAGTATATTTAGAGAAGTTAAGGGTTAGATAAAATAAATTGTAGCACTTCATCTATTCTTTCATAACTCAATATTCTTATTTGATTATTTGTTTGATAATCTTCTGGAATAAAGCTGATTAATCCTATTTTTAAATTTGGAAACATTATAGGATAATCTTCAATAACTCTGGCTTGGTTTTTAACTCCTGGATGAATTAATAATACATTTGGTACTTCTCGTAAGATAACTTTTTCTAGTTCATCTATACTTCCTTCTTCTGCAAAATATCTAAATTCTTTGCTATCAAATCCTGCAAACATAATCCTGCTCATAAATTCTTCAGATATTGAATATATTCCGCTTGGATCATAATGTAATAATTTTATCATAATTTAAACATTTTTAATTGATTTAAAAGGTTTGTGGGCTCTGAATTTTTTTAATTCTTGTTCTATTCTTTTTTCTTCTTGATTTATATTACGTTCTTGTATTAAATAAACTTCATCAGATTTTCTTATTTGTTCATCTAATTTAATGGAAATTTCTTGGCCTTTTTTTGCTGATTTTACTGGTTTGTTTTCAAATCTTATTTCTTTGACTTTTAATTTATAATATCCCGTTTTGTTTCCAGTAAAACATATTTCATCATTTTCTTTTAGTTGCTCATCGAGTAAAATTGAAACTACTTTTATTTTAGCGAAATAATTCGTTATTTTACCTAATCTAACCTTTTTTTCTTTTGCTATTGAACCATAGAATTTATTCCAAGAATCATTAGTTGGTGTGCCAAGTAGAAAGTTAGTTGAAAAACCACGATTGTATACTTTTTCTAGTTCTTTTGTTAGTTCTAATATCTTATTTTTTGTGAATTTGTTAGTTTCTATCAATTCTAACGCTTGTTTATATGTTTTTGTTACAGTATAAACATATTCTGGACCTTTGGCTCTACCTTCTATTTTGAATACTTCTATGCCTGCTTCTACTAGTTTGTCTAATATTGGTAGTGCGCACAAATCTTTTGGAGATAAAACATAATTTTCGTCTAAGACAAACTCTTTTTCTGGGTTTTCAATATCAGTTATTCTATATTTTCTTCTGCATAATTGTTGACATTGGCCACGATTAGCGGATAGTCTTTCTTGATATTGACTCATAAAACATCTTCCTGAAACTGAAACGCATAAAGAACCATGAATAAAAACCTCTATCTGTAATGGTTTGCCTTTGTAATTTAATTTATCTTGTTTTATTTTTCTTATCATTTCTTTTATTTGTTCTAAAGTACATTCTCTTGCTAATACAATTCTTGGTGAAAATTCTGAGAAAAATTTTATTGTTTCATAGTTTGAAACTGATTGTTGGGTGCTAATATGAACTTCAATGTTTTTTTTATTGCACATTTTAATAACTGCAAAATCTGAAGCTATTATTGCATCTACTTTTGATGCTTTTGCTTCGTCTATTATTTCTTCTACTTTTTCTAATTCATGATCATAAATAATTGTGTTTAATGCTAGATAACCTTTCATATTATTTTTGTGAATCATTTCCATTAATTTTTTTAAATCTGTTTTATCAAAATTTCTAGCTGAGAAAGTTCTCATATTTATTGTTTTTATACCAAAGTAAACTGCGTCTGCTTTAGCTTTAATTGCGGCTGCTAATGTTTCCCAGTCTCCTATTGGTGTGAGTAGTTCAGGTTTCATAGAAATAAAGTTTAATAAACGGTTTAAAAATGTTTTTAATATTGTTTATTTATACTCCGTAATTTCCTAAAGATACCTTATATTTAGTTTCACCTAAACCATCTCTTACTGTATCTATTACTATTGCATCATAGGACAAATCAAATTGAGCCAATAATCCCTTATTCCAAAGCTTAGTGCCTTCCAATTGAGAAGTTGATTCCCTGCCTTCTTCTAGAGATTGAACAATATTTAAATCTAACAAGATTTGTGCCATTTCTTCTAATGTTTTTGTTGTTTGAAATCCAAATCTACCAAGCACTTTTATTTTGAATCTTTTAAATCCGACTTGATATCTTTGATCACTTGACATATAACCTTCTTTGTCGCATGCTCTTGAGATTAATTCTTCAGCTCTTTCGTTTTTTTGATTTACCATTTTTTATAATAACTATTAATATTTTGGGATATTAAGAAAGTTTATAAATCTTATGGTTAGAGTACCACTAGTAAGTTGCATACTTTTTATATTAATTAATTTTATAAATAATAAACTAAAGTTAAACATATGAACGAATTTGAAATTGAACGTTTTGTTTTGGATAATGCAGTAAGATATGAGGGCAAAGCTGAGATTGGTTCTGTAGTTGGTTCTTTAATTGCTAATCATCCAGAATTAAAAATTAAGATTAAAGAGTTAATGCCAGAAATAAATAAAATAATAAAAAAAGTTAATTCTATGAGTTTAAAAGAACAAGAAAGTAAACTAAAAGATTTGGGTGAATTAGTTAGACCAGAAAAAGTAGAAAGAGATAAAACTCCAGAATTAAAAAATCCAAAAGATGTTGTTGTAAGATTTGCTCCAAATCCAAATGGTCCAATTTCATTAGGACATTGTAGACCGGGATTGTGGAATTGGTTTTTAGCTAAAAAATATGATGGCAAATATATTCTAAGATTTGATGATACTGACCCAAAAACTAAAGTTCCTATGAAAGAAGCTTATGATTGGTTCATAGAAGATTTAGCTTGGTTAGGGGTTAAACCGGATAAAGTTGTTATACAATCTAGTAGATTAGATGTTTATTACAAATATGCTGAAGAATTGATTAAATTAGGAAAAGCGTATGTTTGTACTTGTGATGTTGAAGATAAAAAGAAATTATTACAAAAAGGAGTAAAATGTGATTGTTATGATGCTTATCAAACTGAAAGATGGCAGAAAATGTTTAAAGGTTATAAAGAAGGAGAGGCTGTATTAAGAATTAAAACTGACTTGACAAATCCAAATCCGGCTGTAAGAGATTGGGCTGCATTTAAAATTGTAGATAATAATAAACATCCATTAAATAAAAAAGCTAGAGTTTGGCCTTTGTTGAATTTTGCTTCTGCTATAGATGATCATGAGTTTAAAGTTACACATATTATTAGAGGAATTGATTTGAGTATTTCTGATGATAGACAAAAGTATATTTACAAATATTTTGGTTGGAAATATCCTGAGACTTTGTATAACGGTAAGTTATTAGTTAGTGGTGTGAAAAGCACTTCAATTGCTAAGGCTATGATTGATAAAGGAGAACTTAGTGGTTGGGATGATCCAAGATTAGGAACTATAAAATCTTTAAGAAGAAGAGGTTTTCAACCTGAAACAATTATAAGATTTATTAAAGAAGTTGGTATAAATAAGAATGATGCTAATGTTTCTATGGATACTTTGGCTGCTTATAATAAAGAGTTTATAGATAAAACTACAAAAAGATATTTTTTCATTAGTAAACCTAAAAAAATTAAAATTAAAAATGCTCCTACTTTAGATGTTGAAGTTCCTTCACATCCTGATGAAAAAAAATTAGGGGTTAGAAAGTTTAAAACTGGCCAAGAATTTTATGTTCAAGATAAATTGGAAAAAGGTAAAACATATAGATTTATGCATTTGTTCAATTTTGTTGATAAAACATATCATTCTAGCGAGTATAAAAAAGAATTAGATGCTAAATTAATACATTGGTTGCCAGTTTCTGAAAATTTAATTGATGTTGAAATTTTAATGAATGATGGTAAAATTACTACTGGATTGGCTGAAAGTGGAGTTAATAGTTTGAAAGTTGGTGAAGTTATACAATTTGAGAGATTTGGATTTTGTAGATTGGATAAAAAAGAGAAGATTAAATTAATGTTTGTTTTCGGTCATGATTGAGTTTTCTATAAATTCTATTATTTTTTGTATTTCTTGTTGAATGTTTAGTTTTGTTGTGTCTAAAACAAAATCATAATTAGATTCTTTAGTATGATCTATGTTGTAATATTTTTTATATCTTTGTAAATCTGATGCATCTCGTTCAATATTATTTTTTTTAACTTCTTCTAAATTTTTTGGTTTTCCTTCATTTCTTTTGTTTTCTTGTTGTAATTCTTTAAACATTCTTTTTGCTCCTTCAGTTATATCTACTTTAATGTAAATTTTTATTGATTCTGGAATAAAGTGGAATTGTGTTCTGCCTTCAACTATAATCATGTTATTTTTTGCTAGTTCTCTTGCTTTTTGTGAGGCTTTTTTATCAACATCTACATCTGTTTCGGGATGTTTTAAACCATATTCATTAAATTCTTGGATAGTCATACCTTTTTCTTTGGCTAATTGTCTTCTTATTTCTCCTACGTAAATTCTTTCTGCTGAGAAATATTTTGCAACTTCAGTTGCTATTGTTGACTTACCAGAACCTGGATTTCCTGAGATTGTTATTATTGGACAGATTAAATCTACTTTTTTGTTAATAACATCTTCACAAAATTCTTTTAAATTTGGGGCACAGGAATATTTTTTATATTCTTTTATTGGCATCCAAAAAATTTCTTTGAACACGTCTGGTTCCATAACTTTTGGTTTTTGATTATCTTTTATTCTTGTGAGAAAACTGTGACTTAGAACATTTAAACCAGGTAAATGAATTTTGTATGCTTTAATGTGTTTTAATAATTGAATATCACAACCTATCTCTTCCTTTGCTTCTCTTATTGCGCATTTTTGAATAGTTTCATTTGGTTCTACTCCACCACCAGGAAATTCGTAGTGTTGCCTTTTAATTTTCCAAAGAACTAAAACTTTTTCATTTTCTATTATAGCACAACCTGAATTTATTCTATAATCCATTCTGTTCTTAGACTAGTACTTATTTATAAATTTTACACAGAAACCTTTATAAATTAGGTATTTTCACAGTAAACTATTCAAATATACTGGAGGACAAAATATGGCAGAGGTTTCAAATGATAGTGTATCTAAAGCTTATGAAGCTATTGAGTTAGCAAAGAAATCAGGAAAAATAAAAAAAGGTGCAAATGAGGCAACTAAGGCGGTAGAAAGAGGAATTGCAAAGTTAGTTGTTGTTGCTCTAGATGTTTCACCTAAAGAAGTAATAATGCATTTAGGTCCATTATGTAAAGAAAAAAATATTCAATATGTAGAAGTCCCTTCTAAAGATGATTTGGGTGCGGCTGCTGGTTTGAAAGTTGGTACTAGTGCTGTTGCTGTGATCAAAGAAGGAGAATCTAAGAAATAATTGAGTTAGAATGGCACAAGATAATAAAAAACAGCAAGAGAAGCCAGTTCAACAGCAAGTTCAAACTAAAAGACAAGCTGATGGTTCTTTATTTAGTATGGCTTGGCCTTCAACAGTTGAGGAAATTGTTGGTAGAACTGGAATGAGAGGAGAAATAACTCAAGTTAGATGTAGAATTCAAGATGGAAGAGATAAAGGTAAAATCTTGAGAAGAAATGTTAAAGGTCCAATAAAGATTGGAGATATTCTAATGCTTAGAGAAACTGAAATTGAAGCTAGAAAGATTTCATCTAAAGGCGGAAGAAGTTAAAAATGGTTAAATGCTCATTTTGTAATAAAACTGTTGAACCTGGAACAGGTAAAATGTATATTATGGTTAGTGGAAAAGTATTAAATTTTTGTTCTAATAAATGCGAAAAAAATATGATTGTTTTGAAGAGAAACCCACTTAATTGGAAATGGGCAAGCAAAGAAAAGAAAAAATGATACAGCAAACATTGGTTTTAGTTAAACCTGATGGTGTGAAAAGAGGTTTGATTGGTGAAATAATTTCTAGGTTTGAAAGAAGAGGGTTAAAAATTGTAGCTATGAAATTAACAGTAATAGGCCCCGATTTTGCAAAAAAACATTATTTTGATGTTTGTGAGAGACGTGGGGAAAAAATATTAAAAGCAAATGTTGATTTTATAACGTCTGGGCCAGTTTTGGCGATGGTTCTAGAAGGGGTTGATGCTATAGATATTGTAAGAAAAATTGTTGGTAGTACTGAACCAAAATCTGCTCCTGTTGGGACTATTAGAGGAGATTATACTCATATGTCTTATGGACATGCAGATGAAAAAGGCATCGTAACTAAAAATGTTGTTCATGCTTCTTCTAATGAAAATGATGCTATTAAAGAAATTAGTTTATGGTTTAGTATTGATGAAATGCATGATTATAAAATTAGTTGTGAAGAACACGTTATGTAAAAAATGAAAATAAATAAAGTTTATGTGTTAGGCGCACCTGGTTCTGGAAAAACTTTTTTGGCTAAAAAATTATGTAGAATTTTAAATATTGAATATTTTGATTTGGATGATATATTTTGGGAGAAGAAATATTCTGTAAAGAGAGATGAAGATGAAAGAGACAGATTATTACAAAAAATAGTTAAGAAAAAACAATGGATAGTTGAAGGTGTTTATACTTCTTGGACTGGTGAAGTTGTGAAAGATAGTGATTTGGTTATTTGGTTAGATTCACCTACTCATGTTTTAATGTGGAGAATTTTTAGCAGATATTTAAAGAAAAAAGATAAGGAAAGTTTGAATAGTACTTTGACTTTGCTAAATTATGTAAGGAATTATAGAAAGAAAGGCCAAGATTCTGGATATTTTAAACACAGAAAATTGATTGAAAAACACGATGTTAATTTTGTTTATATTAAGAATAAAGAAGAGGTTAATAACTTTTTGAAAAATTTCTTAAAAAAGTTAGATAGATAATTATCTTATTCTTATTATTTCATGATAACTTATTATGTAGTGTTTTGTTCTTGTGTCCAAAGGATTTTCTTGTGATGGAATATCTGGGCGATCTTGACTAAACGGAGAGGTGCAAAATAATTCTCTTGTAGCTCCATTACGATAAAGATAAAGGCATGATAATTGTACTGGTCCTTCATCTGTTTGAAGTAATAAGTCTATAGGGTCTCTTGGTTTTAATGTAGATAGTCTTTCTTCAATATGACTAGTGTGCATAAATGACATAGATTTTGAGAATAATGGTTGTTTTTAATTCTTTCTAAATAAATTAAATAACGTAATTCCTAATATTACAAATAAACCACCAAATAAAAACCATAATGCATAGTTTGGTTGAGTTGCTATTGTTTCTGATGCAACTGCTGGAACTTTCAACATTTCTTGTGCATAATCTTGTTGTACTAATCCTTGAGATATATTACTAGTTAGATAACTCTCTTGATATAATTTTATGAATGCAGATATTAATACTGTAATCAATGTAATAGGTAACATTCCTTTTAATTTGTCTAAAGTTGTTTTTGAATCATCTGGTGAGATTATTATATATTTTTTAGCTAGCGTAAGAACTCGCATTTTTTTACCTTTTTTGCTCCAAAAAAATTCTTTTGATTTAACTAAGTTTGCTTCTTTTAATTGTGCAATGTTATAATGTATAGTTGGTAATGGAACTTTTAGTTTTTCTGATAATTCTGATTCTGTTGCTTCGTTATGTTCAGCTAGATAAGCTATAATTTTTTGAGAAGTTTCATTTGAAATAGCATTAGCTATATTTTTTGAATCTTTCATTGATAATAAAATAAATGGTTCGTCTGACATATGTTTTTAGTAAGAATTTAAGTTTATAAATGTTATTTTAACTTTAAGTTAGGTTAAAGTTCAAATTCATCGATAAATTCTATTATCGTTTTATATTTCTCTATAAATCTAAACCCCTTATCAGTTAATGAAAGAAATCTTTCTCCTTTTTGGTCGTGTGAATCTTTTACGAAGTTTTTATTTAATAAATCTTGTAAATATGTAGAAAATCTTTCGGAAGATAAATTAGATTTTCTTAATAATGGTGTGGATTTTATATGATTATTATTGTCTCTTATAACTATTAAAATATCTTTGATAATATCTATTTTTCCTCGTTTAACCATTTTAATTAGACCCTGTTTTTTTTACTACTCTATAAAATATCATTAAAAATATTCCACATGAAGCCAAATAGATTATTAATTTAATATTCTCAAAGAATTTGGGTATTAATACGTCGAATATGTTGAGAATCCAGAACAATAATAGTAAAACATAGATTATATACATATTATGTCCTTTCTTTTTATATTCTGAATTGTTGTATGCTAGAGAGACTATAAATATTACAAAAAATAGTAAGAATACATTTAACCCAATGTAAACAAGCATATTCCTGGATAAAATGCTTATTGTTGAAATAATAAAAGCAAGTATGTGAAATAAGTAAATGTTGTTTTTGTTTTTGTTTAATCTTTTCCACATAACACTGTATAATAGATAGAATATGGCCATAGAACTAAAATAAATAAAAATAAATAATGTTATTTGCCCAAATAATCCGAATAATATTCTTGGAGAAACTTCAAAAAGTTCATTTGTATTGAAATAAACTAATATAAATTTAATAAAAGATCTAAAAAAATAAGCAATTGCAAAAAATAAAAAGGCTTGTCTAAAATATTTTATTCCTTTATATGAACTTAATTCATATAACTCTTTCGTTCCGAAGTATATTATTAAACTACAAAGTATTATTACAAATGAATATATTATTTCTGTTCCAAATCCTACATTAATTAATTCTCTTGGTATTGGTGGTGTTAGTGCCATTTTTTTGTTGGTATTTTTCTAGGCCAGATAATTTTGGTGAACGACCGAATTTTAATTTAGATGATACTGTAAAGAATGATACAATTTATTTCTTTGATTCTACTTCAAATATTGATGAAATAAGAAATTATTGTGAAGAAAATAGACCAAACTGTGGTTTTTATTGTATGGAAATTAATCCTAATCATGAAATATGTAGTCAGATGCAGAAGCCCGGAGTTCAACCAAAATGAACCAACCAATAATAAAGATAGAAAATGTATGGAAAAAATATGATATGGGTAGTGTTGAGCCTTTGGTAGTTTTGAAAGAAATAAATCTTGAAATAAAAAAAGGCGAATTTATAGCTATAACTGGCCCATCTGGTTCTGGAAAAAGTACAATGGTTAATATTGTTGGTGCGTTAGATAAACCTTCTTGGGGGGCAGTTTATTTGAATGGTGAAAACGTATCTAACATGAACGAATCTTCTTTAGCATTTTTAAGAGGAAAAACTATAGGATTTATTTTTCAACAGTTTAATTTACTTCCAACTTTAACTGCTTTAGAAAATGTTATGTTACCTATGGAGATTATTGACCAAGATGAAAACAAATCAAAAGATACTGCTGAAAAATTATTAAATAAACTTGGTCTTGGGGATAGAATGCATCACAAACCAAATGAACTATCTGGTGGCCAGCAACAGAGGGTTGCAATAGCCCGTTCTTTGGCTAATAATCCTGATGTTGTTCTTGCAGATGAACCTACTGGAAATTTAGATAGTAAAACTGGTAAGTTTATAATGGATTTTTTAGGTCAACTAAACAAGGAAGGTAAAACTATAATTTTGATAACTCATGATTTAGAATTAGTGAAATATGGTAAAAGAGTTGTTTATATAAAAGATGGGAGGATTGAAAAAGAAATTCATAATTGAATGGACTATAAGTCCATCTTATTTAAAAATGATTTTCTCGAATTGAAATAAAATGAAAAAAAATATATTTTTTGGGATTTTAGTTTTTTTATTTAGTTTAAATTTAATTTATGCAAGTTCTGAACCTTTATTGTCTGCATCATCTGATTCGTGTGATTTGGATGTAAGTTTAATCAATCAAGATCCATATCCAGCAATTCCCGGTGAATATGTAAATGTTGTTTTTCAAGTTAATGGCGTAGCGAGTAATCAGTGTGATGGTGCAACATTTGAATTAATTCCAGAATATCCTTTCTCTTTAGATGATCTTGATGGGCTAAGAGTTTTAGATGGAAGCACTTATGTTAAAGATTATAAAAGTGATTGGATGATCACTTATAAATTAAGGGTTGACAAAGATGCAGTTGAGGGTACTTCTACTTTGCTCGTACATTATAATCCCGGTAAACTTAATTTTAATTCGTATATTGAAAAAAAATTTGATATTGAAATACAAGATTCAAGAACTAACTTTGATGCAGTAATACAGGAAAGCACAAGTTCAGAAGTTTCTATTGCAATAGCTAATACTGGTAAATACGTAGCTAATTCTGTTGTTGTAAGAATTCCAGAACAAGATTCTTTTAGGGTTACCGGTACAGATGGTCAAATGGTGGGAAATCTAGATTCTGGTGATTATACTATTGTAAATTTTGCGTTAACAAAAATTCCAGTTAAAAATAATGAAGACAATAATTTAAAATTTGATATTTATTACACAGATTCATTAGGTTTTAGAAGAACTGTTAATATGCAACTTCCTATGAATTCTGGTCTTACTGATTCGGTCGATAATACTTTAACTTATCAAGAATTTGGAAATAGAAAAATTCCTGGGCAAGGAACTAGTAATATTTATTTGACTTTTGCAATAATATTAGTTGTTTTGATAATATTTGGTGTTATATATAAGAAAAAATCTAAAAAAATAAAAAATATCTTTAAAAAGATGAGATATAAATCAAATAAACATAAGCAAAATTCTAATGAACCACCTTCTTGGATTGAACATCAAAAAGAGGGAGAAAGGAAAAAATAATCCTTTTCTTCATAAAAAATGAAATTAAAAAAATGTTTTAAGTTATCTTGGAATATTTTAATTCATAGTAAACTTAGAAGTTGGTTGACTATAATAGGAATTATAATTGGAATCGCTGCTGTAGTGTCTATTGTTTCTATAAGTCAAGGTGCGCAACAACAATTAGAAGAAAGATTGGGTAGTCTGGGCGCGGATATATTGACAATTTCTCCTGGCGCGTCTAGATCATTTGGCCCAGTATCAGGTTTTAATGGGCCACTGGATAGAGAATCTTCAAGTTCTTCTTCAGATGAACAAGAAAATTTAACTTCTAAAGATATTCTTGTATTAAAAAATTTAGATAATATCCAGTATGTTATGGGACAAGTTTCTGGCAAAGCAGATATGACTTATTTAAGTAAAACTGCTTCAGTTTCTGTAACTGGGGTTGATGAATCGGTTTGGAAAGATGTAACTTCTGATGAAGTTGATTCTGGAAGATTTCTCGTGCAAAGTGATTCTTTTTCTGTAGTGCTTGGAGGAAAACTTGTTGAAAATACGTTTGAAAATAAAATTCCATTAAATAGTAAAATAACTATTGAAGGAAAAAGTTTCAAGGTAGTTGGAATTTTAACTGATGGAAATGGAGTTTATATGCCATTAGATGTTGCAAGAACGGTATTAGAGGATGTTGGAAATGAAGAGTTTAGTTCGATCTCTGTGAAAATAGAAAATGTTGAAATAGCAAATGAAACTGTTGGGCTAATAGAACAGAAATTGATGTTTTCTAGAGGAATATTAAATGAAAAAGATATGGATTTTTCAGTGTCAAATCCCGCAGAGATGCAAGCAACAATACAAGAAACAACTCAAACTATGAGTTTATTTTTAGGAGCGATAGCTGCAATTTCTTTATTGGTTGGGGCAATTGGAATTGCTAATACAATGTTCACTTCTGTTTTAGAAAAAACTAAAGAAATAGGAATAATGAAAGCTATAGGTGCAAAGAATAAAGATGTTTTATTCATATTTTTATTTAACTCAGGATTGATTGGTTTAGTTGGTGGAATTGGAGGGGTTATACTCGGGGTTTTTGGATCTGCGCTTATAGGATATTGGAGTTCTACTTTATCTGGAAGTGCGACTAGAATGTTTGGTAACACTGCGTTAACGCCAGAATTATTAATAGGATCATTATTATTTTCTATTTTAATTGGAATGATTGCTGGAGCTATACCTGCATACAGAGCTTCTAAATTAAATCCTGTAGATGCTTTAAGATACCAATAATTTTATATATACAATATAATTTCCGGTAGCATGGGAATTGGTGAAGGTGACTTATCGGAAATTGATAAATTTAGTTCTTTGAGAGAACATAGTCCAAGTCCACAAGCGAGATTTGATGTTTTTGGAAATGTTTTATGGGATATTGGTCAGAGAGTTATACCTGAAAAAGTTTGGAAAGCTGGTTTTTTAGTTCTTGCCTTAGGTCTTGGAGCAGGCTACGGTTTTGATGAATATAAAATTGAACGAGCTAAACAAGAAGTGATAGAAAAAGGAAGAAAAGAGCTTATTGCACAAAATGATTTATTTCTTCAGGAAAGGACTTATGAGATTATAGGTTTGGAATATTTAGCTCAAGGAAATTTAGTTGCGGCGAAAGAACAAAGAGATATTGGAGAAAATTTAAGACCAAAAATACCAAATAATTTGTCTGAATTGAATTCAGGAATTAATGCTATTGAAAGAAAAAGGGAATACCAGAGTTATTTAGTTGAATTAAGAAATGAGTTTAGTGATTCAAGATATACTGTTCAAGTGGGGGATAATTTATTTAGTTTAACAAAAAAATATTTTGAAGCAATTCATGGAAGACTTCCAGAAGGTAATATTTCAGATCTCAGTGGAAGAAGTCGAAATGAAGATACAATTAAATTTAGAAAATACTTACAGGAAATTAGGTTAAGTTCTGGGATTGAAAGTTTGGAAAAAGAATTGTTAACTCCTGGAGAAGTAGTTAGAGTGCCGAGATTGCATGCTGAACACAGATAGATTTCTTGATAGAAACATTTTTAAAACTCTTAAATAAGTCTATAATTGATGGAAAATGATAAGACAGCCTATTTGTGTGCTATTGGCACATGTAGACCATGGAAAAACAAGTATTTTAGATTATATTAGAGGTAGCTGTCTTGTAGATAAAGAAGCTGGTGGTATAACACAAGCTATTTCTGCTTATACAATCCCATTAAAAAATATTAAAAATATTTGTGGGGATTTGTTAAAAAACCTTAAATTAACTATTCCAGGAATTTTGTTTATTGATAGTCCTGGACATGAAGCATTTACAACTTTGAGAAAAAGAGGAGGTAATATTTCTGATATTGCTATTTTAGTTGTTGATATTAATGAAGGTTTAAAGCCACAAACTATTGAAGCCATTGAAATTTTAAAGCAATATAAAACTCCTTTTGTTGTTGCTGCAAATAAAATAGATGCTATTTCTGGCTGGAGAACAAATCAAGATAAATTAATAATAAATAATATTAATCAGCAAAGTTCAAATGTATTAACTGCTATAGAAAATAAATTATATACCTTAGTTGGAAATTTATCCTCATATGGTTTTAATTCTGAAAGATTTGATAGAGTTGATGATTACACAAAACAGATAGCTATTATTCCAATATCTGCTAAAACTGGAGAAGGTTTTCCTGAGTTATTAATGGTTATAACTGGGTTAGCTCAAAAGTTTCTGGAAAAAGAATTAGATGTTGATGTTTGTGAGCAAGCTAAAGGGACTATTTTAGAAGTTACAGAAGAAAAAGGAATTGGTAAAACTTTAGATGTTATAATCTATGATGGATGTTTAAAACAAAATGATAAATTGTTAATTGGAAATATTGGAGAACCTATTGAAAGTAAAGCTAAGTGTTTATTTGAGTTTGGAGAAGGTAAACTAGTTCCAGTTACGGAAGTGGAAGCATCTGTTGTTTTAAAAATTTCTGGGCCAAATTTAGAAAATGTTATTCCTGGAATGCCGATAATGGTTGCTAATAAAGATTATGAACAAATAAGAGAAGAAATAATGAAAGAAGTTGAAGAAGTTTTTATTGAAGTTGATAATGAAGGAATAGTTGTAAAAGCAGATACTCTTGGTTCATTAGAAGCTTTAGTTAGATTATTGAAAGAAAAAAATATTAAAATCAAGAGTGCAGGTATTGGAGATATAAGTAAAAAAGATCTTAGTGAAGCTAGTGCTGAAAATGATTATTTAAATAAATTAGTAGTTGGTTTTAATGTTAAACAAATTGAAAAAGATGATGGTGTTAAAGTTATTACTGATAATATTATTTACAAAGTCATAGATGAAACTGAGAAATGGTTATCTGAAGAAAGTAGAGATTATGAAGCTAAAGAATTGAGTACTATTGTTAAACCATTTAAATTTGTTATATTAAAAAATCACACGTTTAGAAAATCTAATCCTGCTATCGTTGGAGTTGAAGTTTTGGCTGGAACTGTTAAATCAAATACTCCTATAACTTTAGATGGTAAAAAATTAGGTTTGTTGAAAGCTATACAAGATGGTGATAAAAATTTGAGTGAATTGGCTGAAGGAAAACAAGCTGCTATTTCTATTACACATGTTACAGTTGGAAGACAAATAAATGAGGGAGATATTTTATATTCTGAAATTCCCGAAGTTCATTTTAAAAAACTTAAGCAATTGAAAAAATATTTGAATCCTAAAGAAGTTGGAGTTCTAAAAGAGTACGCTGAGCTTAAACGTGCTGATAATCCTACATGGGGCGTATAGAAAGCTTTTTAAAAGCAATATTATCTCAAGAAACCTATGATAACAATAAATGATCCAAAGACAGGAAAAAGTTATAAGAAAGAAGCTGATGCTCAAATATATATGAATAGTAAAATTAATGAAACTATTAGTGGTGATTTACTAGGATTAAAAGGATATGAATTAATAATAACTGGTGGTTCTGATAAATCTGGTTTTCCGATGAGAAAAGATGTAACTAGTTTAGGTAGAAAGAGGCCTTTAGTTGTTTCTGGCGTTGGTGCTAAACACGGAGAAAGCGGAGTAAAACAAAGAAAATCTGTTCATGGAAATCATGTTGATGAAAATATAGCTCAATTGAATTTGAAAATAGTTAAGTATGGTAAAGAATCAATTGAGAAAGCATTAGGTATAACTACTGAAGAAAAAATTGAAGAAGTTAAAGAAGAGTAAGTTTTTTATAATCTAATTTTATTTAATTTATATGGCTAAAAGAGTTATGATTTGTCCTAATTGTAAAAGTAGAAATGTTTCTTCAGATATATTTAATTCTTTTAAATGTAAGGATTGTGGTTATAGTGGGCAACTTTTCATAGAATTTGATGAGCCTGAGTTAAAACGATTCAAGAACTAAAAAGGTTTATAAATGGCCTGTTTATCTAAAGATATAGATGGCAAGACCTAAGAAAGTCGAAAAGAAAGTTGAATTGACTCCAGAAATCAGTATATTATTAGTTGGACACGTTGATCATGGAAAAACTACTTTAACGCAAGCATTATCTGGTAAGTGGACAGATACTCATTCTGAAGAGTTAAAAAGAGGAATTACAATTAAGTTAGGTTATGCTGATTCTGTTTTTTATAAATGCCCTAAATGTGAAACTTATGGTGTTCTAAATATATGCAAAGATTGTAAATCAGAATGTATACCTTTGAGAAAAGTTTCTTTTATTGATGCTCCCGGTCATGAAACTCTAATGGCAACTATGTTGTCTGGAGCCGCAATTGTTGATGCTGCTTTGCTTTTAGTTTCTGCAAATGAACCTTGCCCACAGCCACAAACTAGAGAACATTTAATGGCTTTAGAAATATTAGGAATAAAAGATATAATAGTTGTACAAAATAAGATTGATTTAGTTGAGAAAGAAAAGTTGATTGAAAATTATAATAGTATAAAGAGTTTTTTGAAAGGTAGTATAGCTGAGAATGCTCCAATAATACCTATTTCTGCGCAGCATAATGTGAATATAGATGTTTTAATTGAAACAATACAAGAGTATTTCAAAACACCCCATAGAAATCAAAGTGCAGATCCTTTATTTTATGTTGCTAGATCTTTCGATATCAATAAACCTGGTTCTAGTGTTAAAGATATTAATGGTGGTGTAATTGGTGGTGCAATGAAAGAAGGTATGTTAAAAATTGGAGAAATAGTTGAGATTAGACCAGGGATTAAAAGAGAAAAGTTTGGTAAAACAATTTGGGAACCAATTACAACTGAAATTGCTAATTTAATGACAGGTGATTTAGAAGTAAAGGAAATTACTCCTGGAGGTTCTGCTGGAATATTGACTAAGTTGGATTCTTCAATTGTCAAGTCAGATAGCTTAGCTGGTAATGTAGTTGGTGTTCCTGGGCATATGCCGGAAATAATTTATGAACTAAATTTTAAACCTAAACTATTAGAAAGAGTTGTTGGAGCTAAGGATGAGTTATTAGTCGATCAAATTAAGAAAGGAGAAAATTTAATGCTTAATGCGAATTCTACTGCTACTGTAGGAATGGTTGTAGAAACAAGTAAAGGAATTGTAAAAATTATATTAAAAAAACCTATTTGTGTTTTGAAAAGAGATAGAATAACTATTTCTAGAATGATTGGGGCTAGATGGAGATTAATCGGTTGGGGCTCGTTAGAATAAATATATCTAAGAAGAAATAATTTTTTGTTCTGAATCAAGTTTTGTTACAGAAATTAGTTTATCTTTTTCATCTAATTTCATAATTCTTACACCTTGAGTATTTCTACCTATAGTTGAAATATCTTTTGCAGAAGTTCTTATTAATACTCCTTGTTTTGTTGCTAACATTAAATCATCGTTATCATTTACGGATTCAATTCCTATTACTTTTCCATTTCTATCTGTAGTTTTTATGTTAATGACTCCAGAACCACCACGATTTACTAATCTATAATCTTTAATATCTGTTCTTTTTCCATAACCGTTTTCTGTTACTGTTAATAATGTATCTTTAGCGATATCTGCACCTATAACTTCATCTTTATTTTTTAGTCTTACTGCTCTTACACCCATTGAATTTCTACCAACGGGACGAACTTGATTACTATCAAATCTTACAGCTTGTCCGTCTTTAGTTGCAATGATTAATTCTTCGCCATCTTTTGTTAGTAAAACCCCAATTAATTTATCTTCGTCTTTTAAGTTGACTGCAATTATTCCTCCTCTTCTTGGTTTGGAATATTTTATTACTGATGTTTTTTTTATTAAACCCTTTTTAGTAATCATGTTTAAGAAATGATTTTCTTTGAACTCAAATATTGGGATTATTGCATTTATTTTTTCTTCTTTTTCAAGTTTTAATAAATTAACGAGATTAATTCCTTTTGAATATCTTGATCCTGATGGTATCTTGTAAGCTTTTGACCAATATACTTTACCTAAATTGCTGAAAAATAATAAATTATTATGTGTGTTTGTCACAAATATTTTTTCTACGAAATCTTCTTCTTTTGTTCCTGTTGCTTGAATTCCACGTCCACCACGATTTTGTTGTTTATATGTGTCTACTGGAAGTTTATTGACATAACCATGATGAGTGAATGTAATAACTACATTTTCTTTTTTTATTAAATCTTCGTCTTCAATATCTCCTTCAATATCTATTATTTTTGTTTTTCTTGAGTCACCATATTTTTCTTTTAATTCTTGTAATTCTTTTTTTATTATTTCATAAACTTTTTGTTCACTTGATAGTATTTCCTTTAATTGAATTATTAATTTCATTAAATCACCATGTTCTTGTATTAATTTTGAAGTTTCTAAAGAAGTTAATTTTTGTAATTTCATATCTAAAATTGCAAGAGCTTGTTCTTCGGATAAAGATAAAAAGTTTATTAATTCTTTTTTAGCTATCTCTACATCTTTACTTTCTTTTATTTTCTTTACAACTTCATCAATATTTTCTAAAGCTTTTTTTAAACCTAATAAAATATGAGCACGTTGCTCTGCTTTTCTTAGGTCAAACTGTGTTCTTTTTGTTACTATATCTTTTCTATGATTAATAAAATTAAAAATAATCTCTTTTAAGTTTAGAACTTTTGGTTGATTATCAACTAATGCTAGATTAATTATACCAAAACTTGTTTCTAACTGGGTGTGTTTGTATAATTGATTTAAAATTAATTCTGCGTTAGCGTCTCTTTTTAATTCTATAACAATACGCATACCTTTTCTATCTGATTCATCTCTAATATCTGAGATACCTTCCACTTTTTTTTCTTTTACTAAGTTTGCAATTGATTCAATTAATACAGTTTTGTTTACTTGATAAGGAATCTCAGAAATAATTATTTTTCTTTCTTCAATATCACACACAGATCTTATTACTACAGTTCCACGGCCCGTTTTATATGCATGTTTTATTCCAGCCCTTCCTAAGATTAATGCACCTGTCGGAAAGTCTGGTCCAGTTATTATATTGCTTAATTCTTCTATTGTTATTTCAGGATTATCAATTTGTAATCTTATTGCTTCAAGAACTTCTGAAATATTATGAGGTGGCATGTTTGTTGCCATACCTACTGCAATTCCTGAACTACCATTTATTAATAGATTCGGAATTTTTGATGGTAAAACTGAAGGTTCTTTTAAACTATCAACGGAACCAAAATTTCCTTGACCTTTAATTAAAGGATATCTTAATGAAAACTCTTGAGCCATACGTACTAATGAATCATATACTGCTATGTCTCCATGAGGATGATATTTACCAAGAACTTCTCCGACAATTCTTGCTGATTTCTTACTTGGTTTATTATAAAACATACCCATACGATACATTGCATAAAGAATTCTTCTATGAACTGGTTTTAAACCATCATTAACATTTGGTAAAGCTCTACCAACTATAACAGACATAGCATAATTTAAATAAGACTCTTGCATTTCGTTTTCTATTAATCTGTTTTGTATTTTCTCAGATGTCAAGATTCTTTACCTCGTGAGCATGTTCTTGTATGAACTTTCTTCTTGGGTCAACTTCTTCACCCATTAAGATTGTAAATATTTCATCTGCAACTATTGCGTCTTGAACTGAAACTTGTTTTAAAGATCTTTTAGTTGGATCCATTGTTGTTTCTCTTAATTGTTCTGGATCCATCTCTCCTAAACCTTTGTATCTTTGAATTGCTGGTTTTTCTTCAAAATTTGCTAAACTATTTTGTAAGTCTTGATCATTGTAACAATATATAGTATCTTTGCCTTTCTTTATTCCGTATAAAGGTGGCATTGCGATGTATAAAAATCCGTTTTCAATTAACTTTGGCATGTATCTAAAAAAGAAAGTTAATAGTAATGTTGTAATATGTGCACCATCTACATCTGCATCTGTCATTATTATTATTTTATGATACCTTAATTTTCCTATATCAAATTCATCACCTACACCACAACCTAAAGCAGAAATCATTGTTGTAATTTCATTATTGGCAAATATTTTGTCTAGACTTGCTTTTTCTACATTTAATATTTTACCTCTTAGTGGAAGAATTGCTTGATTTTCCCTTGATCTTCCTTGCTTGGCACTGCCACCGGCACTATCTCCTTCCACCATGAATAATTCTGCTTTTGCAGGATTACGTTCTTGACAATCAGCTAGTTTACCAGGCAAACTCCCAGATTCTAATGCAGTTTTTCTTCTGGTTAAATCACGAGCTTTTCTTGCGGCTTCTCTTGCTTTTGCAGTAAGTAAACATTTGTCTATTATCCTACGAGCGGTTTGTGGATGTTCTTCAAAATAAATTGCAAGTTTTTCTGTGACAATACTATCTACTAAACCTTTTATTTCTGAATTACCTAATTTTGTTTTTGTTTGTCCTTCAAATTGTGGCTCTGGAACTTTTATGGATATTACACATGCAAGTCCTTCTTTCAAATCTTCTCCACTTAATCTTGCTTCGCTAATATTTTTCTTTTTTATATAATCATTAACAACCCTTGTTAGTGCAGTTTTGAAACCAGTAACATGTGTTCCACCTTCAATAGTATTAATATTGTTTACAAAACTAAATAATTTTTCTAGATAAGCATCATTATATTGAAATGCGATTTCTAATTCTATTTTATCTTGTATTTTTTGAAAGTAGATTATGTCTTCATGCAAACTTTGTTTATTTTTATTTAATAATTCTACAAAACCTACAACTCCTTTTTCACTAAAAAATATTTCTTGTTTGTTTACTCTTTCATCTATTAGTTGAATTTCAGTTTTTTTGTTTAAGAATGAAAGCTCTCTTAATCTAGTTGCTAAAATATCATATTGAAAATTTGTATCTTGAAATATTTCATTATCTGGGGTGAATATAACTTTAGTTCCGGTTTCTGTAGTTTCACCAATTACTAAAACTTCTGATGTTGGAATACCTTTAGAATAATCTTGTTTGAATATTTTTCCATCTCTTTTTATTTCTACAGTTAATAATGAAGATAATGCATTAACAACTGATACACCTACACCATGCAAACCTCCAGAAACTTTATATGAAGATTTATCAAATTTACCTCCGGCATGTAGAATTGTCATTACAACTTCCAATGCTGATCTTTTTTGTTCTTGATGTAAATCTGTTGGAATACCACGACCATTATCAGATACTGAAACTGACCCATCTTGATTGATTATTACAATAATTTTGTTACAGAACCCTGCTAAAGCTTCATCTATTGAGTTATCCACTACTTCATAGACTAAATGATGTAAACCTCTT
>JAGWAE010000014.1 GCA_018302135.1 Candidatus Woesearchaeota archaeon
GGATAACAATTGTTTGATAGCTGACATAATGTATCATATTCTACAAAAACATTGAATTCGTTTTGCAATATTTCTTTCTTTTTTTGTTCGTTTATGAATGTTAAAAGATTATTATATTTCTCTTTTAATAAAGTTATATCTGGTAATTTTATTAAATCATATTGTTGTTTGTTCCAATATATTTCATTTTGTTTTAATTTTTTTATTATTTCATTTAATTCAAAAGATAATTCATTTAATTCTAAGTCATTTTTTATTTCTGACTGATTTAAAATAATTAAGTTTGAATTTATTTCTGAGACTTCTGTTATTATTTCATTAAGTTTTATTTTTAGTTCATTAGTTATAATTATGTTTTCTTCATTTAAATCATAATTTAGACTAACTAATAAATTTCTATTAGTTATTCTTTCTTTTGTATCACAAGTGTATGTTTTTATTCCTTGACATTCTATTCCATATAAATAAAGAATTTGCCCCCGACCGAGATTTGGAGCTCTTATTGTATATTCTTTTTCTATTGGTGTACCTGAATCTATCTCAAACTCTGTTTTGTCTATTGTAATATTATTTGTTAGATCTATAAAATTAGAAGTACACTTTACACTACAAGAAGGATTTGCAGTAATACTTGTATCAAAAATTATTTTTTCTTCTTGGCCATTTAATAAATCTATATTTTGTTTTTCTGTGTCTAATTTTATTAAAATATCATTACCCATTAAAAATTTTATGAATAAAAATGCTCTTGCGGACATCAATAAAGTTACAGTTACAGTAATTAAAATTAAACCTATCACTATTGATTTTTGTTTTTTTGATAAATCTTTCCAACTAGTTTTTTTTCTTTCTTGATTTTTCATTTTTATTTTTTAACAGGATTATTATTGTGATTAAAATTATGATAGAGACTACTAATGTTGAACTTATGAGATTTATTTTTAAACCAACTAAATTTAGACAAAACATTAATAATGGAACTATGGCAATTGATAAAGCAAAACCTAAAGCAATTCTTTCTATATGATCAATATCATTTTTTTTAATAAATATATAAGTTATTAAATATCCTGGCAAAAATAATAAGAATACTGCTCCGAAAACTGTTTTTATAGATTCTAAAAATGTTAGTTTTGTTAAAGGAGTTAGAATCAAAGAGATTATTAATAATGCTATCAAAGTTGCAACCAACCACTTTTCTTCCCCTTTTGTAAACATAAGTTGTAGATTAGGATTTTAGATTATAAATCTTTTGATTATATAAAAGCGAAAATTATATGAATTAATAGCTTAGATGTGAGAGTATGAAATTTAAAAATATTTTAGTTGTTTACAGTGAAAAGCTAAGTAGAAAACATTTTGATAATTTGGCAGAAGTTAAAAAAAGATTAGAAGGTAGAAATTTTTTTGTTTTAAGAGCAGATAGATTAATTGAAAAATATTTTGAAAATATTGATTTAATAATAACTGTTGGGGGAGATGGAACTTTTATTAGGGCTGCATCATTTGTAAAAGAAATACCTATTATAGGCATAAATTCTGAGTCGGAACATAGTGAAGGTGCATTGCTAAGTTTAGATGAACATGATATTAAATTCTTAGGAGAAATACTTGACGATAAACATAAAATTAAAAAAATTCCTAGAATAAAAGTAAAAATAAACGGAAAAGAACTAAGTAATTTGGCTCTGAATGAAATTTATTTTGGGAGTTTGAATCAATTTCACACGTCTAAGTATTCTATTAATTTTAATGGTCTGAAAGAGGAGCAAAGAAGCTCGGGGGTTTTAGTAGCAACTGCTTCTGGAAGTACTGCTTGGTATAAATCTGCTAGAGGCAGACCATTTAAAGGAAATAAATTGAGGTTTATAATAAGAGAACCATATTTTGGTAATAGAATATTTAATCCTAAATTGTTAAAAGGGGAAATAAAAAATGGTGGGAAAATAATTTTTGTTTCGAAAAGACACAGTGGTGGGATTATTGCTTTAGATTCTAATTATAAATATAAATTAGAAAAAGATGACACAGTTGAAGTTGAGATGTCAGAATATCCTTTGAAAGTTATAACTAAAAAATTATAGTAAAATATATAAATTTATTTGATTTTTAAAATTCATGAAAAGAAAGATTATTGTTTTGCTAGTATTGATATTATTAATATTTATTATTTTTGGCATATTTTATAGTGGAGATAATCTTCCTGTAAATCCTGGAACAAAGTCAAGTAGTAGTGATAGTGTAACTCCGGCTGTTGCTTTAAATTATGACAATTTTGATGATTATATGAGCAAAAATGTTATTGTTAGAGAATTACCGGAAGATACAACGATATTAATTAAGTTTTATAATTTTGATAATGGTGAAAGACAATGGGAAAAAAGTTTTGTTGTGACCAAATCTAAGGTTTATGAAGGAAGTGTTGATACTCCTGAATTAATTGTATTGTTACATTCTAAATATTTTTCTGAATGGAATAGTAGGAATTTTTGTGAAATAATGACTAAGGCAAATAATAATGGGGATTTGGGATATGAAAGTAGCTTATCTTCTGTTAGTTTAGCATGGAAATTTAAAAGTTTGATGGAATATAAAGATTGTTTTGGTATGTAGGAAGTTTTATAAGCTAACTATTTTTTGAAAGCTTACGATGGCAAGGAAAGTTAGTGCAAAAGTTGGAAGTTATAATACTGTGCATTATTTACATGAATTATTGAATGTAGATGTGAGTAAATTACCTATTATAGGAATTAGAACAGTTGAAAGTTCAAAATTAGAAGATCCTATAATCCAATATTTTATTTTAACACATAGACAATTTGGATATATTGATGCAAATAATAAAGGAGCTGTTAAATTTTTAAGTATGTTATTGGGTTCAGAAAAACCAAGGTTTTATACTGGCGCTCCAATAATTGAGAATTACCAAGAAACTGAAGAAATACGTAAATATTGCCCATTAACTCCAGAACAAAGCGATGATTTACAAGCTAGATTAAATAGAATTTAATTAAATAATTTAACATAAATATAATTTGAAAAATCTCTTTATAATCTTTTTGGAATAAACAATAAGTTTTAAAATACCAGATTTAAGATTAAGATAGATGGTAAACAAGAAGTTAATATCAAATATAGTACTATTGATAACATTAGTATCTGTGTTGTATTATGTATTAACCAATTTAGATGAATTTGAAAAAATTAGACTTGTGGAACCAATATATCTAATTCCTTTGGCATGTGTATTTCTTTTTTATATTTTTACCAATGGTTTATTGATAAAGTTTATAATAGCTCCATTTGGTATTAAGTTGGGGATTAAGGAATGGCTGGGCATTTCAGTTTTAATACAGTTTTATAATACAATAACTCCGTTTAAAGGAGGATTTTTAGCTAAGGCAGCTTATTTGAAAGAAAAGCACTCTTTTTCTTACACTGATTTTATTGCGACAGTTACTGGATTTTATATAATCAACTTATTTGTAACAAGTATATGTGGGTTGACAACCATATTAATCTTATTGTACAGAGACAATATGTTTAGTTTACCAATCTTTTTTATTTTCCTTATAACTTTTTCAATTTTATCATTAATAATAATATTTTCTAGAGAATTTCCTAAATCAAGAAATAAACTATTGAATAGATTTATTAAAGTAGCAAATGGTTGGGATACGATAAAAAATAATAGAAAGATAATAGTAATATCTTTACTAATATCCCTTGCTCAGCTTTCAGTTTCTGCAATAGGAATTTGGGTAAGTTATAATATATTTGGTGTGGATCTTGGATTTGTGAAATCTTTGTTTTTGCAGTCAATAATTACAATAGGTAGTTTAATAGCTATAACACCCGGAGCTTTAGGTATAACAGAAACAATACAAATATTTTCAGCTTCAATTTTGAATGTTAGTGCATCTCAGTCTTTAACTGCAGCTTTAACGTTTAGATTAATTTCTTCAGTAATAATCTTAACTATAGGTCCAATTATTTCGTATAAACTGATTAAACATAAATCTAAAAAAAGTTTAAGAACGTAGAATCAAAATAGAATATTTTTGATTAGTTCTTGTGAGTATACTTTCGCAAGGTTTAAAAATAATCCATTAATATTATAGTTATGGCTTTTTCATGTTTTTCACCAAGTTGGTTTTTTGGTTGGGATGTTGGATTTGAATTAGTGTTTGCTATAATATTACTGACAATTTCTATTTTTGCTTTCAAAGCTTACAAAATTAGTGATCAGAAAAAAATAAAATATATTGGTTATGGATTTTTATTTATAGGAATTTCCTATATTATCCAATCAGTATTTAATTTTTTAATAATCTCAAAATTAGATGATAATCTTTGTAGAATAATTTTACTAAAACAGATAGTGTTGTTAGAAGCTTTAGCATTGTACTTTCATCTAACTCTTTGGACAATTGGATTAATGTTTTTAGTTTATATGACGTTTAGGAGTGAAAATAAATTGTTATTAGTTTTATTGAATATAATTGCATTATTAGCAATATTTATGAGTGAAAATATAATATTCACATTTTATTTGATATCTAGTGCAATTGTTATATATTTGGTGTGTCATTTTATGAGTAATTATTTAAAGAATAATAAGAAAAATGCTTTATTGATTGCGATAGCATTTTTATTTTTATTAGTTAGTGAAATTCACTTTTTATTTTCAATGGACCATACTAAGTTTTATGTTATAGGTCATATATTTGAATTAATTTCATATTTGATTATTTTATTCAATTTCTATGTAATACACAAAAATGAATCGAAAAAGAGATAGACTAGAAATCATACATGATATTTTGTATGCTGTAAAGGAAAAACATGGGGATATTAAACCAACCCATATCTTATATAAGTCAAATTTATCTCATCAGATGTTAAATGAATATCTTTCTGAGTTAATTGGTAAAGGATTTATTATTGAAAAAGTAGATAAAAAAGGTAAAAAGAAATATGAATTAACTGAAAGAGGTTACGGTTATATTAATGATTATTCAATTATTAGAAATTTTGTAGATTCTTATGGTTTAAGTTAATTTTTTCTTTTAAAATACATGAATAGTAGGAATATCAAGATGTATCCTAAAAAGTATATCCAGAAGTAAGTCATTTCGTAAGGATTGTAAGTTCCTCTAACTTGTATTTCTTCTACACTAATCATTAAATTTGCCTGGTTATATAAATGTGATAAATATTTAATTTTTACTAGGGTATTGTCTATTGTGAATAAAAGATAGCCATCAACATTTATTGTGCTTGTTTCATCATTGTAAATGAAATTTACAGAATCTGATGAAATATTGTAAAGATAAATAGAATTATTTTTGTTTTCAAAAATTAAATTGTATTCTCCTCCACTAGTTTGTAGGTAAGTATTAATTCCTTTTTCTAAATAAATTGTGTCTGAAGTAGTTACTTGACAAAAACCACAATCAGTTGGGCATAAATTACAATCTTCATTAGAATTACATGTAGAATCGCCACAGTAAGAAGTTGTTGTACCACCATTACTGCTTCCACCACTAGAACCGCCACCAGTAGTTCCTATATTAGTTGGATCTTGGGTTGAACAAATCCCACAATCTGATGAGCAAGAAGTGCATGTTTCGTTTGTGCTACATACACTATCCCCACAAAAAGAGATACAATTTAGATCATTTGATGGATTATTAGAACATAGTGCCCTTAGCAAAATTATTCCGTCCTTAGAATCTATAGTTAATGAACTTGCTGTAAGCCCTCCTTTATTTACGGTTGGAGATTGTGTTCCATTAATATATCTATAAGTATTGTTTAAATCAAATGTGTAGCTTGAAGTTCTTCCGTTTAGATAAACTATTCCATTTTGAAATTCTTTTACCCAAACTAAATTTTCAAATTCTTTTGTTTCTGATATTGGTTCACCTAGATAACCTGAACCTAATGAAGTGTTTAATGTTGGATTAGCTGTATAGATATCAACTAGATATTCATCGTACCATTCTTTATCTCCATTTTCAGTTGTTGAAAATTCTACGTCATGATAAACTTCTGAAATAATACTTGCGGCAAAACCAAATCTGTGTCTTTTGTAATGATATGTTGGATAAGTTATTGGATTATATGTATTTGTGAATAAATTCCAGTTTGTGTGCGGAGATTTTGTTGTTCCTTGCCAATATGGGAAACTTCTTATTAAATAAGTTGTATCGGAATATCTCATAAATGTTTCAACTGGGCCATTATCTGCGCCACTTTCTGCACTGTCTAATTTTCCTTCCCATAGTTTTCCATTGTAATTATCTGAATTGTAATCTGCGTCATTAGCCACTAATAATATATTATTTCCTGATTTTTCTCTTGTTAAATCCATGAGTTGATTCATACCGTTTATCCATATTTGTGTTGCTTTTGCTAAATCTACTGAATTGCTTAAATTTTCATTAATACCATCCATATCTAAATCTGGAGTGATAACATATTGGTTTGTTATGTAATTTTTTAAAAACCAGAAAGAAGAACCAGCAACATCAAACCAGATACCATTCCACATACCTTCCTGGATCATATCTTCTTCTATATGTTCAGCTAGTGTTTCACTAAATGCGTTTCCTGTATATAGATTACAAACTACGTTATTTGGAAAATTTGGATTTGGTGCTGTTTGTCCAGCTGCATTTCTCATCAACATATCTGGAGTGATACGTTCGATTAAACCTGAAAAAGAAAAATATTCTGTGTAATTTTGATAACCTATTGCAGTTACATATGAAAGAATTATTATATTTGGATTTAGTTCTCTTATTCTTAATAACGCTTCTGGTTGAATTTGATTGCTTTTTGAAATGGACAATAAATTAAATCTTGAGTAATATTCTAGTTCTTCACTGCTTGAATAGTTTATATTATTCCCCCATTTGAAGTTAGCTATTTTTGGGAATGTATTTTTTATTTCTGGCAAAACTCTTATCCTTTTGTAAATAAAATAATCATCTGAACCACATTTGATGTATATCGGATAGTAATTTAATGTATCTGGAATTGGTATTTGTATTTTATGAGTTGTTGAAGGTGATAAGTCTAAAATAGTTAACTTTGAAAATAAGTCAGGTTCTTCACCATAAGCACAAATTAATGGAGATGAGGTTGTAAAATTAAATTCTAAATTATCTGTGTAAGGAATTATGTAGTTTATAGGAGAGTCTATTTTTTTTTGTAATATTGTTTTTTGGCTTGAAATTAATCCTTGATCAATTTGAATAGCCAGAATATCTCCTTGATTGACTTCCTGAGTAAAATAAATATCATTATCTGAAAATGGAATACCTCTTGTGTAATCAAATCTTATTTCTTCTGATGATAAAACTTTATTATAAACTCTAAATTCATCTATTATTGAGTTATTATTTCCAATTATGAATGTTTCATTCAATGGGGAGTTAAAATCATATCTTCCGGAAGAGGTTTTGAAGCCGTTCATGTAAACATTTGATTTGTTATTTAATTTTGAATAAGTTATGGCAAAATGAATTGGTTTGTTTACGTCTATTGTTCTAACATTTGTGTTTACTTGAGCTGCATCTGCCCAGTTGCCTTCATATACTGTAAAACTTATGCTAGTTTGAGCATTGTTAATTCCGAATCTAAAATAAGAAGTTAAAGTAGTTTGATATCTTGTGTTAAAGTATGTTTGTTTATGTTCGAAGAATTTCGGGTCTCCTAAAGTTGAGTTAAAAACTATGTCTGTTATTGGTTTTTTTAATGTTAACCAGAATTCTATTGTGCCTTCTGAAAGGTTTAAGTTATTGGTTGTGTTGTAAGTTACTTTTCTTGACAACCCTTGGTCAAATTTTGCAGTTTCGAAAACTGGTGAACTAGAAATTAATGGCTGTTCTCCATCTGATAATAATAAATCATTATTAAAATGCGCAAGCATTGTTGTATGTGCACTAGTTTTTGTTGATGGAACACTGTTTAAAATCCATGTGTAATTTTGATTTGAATCAATATCTGATCGTGCCAAGATAACTTGGCCTCCATAGGGATTTAATATTGTAACATATGAACCTTGTGATAATTGAATATCATCATCTACTTGTTCATCTTCTAACTCTGGGTTAATAACTGTATCAATTATTGATTCTTTTAAAATTGGTAAGAATTCTATTGTTTTTTCTGGAACGTTTAGTTCCATAGGGATATCATATGTTGTTTTTCCAAAAAATTGAAAATTATTAAAATAAAGTATGGCTGAAAATGTTAAAATCAATAATAATGATATATATCCCCAATCCTTTTTTGAAAACATAAAATAATTATATATTACTCGTTTAAATTTGTTACTATTTTAACTTAAAATGTCTGATAAACTTGCTATTCTTTTTGATTTTCTAAGTTTACCCAAAGCTTCGTTTTTTATTTGTCTAGCTCTTTCTCTAGTTATACCAAATTCATCTCCAATTTCTTGAAGATTTAAAGAAGGGTCTGAAAAAAAGTATGAATATATTACTCTTTGCTCCCTTGGATTTAAAAGACGTTTTAATTCTTCGTTAATAATGAAATTTAATTCTCTTTCTTCTACTTGATAAGAAGGTAAATCTTGCTCCATTACCATAAGTTCGTGTCTTGTTCGTGCATCATTGTCTTCCCCTTCTATTTCACTATCCAATCTTATTTCTTGCTCTCTACTTTGATAAAAAAGTCTTAAAACTCCTTTTTTGTCGCCTATATGCCTAAGAAAGACCTCTGTTAAATGTTCATCACTTGGATTAGTTCCATGTTGTTTTAAATAATTATCAATATATTTACTCATTCTATTGAAAAGTTGATATTTATTTGCTGGAAGTCTTACAGTCTTTGTCTCTTCGGATAGTGCTCTCTCAATAGATTGTCTTACCCACCAAACTGCATAAGAAATAAATCTATTTCCTCTAGTTTCATCGAATTTTTTTGTTGCTTTTTTTAATCCTGTGTTTCCTTCTTGTATTAAATCCATTAATTTTAATCCCCTATCTTGGTATTTTTTTGCTACGTATACTACAAATCTTAGATTTGAGTTTACTAATTTATCAATAGAATCTTGATCTTGGGTTTCTCTTATTTTTCTAGCTAATTCAAATTCCTTTTGTTTTGTTAATAAAGGATATTTTCCAACTTCTTGAATATAAATAGCCAGTTCTCTGTTATTTGGATAGTATACCATTTTAATTATCTACGTAACCGTATGAACCTACTGTTGGATTTGAAATGTTTGTTTCTGTAGTGCAAATAAGACTATCTCCTTTAGGGCTAGAAATGAATAATGTTGAACTGTCTTTTTTTGGAGGTATAAACTTAATATTTTCTCCCCTTACATGATCTTCTAAATCTGACATTCTGGTTGGAAATCCTTGTCTGTTCAAAGAATGTAAATCTGCTAACCCAGATTCTTCTGAATCAAAACATCTTTCTAAAGGCTCGGTATAACCGTATAACTCCTTATCATAAACTCTATGATCAGTTTCTAACTCTCCATGCATGTTGATGTAATCATCTAACCGACATTGAATATTGGATATTTTATTATAAATTTTTTCAACTTCTTCACTTTTTATTACACCCATATTTCCATCTAATAAATCAGTTAACCCTTGCATAGCTTTTATAACTTGTATATAATGTGGAATAAAAACACGAGTAGGTGGCATTCTAAGACCTTGTTTGTGTAAATCAAGATGAGTATTATTCCAGCTTTTACCAATAGAACGAGGAAATTTAGTTATTTTAAAACTTGAACCTGGTACCAAAACTAGATCAGTGTTATCGTAACCTGGTTTTTTTCTAGTTGCCATTATAATTCTAGGCTCTTCTCTTGTTTGAGAACTTTTGATTAGAGAAGTTATATCGTCATGATATAAAACTCCTTGTGCGCTTAATCTAACTTGTTCATCTTTATTTTTTGCCAATTCTTCTAAATAAATTCTAGCGTCCGGATCATTAGATAGATATAACTTTTGATTAGCTACGGATCTTACTGATTTTTCTTGATGTCTGGATAAATAAGCAAGTTTAACAAAAATAGCACTATCTAATTTAGCACTATCTAATTCTAACGGATTAATTGATCTTAGATATTCCTCTGCTTGAACTGGATCATCCAAATTAAGTTTTTTGTTTACCATTTTTCAGTAAATCTTAAAAAATAATTCTATTTATAAATGTTTTGATTTAGAAGTAGTTACACTATTTTAATCGGGTAATAAACCGTTTAGAGAATCGTTTATTTCTTTTAAAACTGATATTTCGGCTTGAATTTGATAGTTCATTCTAATATTGTTTCTATGTTTCATATACCTTGAATGCAATAATTCATACGCTATTGCTATTTCTGGATGAATCTCTGAAGGCCTGTCTGAATCTTCATTATGTGAAAAATCTCCTACTATTTTACAATCACTACAAGCGAGTAATCTATAACTATCTTCTAATTGCTTTGCAAAGTAAATATCAAGATCATCAACTTTTGCTAAAAAAGCATCTTTACCAGCAAAATGAAATACTACTTTCTTTCTAGAAATCTCTTCAATTGGTACTGATTCTAGTTGAGCTAGTAATGTTTGTAAGTTTATTTGTTCCATGTGGAGTTTTGAAAGTTTTGATTGGTTTATAAAGTTATTGATTCATGCATTCTCTTGTTATTGGAATTGCTTGTTCTATAAGAACTTCGAGATCTTTTGTTGTTCTCCATAATTCAGTTAATCTTTCTCTTAGTTTTTTATGTTCTGGATAACCTTGATCTTCATATCCTATTAAATCTTGGAACTCTTCATTGATTAAAAATGTTAGAGCTTCTTTTAGATGGCCAGTTAGTTCTCTTCCTAACATACTTTCACAATGTTGTTGATAATGCCAATGAAACATAAAATGAATTTGTTCGTGTGCTGCTGTTTTTAGTTGTGGTTTGGGTGGTTGAGATCTGGCTGAAATTTTAAAGAATGGATTGTCTTGATTGTAGTTGTAGTTGCATCTTCTTAATGGAGTAACATAAACAATTACTTTTTTTGCTAGAAATTCTCTTTTGAATATTTTTTCTAATCTTCTGTAAAATTCTTCATCTATTAATTCCCAAGCTTTTCTTGTTTCTCTTATTACTGTTTCTATTTTTCTTTCATAAGCTTCATAATCTCTATTTGCTTGTGCTCTTATTATTCCTTCTACTTCTTCAAATGGTTTGCCTCTAATCTTCGCTACTAATTCTGGAGGTAACTCTTTATTGTAATTTCCGTATGAGTTACTGTTTATCATACCCCAATAATTCATTAACTCTAATTCTTTGTTTATTTTGAATAATAGTCTCATTTTTTTGAATTAATTAAAAAAACTCTTTAATGATTAATTTGAAATTTTCTTGAAATCTTCTAGTTTGAATAAACCACGCAGGTTCCATTTTTTCATTAAATTTGATGTGTTTTTTTCTAAATAATCTTTGTCTTTTATGTTTGTTAGGTATTTTGTGTTGTTTATTTCTTTATATAACTCTTTCTTTAGATCTTTCATATCTGTTTTGTATAATATGATAGTTATATCGGTTAAAAATCCTATTTGATTAATTAAATTGTAATCTTTTGCTAGCCTGTACAATTCGAATTTATTAGAATCTTTTATCAGAAAAGGTATTGCTTCTATTAGTCTAGCTTCTGGGTATTTTAGAAGTATTTCTATTATTAGTCTTTCTTTTTGTATTAGTTTTCCTTTAATTGTTTTTGCTGATATTAAATCGTAACCGTAGTAAGATAATGAGAATAATATATCATTTCTTGAATTTGATAAACTTGGTTGGTTGATATTTATTAGTGAGATTTTGTTTTCTTTGATAATTATTTGATTTGTGTCTTTTAAATATTCTATTGCTTTCTTATACGTTTGATACATTGTTTTCTTTGGAAGTTTTTTCCATAACTGATAAATAGAGCTATTACTGTCTATTTCTTCTTTAATCATTTGGATTGTTTCTAATTTTGGAGTTCTCATCTTGTTATATCAGTTGATATAATAGTTTATAAAGTTATTGATTCATGCATTCTCTTGTTATTGGAATTGATTGTTCTATAAGAACCTCGAAATTTTTCTCCTTAAAATAATAAGTATAATGATTGCAACAAATACAAAAAATAATAATGCTATGATAATGTAATTTCTATTCTTTGCGTTTTCTATTTCATCTTTTAAGATGTAACCATTTTCATCATTATTTTCGTTGGATTGCGTAGAAAATTCAATTTCCGTAGCTTGTTCTGAGTTAATTACTTCTTCATTTTGACTTGAATCAATATTACTAGTAGTTGTACTTGTATTACTGGTAGTTTTTTTCGATGAACCTCCGCCGCCTCCGCCGCCACTGCTTACTGATGGAGAACTCTGTTGAACAGGTTGACTTTCTACTGGTGGCGTGGAGTTTGTTTCATTAGATGTAGTAGAGTTTGTTTCATTAGTAGTAGTATTATTAGTAATATTACTAGAATCATCTTCTAAACTTATTATGTTGTTGTAAAGTTGATCTATGGATAATTGATATATTTGATTTATTTCAGCAGTGGTTAAAGCACGATTGTAAACTCTTAATTCATCAACTGTTCCTTTAAAATAACTATTTCCATCAGAAGTTCCAATCACTAGTGGAGCACTGCCATCTTGCATAACTATTCCATAACCTGAAAGAGGATCTTGATCTTTTAAGACTCCATTTTTATATATTTTTGTATGAGTTCCATCAATAACTCCTGTCATGAAAACCCATTGAGAAGTATTAATTGGTTCTTGAACATAACTACCTGCGCCCCAACCTCCAGTTAAATTAAAAGCATAAAAACTTAATCTATTAGGTCTATTACTTGGATTAGATCCATTATATTGTCTGAAAACCCATTCATATCCTTGACTACTACTTCCTTTTCCCATATAATGAAGATAATCATTTGTTCCTCCACCACCTGAGAAAACTGTATTTGTAAATTTCACAAAAAAGGTTGCAGTAAATTTTCCCGTTGTGCTTGGACTTAACATTGCAGAATCTGGAACTATTATTCTAGTGTTAACTCCATTAAAATCAAATGAACCATTAAATTTTCCTGCTTGTCCCCATACTGCATTTTCAACAACTGCAACATTGTCATTACCTGAAAAATCACAAACTAAATTGTTGCTTTCTCCGTACTGAGGAAGTTTATCAAAATGAAAGTAAAGCACAAGACCTTGGTTGAGACTATCTGACTGATTTATAGTTATATTTGTACAAGTGTTATCAAAATTTACAGGGTTGCTTATTGCCATTCCTGTAAACCAATTTCCGTTTAACATACTAGTTAAACTAAATAAAGCAAAGACTAAGACAAAGATAGTTATATCGAAGTATTTTACTGTATTTTTCATTCTAGTTGGATAATATTAGAATCTCGGGACTATAAACATTGATGTCTTGGACTATCTATTCGTTATTTTAGTTAGAAATTATAATAAATCGTTTAATTTTTTTGTTAACTCTTCATTCCTTCTATTAACATATGCGGATCTTTTCTCATGTATTCTATTGTATGTCTGCACTAACTGTTCGTATTCATTGGAATCTGAGGATTTTTCTGATGAAATTCTTTTTAGAGGCTGTCCATAATGAATAACATCGATGTAGAAAGAACTAAATGAAATACCACAACGATCAGCATTAAATTGAATCTCAAAATCTTCGATAGTTACATTAAAATTATCCCCGTTCCAACTAAAAGATTCAATTGGTAATTGTTCTAGTTTAGCTAGTAACCTTTGGAGATTTATTTCTTCTGTCATTTTTAGTATATACTAGAGTATATAGGTTGAGTTTTTAAAGCTTATTGTTTAACAAGTTCGTAGAATTCTGGACTAATTGTGCACATATCTAAATAGTTAGTTGCTATGTTGGCTAGTGTTTCTGCTTCTCTACCTTTTCCTACTTTTCTTAGTACATCTATAATATCATGACAATAAATAAATCTTGATTGTTCTGGAATTGGAAAATTTAATTTAGCTAAATAATAAATTCCTGCGGATCCAAATTGGGCCATTACTTCATCTGAGTTTTGAATTTGAACTGTTCTTGCCATTTGATTTGAGAATTATATTTGATTTATAAATTTACTTACCAATACATTCTCTTGCTAATTTGTCTCTTTTTATTTTAAACTCAGAATTATTCGGATCTATAGAAATTAAGACCTGATATTTTCTTAATGCTGGCTCAAAAAATTTTAATCTTTCATACGCATCTGCCTGTGCTAGTAGTGTTGGCAAGTCTTTTGGCATATATTCTAATGATCTAGCTAATGGTTCTATTGCTTCTAATGGCTTGTCTAAATCTAAATAAGCTCGACCTAGATTATAGTGAGCTATACCATAACTAGGTATTAATTGAATCGCAAGTTTATAATCTTTTATTGATTCTTCTAGTAAACCTAACCTTGCATTTGTTACTCCCAAACCATTCCATGCTGAGGCGCTTCTAGAATTTTCTTTTAGGCACAACTCGTAAGTCTTTTTGGCTTCTGGATAATTTTTGGCTTGTAATTCTTGGTATGCAATTTTTTCTAGATTCGCTACAATTAAGGGTTGTTGTTCTATAGAATGTTCTTGATG
>JAGWAE010000015.1 GCA_018302135.1 Candidatus Woesearchaeota archaeon
TAAACATTATTTTCATAAAAAAAATAGTTATATAAATGTTTTGATATTCCCTTAATTAACATCAAAAGTAAATATACAGTTAAAAACATATATTATAATATATAAAGGTTTAAATATAGATGTTACAAAACAAACTAGGGTGGGAATAAATGGTGAAAAAAGATATCTTTGAGGTTTTTTTTAGAAGAAAACCGTCGATGATTTTGGTTGCATTAAGAAATAATTCAAAAGCAAAATATGGTTCAGTGTTGGCAAAGGAAGTTGACTGTACGTATTCGCATGCAGTTAAAATTTTGCAAGAGATGGAAAAAAATAGTTTAGTGAAGTTTGAAAAGAAAGGAAGGATAAAAACAATTAGGTTAACTGAGTCTGGTGAAAAGATAGCTGACCATATTGATCAAATTAAAGATTTATTATGACCTTTTCAAAAAGTTTTCCGAAGACAGATAAGAAGACAACTTATCCTATTTGGGAAGAAATAAGTTTAAGTAACGAAGAAGAGAAAAAAGTTGAAAATTTAGCAGAGAAAGAAACAATTTCTCAGATGAAAAAGTGTATTTCTCAAGCTAGACAGATTATGAAAGAAACTAATTTGAAAGATTATCAGAGTGATTTAATCAATATTTCTATTGCTCTTTTTGAAAAGCAAGCATCACATTCTGTTTATTGGAAAGAACAGGCTTGTAAAGATAAGTTTGATGAGAAATTTAAGAATTGATTTATATCGCGTCAAATAATTTCATAACAAGTTCTGATTCTTCTCTTGCTATCTCTGCAGGGCTTGGTCGTGGCGTATAATAACTACCGTAATGACGTCTAAGATACATTTCAACCAGTCTTTGATTTTTTGGCCTAGTAGGAGGTGTTACTAAATCCTCTGCATAAATTATTCTCATTTCTCCCATGTTTACTTCTTTGGTTAATATTTATGTTTAAATAATTTATGAAATGGGCCCAACGGGATTTGAACCCGCGACCCCTTGGTTTCTCCGAGCATATTAAGAGCTTCACCCTATATTTTATTATAGACAAGTGCTCTAACCAAGCTGAGCTATGGACCCATAATCAACAAGAAATAAGATAAAATAATTGTTTAAAAAGTTTTGTATTTATACTGAACTTGAAAAAGCTAACCATATGTACCCTATGTAGATTAAGAATAGGAAATATAAACCATTTATAACCCAAAGAATAATGTTTCTAAATGGTAATGTTGCATATAATACTACAGTTATTAACGATGCTATTAATCCAACTATTAACGAATAAGTAAAATTTTCTTTAGCATAATTGAATGCAGAATCTTTCATATCCGAACAATTTTGATCTAAACATTTACCATGTAATTCTTCGCCATTTTGAGTTAATGTATAACTAGATAATCCTATAACATAATTGTAGACAAATATTGTTCCTGTTATAATCAAAGTTGCAACAACAAATGCAATGAAGAACCAAATTATTTTTTTAAAGTTTATTGGTTTTCTTTCTTTTTTTGGTTTTACTTCAATTTTTTCTTGAATAGGTTTAGGTTGAATTATTGGTCTTTGTGGTTGAGTTTGAGTAAACATTCTAAATCCTTGTTCCAATAAATCTTCTGGCCAACCTTTAGAACGTAATGCATTTTTAATTTCAAAATCACTTATTCCTTTTGATCTTGAACTAAGAATAAAATTTTTGAGAACGTTCAATTGCTCTTGTCTAGAAGGACCTTTCTCTTCTTTTAATTGAACAGGTTTTTCTTTTTGTTTCTCTGGTTGTTGTTTTGTTTCTATGAATTTAAATGCTTCATTAACTTCATCTTTTAACCAACCATTTTGAACGAGAATTCTTTGTAATTCTTCTTTTTTATATCCTTTTTGTTGATGTCTTTTTATATAGTCTACTAACTTAATATCAACCATGAATTATTTTTAGAAGTATGGATTTAAATACTTTACTAATGGAAAGATATATAAATTACTTAAGTTTTATATGATAAAATGAAAATTGAACTAAATAAAAAACCTCAAAATGTAACTATCTTGCAGGGTTTTCCTGGTTTTGGTCTTGTCGGCACTATAACTACAGAATATCTTATAGATCATCTCGGTGATGTTGAAAAAATCGGGTATATTTGGTTTGATGAAATGAATCCTTTAATAGCTATTCATGAAGGTGATGTTGTGGATCCTTTAGGAATTTTTTATTCAAAGAAATATAATTTAGTTTTATTGCACGCAGTAACTAATGTAAAAGGAGTTGAATGGAAACTCGCTGATGCAGTTAATCAAGTATCTACACTTCTGAAAGCAAAAGAAGTAATATGTATAGAAGGTGTTGGTGCAATGAAAACGATTACTGGAAATGTTTATTATATATCTAATAAAAACCCAAAAATATGGACTGAAACAGAAGCAAAAAAAATGAATGAAGGTATTGTAATGGGCGTTACTGCTGCAGTTCTATTGAAATCAAAAGATGCTCCATTATCTTGTGTTTTTGCTGAAACTGCAAGTAATTTACCGGATAGTAGGGCTGCTGCTAAAGTAATAAAAGTTTTAGATAAATATTTGGGGCTTGATGTTGATTATAAACCATTGTTGGCTAAGGCAGAGAAATCTGAAGATAAACTAAGAGGAATAATGAAACAGGCCAAGGATGCCCAAATAAGTAAAGAAAAGAAAGAAGTAGATTATATGGGTTAGTTTTATATATTTTATTTTATTCCCTTTTACATGAGTTATAATTCGAGACAGATTGTTTTTAGATATGTAATCATATTCGTCTTTATAGTATTTGTATTATATTTGTTAAGAAGTGTACAGAGCATTTATGCAGTTGGTGCTGTAATTGCTTTAATTGTGGTCGGATATTTAGTTTATTCCAATAAAAAACAACCCGAATTTAATTTTGGAAAAGATGTTTTAGTTAGATATACATTATTATGTCATAGTTGTAATTGGGAATGGATGTCTAATGTTACTGATAAAGAACATTCGAGGAAGTGTCCAAACTGCGGAGAGAGTTCTAGAACAGAGGTAATGGGTATAAGAAAGGTTAGTAGATTACCTAAACAAAATAATAAAGAATTAACTAGTTTTTTTGAATAAAAAAATAAAGTAAAAATTAAAATAAGAAATAGAATTTATTTCTTCTTCTTTTTCTTCTTGCCGCCTCTAGCCATTTTAGCTTCACAAACATTACCCTTTCCATCTACATAGTAAAGGTAACCTGGCTTTCTTTTAACAACGTTTTTTGCAATAATAGTTCCCAAGTCTTTTCACCCCCTTATTTTTAAAAATTACATTCTAGAATTGAGATTACTACTATATAAAGTTTATTGATTTCCCGACGAGAAATATATTCACTATATCTTTTAATCTTTGATTAAATAGTTTAAGGATAAATAGTTTAATCTATGATTATAATATTTAGTTCTTAAATATTCTTAGATATGATTGAAAGATTTATTTAAGAATAATTAATTAACCTATGTAATCGAGAACGTTTTTTATTTTTTTTAACTGCTCATGTGAAACTTTAGTATATATTTGGGTAGTTGAGAGATCAGAATGCCCTAATAATTCTTGTATCAATCTTATATCAACCCCATTCTCTAAATTATGTGTTGCAAAGCTATGTCTTAATTTATGTACACTAATCTTTTTGTTTATTTTTGCTTTTTTGGCTGCAGTCTTAACTATATATTGTATATTCCTGATAGTTATATGCCCATTTTTTCCTGGAAATAAATATATCTCGTTTTCAGATAAAGTTAATATATATCTCTTCAGATCTTCTATTAGTTGGTTAGATAAAAAGATAGGTCTATCTTTATTTCCTTTTCCAGCTCTTACCCAACCTTGATTGTTATCTAATTCTAGGTCTGAAATTCTTAAGTTTGCACATTCACTAACTCTTAAACCAGTAGAATAGATTAATTTCATTATTAGAAGAGACTTTTTTGTGCTTGCTGAGTCAAATAAACGTTTTACTTCTTCTTTAGTTAAAACAGTTGGAATAGATCTTGGAATTTTTGGTAAATCTATGTCAGTTATTCTTTTTTTTACTATTTCTTCAAAAAAGAACTTAAGGGATGACTTTTTCAAAGATATTGAACGAGGTTTAAGTTTTTGATCAGAGATTAGTTTTCCAAAATATTCTCTTAAGTCGTCAGATGTTATTTCATTTGGATCTTTTTTTATATTTTCAAAAAAAAGTCTAACATTACTAGTATAAATCTCTAAGGTTCTTTTGGAAAAACCCCTAAGTTTAAGTTCAGTTTCTAATTTTTTTAAATAATTATCCACCTAAATCTCCTCTTTTAATAAGAAAAATGGCTAAACTTGTATATAAAACTTCGCACAATGTATATTAGGTGAAGTTTATGAGTTATTTTCTCGAATATTTCTTTTTATTACACTTTTTGCAGACAAAAACCTGTTCAAAGGTTTCGTCATTCAAATTTTTTGGTCTACTTAACGTTCCCATTTATGCTTTCCGAAAAAACAATCCTACTTTCCATCCCTAGGAGCCCATCCAAATGGATTAACAAAATCGTGTATTCTCCCAGTATTATTTGAAACTCCATACATAACAACAAAATTATTTGGGACTCTTGGAGCATTTATAATACTCTTGATTAATCTGGCACAATCTTTATGGCTAAACCATTTTCTACTTTCTTCCACTTCTTTAAAGGAATTGTTATCAGAATTAAGACCCATAAAGCGAATACATACTACTTCAAGTCCCAAATTTGCGTAATATCTTCCTAGAGCTTCCATAAAAATTTTGCTTGCACCATATGGGCTATCTGGGATAGGAACAGTATTACAATTCATTAAACCTGGGCCTTTCCATTTAGAGTAATCATCTGCATGAACAGAACTTGCCATAATTACTCGAGGTACACCAGCTTCAATAGCTGCATTGTAAATATTAAAAGTCATAAGGGAATTGTCAGGATTAATTTTTCTAGATTTCCAATTTTCTACCTTGGTGTCCCATCCAAGATGAATAACCAAGTCCATACCTTTCATTGCACGCAATATATCATTATAATTTCTGGCGTCATATTTGGGCAAGTCAAAGTCATAAAACTTATAATTAATTAAATTTTTTTTGATTATCTTTCCTATTGTTCCATTAGAACCCGTTATTAGTATCTTCTTCATGAACCAATAATTTGTTTTTAATTTTAAAAACTTATCTTTTCATCCCTAGTAGTTCCTATTTCTAGCTAATTAAACTTTTAATCAACGCTTAAAACCTTTTAGCTTAATATTGTAATTGAATTTTGAACACTTCGGTTAATATACCATATATAACTGCTAGTATTATTTGCCAGATTAACCAAATTAATACTACGTTCCAGAAGTTTTCCTTCATCCATTTCCAATTTAAGATACTCTTTCTTTTTTTAGTTTTTTTTGCCATTTTTATGAATAGACTCCCACCAATGACCTACTAACATAGGTATAAACCCGGATAATAACCATAAAGGGTTGTGAAACCATGCTCCGTATAGGATTATTATGAATCCTATAACATGCAATATCAAATTCATTGAAGATTCATGGGTGAAAAGTATGATATCGTACGTTTGATTCTTTATTTTAGAAATTTTTTTCTTTTTTTTCATTAATATCCCTATATCTAATTTTAGTTTTTGAGTTTTTAAAGATTATGTTCTTACTTTCTTTTTCAAAACTATCTTTTTACCTAAATATGGATTTTTTTCAGTTGATTTTATGTAGACATGCTTACCCTTCTTTTTCTTTTGTGCAAAACCCAATTCTTCTAGTTCTGTGGTATACTGAGAAATTGTAGATCTTATAGTAGAGTATTCTTTATCTGGATACATTTCTTCTGCAAGCATTTTTAATGTTACTAATTCTTTATTTTCTTGAGCTAATGCTGCTAGAATGTAACATATTTTTTGAGATACTTCACTCATACCTTCAAAAGTATTTGTTTCTTCGGTTTCAATTTCTGGATCTATTTGAATTAATGAATCTTCAGCTTGACCTATCCTATTAATCATAGACTCTAAAATTAGAAGTCTTTCATGCATTTTCTGTAATTTTTCGTCATGCTCTTTATGTTTTTTTTCATGAGATTCATGTTTACTGTAAAAATGTTCATTATGTTTATCCATCGCTGCAAAATCTTGCTTAATGTTTTCGAATGATTTTTTTAAGCTTTCTTGCATTACTTCTACAGTTCTTTTTAATTTATCATCACTTTGATCATTCTTTTTTTTAAAAAAATTAAACATAATGATTAATTTTGAATTACCAATATATAAATATTTTGTATTTGTTTACCGAACGTTCGTAGACGTCTATAGACAGTTCGGTGAACGTTCGCCGAACGGTACCGAACGGTCATTTTTATGTTTTATCGATGATAAATGAAATAATAGAGGAAATAAAATAATTTTTGAAAAAATGAGTGATCAGTACTGCTTAGCGAGTGCTTAGTCAAAAAATAAATAATATGTTGTAAATTAAGTATAATTTAAAGAAATATACTAGAAAGTGAGGCAAAAAAAGACCAAAAAGGGATGTAAAAACTATTATTTTTGGTAAAAGTGAGAGAGAAATTGGCTAAAAATAGGCTAAAATGGACTAAAAATAGTAATTTTTCTTAAAAGTGAGAGTAAAAATAGATGAAAATGTGTTAAATTAACCTAAATTTAGAGATTTTGGGTATTAATTTGCTAAAAGTGAGAGTAAATTATGGCCTAAATAACCTTGTTTGCTCAGGATCTTGTCCATAAAAGAGATTAATTAGTCTTTCTTTTATGTTTAATTCTTTAAAATCTGGCTTAATTGACAAAGTGAGGGTTCTATTATTGATTTTTAGCTTGTTCAGAGGTAATCCTTTACGCATTATTGAGCTTACATACCCCCTAATACACCCCGAAGTGAGGGATAATTTGTTGGCTAAATCATTATAAGTTACGGGCCTACCTATATCTTCTTCTATTTGATAAATTGTCAAAAATATGAGAAATTCTTGGCTTGTAAGTGAGCTAAAACGATCTTCAAGGTCTTTTTTGAGTGATTGAATGCTTAGTGATTGATTGATCAGTGATTGATCAGTGCTTAAGCGTTTAAGCACTCGATTTTCTTGTATTTCTGGTTTATCGTCGTAGTTTTCTTTTATTTGACGTGAATAAGCGTTTAAATTATGTGATTGATCAGTGATTGATTGATTGATTGTTGAATGATTGATTGATTGGACCCCTTCATTTCCACTGGAAAATACCTTTTTCATGGGGATTTGAGGCTTAAATTGATCATTTTGACTCGAATTAAGGGGGTTAGCTTGTTTTTTCTCATTATTTTGAGAAATTAAGGAATTAATTGATCTTTCAAGAGAATCTATTCTCATATTTATAGAGGATATATCTTCTTTTACCTTACTAAATGCCTTCTTTAGAATTTCTTCATCCATAATCTCCAATTGGATGTGAGTAATTGACTATTTTTATAGTTTTATGTGATTAGTTGATTGTTGAATGATTGATCAGTGATTGATTAATTGCTTATATTGCGCATAAACAGTAGGTTTTAAAGTCCATTTTCTTCTTGCTAAAAATTCTCTACCTGTTTGGTTTGTTTTTATTTCATTTATAAGACCATCAGTGTACAACTCTTTCAGTATTTTTAATGTAAACTCCTCATCCCTAATGATCTCATCTGCAATCTTTGATGTAAACAAAGGATTCATTGGGCTATCATAAAGTAAAGCTAAAACCTCTTCTTTTATTTTTTTAATTTTTTTCTCACCTATTTTAGGCATAATTGTTTGTTATAATGGCCCTATTTAAATTATTCGGTTAACAGATTAACTGTATATAGTAAACCTATTTGGTTCGCACATTATGATTATTATTGTTTGATTGCTTAATTGCCTAGACTGGTTAAGTAGTTTTAAATCTTGTTCTGAAGCTATACATCTTCTAAATGGATGAGAATGTAATAAGATTAAAGTATCTTCGGAACATTGGTTAAATTTGACGTGATCAAATGCCTGCTCGATTATGTGAGGAGTATACATACTAGTTATAATATACTCTGTTTCCTTTTTACCTAATAAACAAACTGCAAACTCAGTAGACTGGTTAGAATAATACATATTCTGTAATTGTTTGTAGGTATTATTTTGAAATGTGACTGTGATATTGCCTACAACTATATTATTATCTTGAGCCAGCTCAGATTCGAATATACTTCCCAAAATTGAAAAAAGAGGGTAGCTTATCAAAAGATAACTTAATATTAAAATTATTAAAAAAATTCCAATGATTAAAATAAAAAATTGTTTCCATTTTGACGGTTTTTCGTCTTCTATGGAATTATCTTCACTTGTATTTTTCATTTATGTTTTTTCTTCTTTTGAAAGAAACCCAGATAGATTATTTCCAATATTGCTAATGTATTGACTAAAAGTAACACTATAAACCATACTTTTTGTTTGTGTCTAGCAGATTTCCATAAAGCAACACCTTTCCAAGGTAAAGTCCAAATCATAACCAAAATTATAAACCATGGATTTGTAATGAGTTCAAATAGGGCCATTTTAACCTCCGTTAATAGTTTCTTTTATTATGAAGGAAAGTATAACTTTTAAAGGCATCTGTTTTGCAATCATAATGGATAGCCTATCTGGATAAAATTCAACTTCCTTTACTACATCTTTCAGCTTAGAAACATCATCTTTAAGGGTGGCCTGCAATATATCTTTTGTAATAGCTAATTTTGTATTTAATATGTCTTGACTAGCCTGATCAATGTATGTTAAGTTTAATTCTTCTGCCTGTTTCAAGAATTCTTCTTTGTTCTCAATTTCTAATAATTTTACCAAATCATCACTTTGTATAATATTCTCTGGGGTTGTTATGGTTAAATTGAGTTCTTCTAAACTTCTTGTTTTTAATATTATGAGTAAATAGTTTTTGCCTAATATTGATTTATAATCTTTGGAGGAGTATAAAACAGAATAATTTTCTAGTTCAGAATCATTTACATAAATTATTTCTTCAAATTTTCCAGTTATTAAACCTCCTGCCAAAACGGTTTGATTATTTACTAATAAGAAGGTTTTATCTTCATTTATTATATTATTAACATCTTTGTAAACTAAATATGCTGTTAAACTGGTTATTAAGAGGAATAATATTAATGTAAAGAGTATTGCCTTCCATAATATTTTTGTGATTTTTAATAATATGATAAAAAGTATAAGAAAAAAGATTAAATATACTATTGGGATTATCATAGTAATAACAAAAATATTGTTCTTATATAATTTTCTATAGTTCGTTACAACTTTGTTCTAAAACTTAGTTGGTAATCTGTGAGTGGTATCGGCTTGGAAGATATATTTGCTAAAAAATATTATATAGTTGGAGAAGATATATAAATGAAAAATTTAAAATTAAGTTTTATGAATAAAGAATTGAAAGTTCTGAAAATTATGAAGCAAGATAAGTGTTGTTGGGAAGAAGCTGCTAAGAAAGAAAAAGAAATTAAAGATTTAGGTGAATATATTTAATCACTTGTTTCTTATCAAAGGTAATCTCACATGTGGAGGTAATCCCACTTCTTGAGATAAGCTTAGAGATTTAATGTTACATTTTGATAGAATTGTGTTTAAAATTTGTGGAGCTAAATCCTTTGGAAGTTTCTGTTGCTTTTCCCAGTCAATTAAAATGTCTTTTATTTGTTTTGGACTTTCCATCAAAAGTAAGTGTCCATTTATATTTATTTGTCCTACCTCTGGCTGATAGTTTACAGTATAATTAAAATTAAATTTTAAAATATCTTCAGAGTTAGTTATATTTAATTTTTCCTTTTCCACATTTGTGATTGTTAAATTATTTTTTATGTCTAATTTTCCAGTTATTTTGTTTTTTCTCTCAACCATTATTTTTTCGAAATTAAAACCTACTATTGGCATTTTTGCATCACCACCAGAAGAAGAGATTTTAAATGCATATATAAAAGTTTCTACATCTTTTCGATCGTATTAATACCTAGTAAATATAGAGAATTCTTTAAAACTATTGAAAAAGATTCTACTAAAGCTAATCTAAATGCTTCTTCTTTAGTTCCTATTACTTTGTTAGAATGATAAAACTCATTGAATTTTTGAGATATTTCATGTGCATAGTTTGCAATTATATTTGGACTTAAATTGTTATATGCATTTAAGACTACGTTAGGGAATGAAGAAAGTAGATTTATTAGTTCCCTTTCGTTGTCCTCTATTTTAATTATTTTGAATCTAACTTTTTTGTTTTTAGATTTATCCAATATACTTTTTGCTCTGGCATAACTGTATAATAAATATGGACCCGTATTGCCTTCAAAGTTTAGAGATTCTTCTTTGTTAAATATTATAGTATGATTGGGGTTTTGTTTAAGCATAGAATATTTTATTGCAGATATCGAAATAGCTAATGATCTTTTTTCTAATTCTGTCTTATTTAATTTTTCTCTTTTTGTAATTTCAGATTTTGCATAATTCTTTACATCTTTTATGAAATCTGAGTAGATGATATTATCTCCTGTTCTTGAAGACATCTTACCTGTTGGAAGCCTTACTTCTGAAACTGGAATATAATAACAATTTTTTGCATATTTAAATTTCATCAATTCTAATGTTTTGAATAATTGATTAACGTGAAGTCTTTGTTCTGCCCCAACAACATAAATACTCTTATTAATATTTAATTTATTAAATTTCTGTTCTGCCAGGGCTAAATCTTTAGAAGAGTACAGTATTGTTCCATCTTTTCTTAATAGAACCCATACACCTAAACCGTATTTTTCTAATTCTATTATCGTGGCCCCTTCACTTATTTTGGCTAATTTTTTTCTTACTAATTCATTCGCTATTTCCTTTCCCCTTTTTTCTACTCGAGATTCAAAAAAATAAAAATCAAATCGTGTATTAAGCTCCTTGTATATTTTTTCAAATGAATTTAAAGATAATTTTCTTGTTCTAGACCATAATTCATTTAATTTTTTATTATCTTTTTTGTACAAATTTTCGTTTATTTTATCTACCTCTATTTGTAATTCTGGGTTTTCAACCAATCTTTTTACCGCATCTACATAAATTGAGGCAATCCATTTCTCATCAGATATTATTTTTTCTTTTGGATGATATTTAGTATAGCACCATATCCATTTTGCGACATGCATACCTGTATCTCCTTGATAATTTGCTCGGATTATTTTGCTTCCAGAGAATTCTATTATTCGAGAGATACTTTCACCTAAACTTGTACCCCTTACATGTCCAACATGAAATGCTTTATGTGTATTAGCTTGAGAAAATTCAACCATTACTTTTTCTTTTTTAACAAATTTACCATAATCTTGTTTTTTGATCTGTATTTTGTTTAATGTTTCTTGTGCAAACTTATTAATATCTAAAAAAAAGTTAAGATATGGACCATTAGAAATTATTTGAGATATAAAAATGGGTTTTTTGATAGATTTGGCCAATTCTTGAGAAATCAAAAAAGGAGATTTCTTTTTTTCTTTTGATAATTCAAAACAAGGAAATGCAAAATCACCCAATCGGGTATCGTGTGGGATTTCTAACTTAATTTCTTTGAGTTTTGTCTCTCTTTTCAGAAGATTAATTAACTCTTTTTGAAAATCCATAATTAAGAAAAGAAACAAATCCTTTTAAATTTTACTGAAGATTGTTATAATATCTCTTCTTCAGCAATAACTACAAAGTCACCTATGGCTATGATTGCACCGTGGGGTATCATTATACTTCCGGCTTCATCTCTTTCTAAATCTAAGCTTTCAGTAAAACTTGTTGGATTTCTTAAGACTAAATGTAGTATTTCACCTGTTTTTTCTTCAAAAACAATATTGCTTACTTCACCAAATCTTTTTCCAGTTTTACTAACAACCATCTTACCAAATAGATGTCTTGCATATTTTTTATCAGTATCAGTCATTTCATCAACCTCTGTTTTGGAGTGATATGTATATTTATAAAACTTTCTTACTTTATCCGGTCAGTTACATATTCGTTTAGATCTTGAAATTTGTCTTTAATAAATTCTCCAAACTCACTTTCACCTATTGAATCTACTATTGTTGCACCCGTTTCTATTATAATATTGTCTGATTTTATGTCATTATTAAGTTTTAATGTGGAAATTATGACAAAGAATACTATTAATATAAATAATATTACAAAGATGGTTTTGGAGAACGATTTGAATAATGTATGTTTTAATACCTCAAATAGTAATAAAGAGATTACTATTATTGTTATAAATAATAAGATGTCCATAGTATAATTTGTTTAAGTAAATATATAAACTTATTTATTGACCCCCTCACCTTGATTTCTTTTCGAGTAAAAAATAGAAGATTATTTCAGATGGAATAATAGATTTTTCTTATTTTTGTGACATTACATGCTTTTTTTATTGATACTCTTTTTTATTTTTATGTTATTATTAGGTTTTAGGCTTTGTTTGTTGAATATTTTGAAGAATTTGATTTTTATTTTTTAAATTTTTGTTTTTAAATTTTATTGTTATTAATTATATTTAATATATTATATATATTAAAAAAGTATATTTTATTGTGTTTCCATAAGAAAAAATAAGATAATTT
>JAGWAE010000001.1 GCA_018302135.1 Candidatus Woesearchaeota archaeon
AAATTAAATTAGTAAACATTTACAAAAAAAATATAAAATTAACTAAATTTCTCTAACACTCATTTTTTTATATATCAATCCATCAGTTCCTACACCGTCACTTCTCCAATATACTGTTACACTTGGTTTACCTGATTCAGAACCAGGACGGTTATCATCATTTGTAAGTTTTAATGCTGGATTTATACCTGCAGCACATGCCACACCACCAACACCAAAATTGCTTCCATTATCTTCAAACTCATTAATCTTCACCCAAGTACCACCATTTAATCCATCTGTTTCATCTAAGTACAATTCTAATTTAACATTTCCATTAGGCAAATCATAAACTACATATTTATATCCAATCCAAACATTTTTAGGCAATCCACCTACCCATTTAGTTTTACTGGAAACTACTTTAGATGAAGGATGGCTTGTTTCTTTTTCAAAATCAATCTTTCCATCATAACGCATTCTTGCATCTATTCCTCGAGTATCACATAAATTTTGTAATTCGGGAGCAGTTGTTCCATGGTTCGTTCTCGCCACACCTTCTATTCCACCCCAATTAATATTAGTATCACTTACTCTCATTGCATAAACAGTCATTTCTACATCATTCCACTTTTGATTATTCTCTGGATCGTGGATATACATTCTAGGAGTTGAACCTGAAATTTTAAATAAACCGGCTCCGTCAACTTTATACGTAGCACTCCCATGATTTGCATCAAACCAAGGATCTTGTGGATCAATACCTGAAAAAGTTCTAGCTATTCCATTATTCCAACTAGAAAACCACTCCTTACCTGAAGTAGAATAAATTTCTTTTATACCGAAAACATCCATTCCTCCTAGTGTAGGAACTGTATCATTTGAGTTATTTAGTATGGGTGATATATTTTGCGGGATTGAAAATATTTTTACTTCGGTTAAAGAGTTCCATAAGTTTAGGGAATTACCATATCCAATTATCTTGATGTAACTAGCATCTCCCCCAACATTAAATTTTTCATAATTCAAAGTTTTACCTGAACTGGTTCCATTAAATACTGAAGTCCAGTTTTTACCATCGAAGGATTTTTGTATCCTTAAATATTGAACCCTTTTATTTCCTTCATAAAAAGCAATATCCGCCGAATCGATAAACGAAGTATTTGGTAGTTTATACACTATATATTGACCTTTTCCAAAAGCACTCCATCTTGTTAAAAGGTTATCATCTAAGGTATTTATTGGTAGATTTCCATCATTTTTAGAAGCGGTAACAATTATTTGATCTGAATCTATGAGACTTACCTCTGCTGAAGAAAACTCTACAACTGTGGCCAGACTTACAAACAATATAGCTAATAATAAAATACACCCTTTCATATTTAATACACCCTATAAAAAACAATAAAAACAGTGTATTTAAAGCTTAGGCTAAGAATAATGTTACAATATTATTCTCTAAAAAATACATTATTAATAACTTAATTTATACTTTTTGTAAATCTTTTGAACATGCCACTTTGAAAGATTAATCCCATTTATTTTTAAATCTCTACACATACCGTATTTGCTTCTTTTGTTTTCGTTCCACAATCGCAATATCATTTTTTCTGTATCCAAATCAATAGGTACTTCTCTAGCACCAGGTTTTTTATTTTTAAGTCCAGTTTCGCCACATAAAGAATATAATTTAATCCATCTACTCAAAGTTTGTTTATGTATTTTTTGCATCTTTGCAGATTTATTTATTGATACTTGCCCAGATAAAAATAGGTTTATACATCTTAACTTAAAATTTTTGCTGTAGCCTTTTTTATTTATCATTTATATCAATAATTCAAAATTGAGATCCCTCCAAATGCAAATGTTTTATTTTGAGTTGCAAAATCTTCAGCCTTTACACCAACCCCTCCATGAGAAGAAATATTTGGAACTTCTTTGCTTATTACTTGTTTTCCATTCATAGAACAACTTACCATATTATTTTTTACAGACATGGATAGAATTGTTCCAGCCTTTAAGTCAGTCTTATTAGTTAGTTGTTCAGATACTATTTTTGTTTGAACGCCCCTATTTGCATTAATCAAACTTACACTTTCCTTGGTATATTGACAAGAAACATAATCTAAAGAACTTGTTGATTTCCCTACAGAATATGTTAATCTTGATAATAAACTAATTTTTGATGCTTGTTTGTTCTTTAATTGAATTGAATATGTATAATCTTCCCACAAGTAAGATCCATCTAAATAAGCAAAAAGAATATCCTCTACTGGGGTTACATCATTTTTTAATATGATCGAATCATTTTCAAAACTTGCTATTCCAGATATTCTAGGCCAACTATCATAATTTGTGTAGTGTTCATAATATGGAAGTTCTAATGATCTAGAAGCTTCAATTTTTTGTAATAATTTATCAGGTGTACGAAGAGAATCTGCTGGAAGTCTAGTAACTAAATAGCTATCTTGTTTTGAACCTGGATAATTTCCTTTAAATATTTTATTCTTTATAGGGAATTCATAAAATACAAGTTTGGAAGTACTTGTAGTTAAATCATATATTATATTACGTGCTTCCGGATAATTGCTACCGCTTTCTCCAAAATCTCCATAAGGAAGTGCAAAAGCAATCACTGGTTGATTAAATTTAATTTCTAAAAGCTCCTTTGATTTCTTAATGTCTGTGCTTACTCTTGCAAAAAACTCTTCATTAGTTTCAATTCTACTCTCTTCTGAAATCCATAATTTATTTGTTAAAACGGGTGCTGTATTTCCGTTTGCATCGATCTGACGTCTAAAATGAGATTCATAAGTATGAGATTCTAGTTCCCATCTTCCGGTTTGCTGAACTTCTAATAACTCTAGTTCATTTAAGTAATAAACACTTTGATTTTCTCCTAAAGAATGCCCAGTAATAACGAACATTACTGCTGTGTAATTCAAAGCTTTTAAAATAGGATCTGCATTATAATAACCAGCTTTAGCTGCATCATCAAATGTTAGAATAAAAGATTTATCTGGAATTTCTTTTTCTCCACCCATAAAAAGATAAAAATCTTGCAAACTTATGGTTTGATATCCTGCTCTCTTAAGAGCAAACATATTATCCTTAAATTGATCATAAGATATATCATATTCATCCTGCGGAGGACCATTAGATATTACATGATATGTCAAAACAAAAACATTTTTTGCATTTGTATTAGTTAAAGAACTTGGATTCCCTATAGCATCAGCTTCTTTTTGAAGTTGTTTATAATCTATCTTCACGAATCTTGGATCCTCTTCTACTTTTGTACTTATATCAAGATATTTCAATACCAAAAATAAAAAAGTAGTTATAATTATTAAAACCGCTAGAATTTGAAATGTTATACTTAATCCTCTATTCTTAGTTTGTTTCATCTGTGCCACACCATATTTTTAATTGTAAAGGCTGAATAAAAAATAAGCCAAGATAAAACCAAAGTGGAAAAAATGCTCATTAGTGGTCTATACATCCAAAGATCAGATTTTGGATTATCTAACTTATACATAAAACCATAAAGCGCACCTATAATCAATATCCCACCAAGATAATAGAACCCTGCAAGAATATTTCCTCTAAGAGGAAGATAAATTAAATGTCTCAACGCAATAAATGGACCAAGAAGAACAAATAATGCGCCCAGATAATATCTAGTAGCAGGAATTACTTTTTTCCTCCAATAAAAAGTCCCAGTAAAAAAAAGACTTCTGATAAAACTCTTTTTCCATCTAATATTTTGCCAAATCAATTTTTTTAAAGTATTAGGCACTATTGTCCAAACTTTTGCAGATTTACAATACAAAACCTTCCAGTCTCTTGTTGGATAATTTTCATTCATAACAAAATCTGAATATTTATATTCTTTTTTTAATTTTTCTCCTATATATTTACCACCCAGGACATATCCAGTTAATTGTCTATCTGTAGCAAATCTGAATTCATCTCCTAAAAAAGTATCACTTTCCCAGGCAGGAATATAATTATATATTGCAGATCTTCTATAAACTGCTAGCGGCCCAGAAACACAACTAACTGACCCAAACCACTAACTGCTCCGACTTTTTTGTCAATCATAAATATTTCTATAATTCTACTTATTGCATCTGATGCAACAACACAATCACTATCTGTAAATACAAAAATCTCCCCTTTTGCAATTCTAAGCCCTTCGCTTATGGCTCTTTTTTTACCAATATTTTTATTAAGATTTATTATAGTAATCCCATGAAGATTATTATAATTTTTTAGAATTTCTTTTGTTTTATCTGTACTCGCATCATTAACAACAATTATCTCTTTATTCTCATAATCTGAATTGATTAAAGAATCAATACAACGAGCAATTATTTTTTCATCATTTTTTACAGCAAGAATACATGAAATTAATGGTTTTTCTATGCCCCTTGTTAAATCTTTTTCCCTAATTTTAATACTTGGGTCTTTATATCTTAAACTTATACTAAAAGTTAAAAAAATAACAGAAGTAACAGTAATTCCATAAATTAAAAGAAACATATTTGGTGAATTAGTAAAAAACGCCTTTCCCACTATAATAACAACAAGAGAAACTAGTATCAAGATTTTAAGTAAATGACTAGCAAGTTTAAATTTCATTTACAATTTTCCCGTTTGGTGTATTTGGAAAACCTCTACCAATGCCTTCATAAATTATACCCTGAGACTCAATATTAGGCATATCCAAACAATTTCTTCCATCAACAATAATCTTGACATTTTTCCAATTTTTTACTTCCATAAATTGATGATGGTTTGTTGCCAAAATTAAACCAATACAGTTTTCAAGAATTTCATTAATTAAAGCAGGAGCATGTCCATTACAATATGGATCGCAACATAGTACTATTGCACCAAGATCTTCCAATTCTTTTTTTATTTCTAATGCTGGACTTTCTCTCATATCTCCTATGTTAGCTTTGTAGGATAATCCAAGAAGCCCTATTTTAGCACCTTTAATATTTACACCAATACTTTCAAGCCCATCTACTAATTTTTGTACAGTATAATGGGGCATACTATTATTTACACTTCGTGCTACTTTGAGAAGCTGATGATCAAATCCATTTTTTGCTGCGTATTCAATCAAGTAATAAGGATCTACTGCAATACAATGTCCACCAACACCACACCCAGGATAATGAGGCATAAAAGCAAATGGTTTATTAGAAGCACCATTAATAACTTCATAAACATCTATTCCAAGTTTATCAAAAGATTGTGCAAGTTCATTAACATATGCAATATTTACATCCCTAAAAGCATTTTCAACAATTTTTGTTGATTCTGCAACTTTAAGAGAAGACATTTCATTAATATCTCCTTTTAAAAAAGATCTATAAAAATTTGCTGCTATGTGTGTGCCTTGCTTAGTAAGCCCACCTATATTACGATTAATATTATACACATTCCAATTTGGATTACCCGGATCTATTCTTTCTGGGCAATGTATTAATTCAAAATCAATTCCTCCCCTAAAATTTCCTCGTTCTAATATAGGAAGTATAGTTTCTTCACAAACTCCCGGGTTTACAGTTGACTCCAAAATGATAATTTGACCTTTTTGAAGGTTTCTTGAGATACTTTCAGCAGCTTGTATAACTGGAGTAAGATCTGGTCTTCTTTCCTCATCTATCGGAGTTGGAACACAAACAATAATAAACTTACTTTTTTTAAGAACTTCTTCTTCAGTCGTAGCATATATTATTACCTCTTTTATATCTTTTTCCGCCTGTCTATCTTCAACCGGAGAAATACGCATGTTAATTTTATCTACCCTTTCTTTATTTGTATCAAGACCATAAACTTCATAATTATTATTTTTAGCAATCGCGCAAGCTAGCGGAAAACCAACATATCCCAATCCAATAATTGTAACTTTTTGTAAATTTTTCATCGCTAAATTTCTCCTTAATGATAGACCATATGGCCCATTTTCATTTTAATTAAATTAAATGTGTCTATCATTCTTTATATGGTGAAGCAGTACGGCCTAATACTTGTTGTATGCATCAATACTTCTCATTTACAAAGTTCTAAATTATTTTATCGTACATAAAATAAAATGATGCCCTAATTTTTAAGTATATAAAATTTGAATTTATTTTGTTTAGAAAGCCCAAAAAGGATACAATGCTTCCTAATACAAACCTTTATAAACAAACATTCGCGTTTAAAACTAAATAATATATCGAGTTTTTATGGTATATTAGAATATACGAGGAAAAAATACAATGAGCGGATTCAATAGAAGTGGCAATAGCCGACCTAGCTTTAATAGAAGCAATAACTTTGGTCCTAGAGAAATGCACAAAGCTACTTGCTCCGAATGTGGTGAGGAATGTGAAGTACCATTCAAGCCAACAGAAGGTAAGCCAGTTTTTTGCAAAGAATGCTACAAAAAGAAAAAAGGTTATTAATTAAAATCTAATAATCATAAAAACTTAAGATTCTTTATTTTTTTATTTTAAATTAATTTTATAAACATATTATATCATGATAGATAAATTAAAACAAGATTTACAAAAATACGCAAACAAAGACAAATCATTAGTTTTATCTAGATTTTTTAAAACTGGTCCTGGTCAATATGGAGAAGGAGATAAATTTTTAGGAGTTAAAGTTCCAGAGCAAAGAGAAGTTGCAAAAAAGTATCATAAAAATATAAGTTTTGATGAATTACAGCAATTATTAAATTCAGACATTCATGAATACAGATTGACAGCAGCATTAATTTTAACTTATAAAACGAATAAAAAAGAAGTTTATGATTTCTATTTAAAAAATTTCAAAAACATAAACAACTGGGATCTAGTTGACTTGACAGCTCCAAATATAGTCGGAAATTATTTATTAGATAAAGACAGATCAATATTATACAAATTTGCAAACTCAACCCATTTATGGACAAAAAGAATTGCAATTCTATCAACATTTGCTTTCATAAAAAATAGGCAATATGAAGACTCAATAAAAATTTCAGAAATATTACTTAATGATAACCATGATTTAATACATAAGGCAGTTGGTTGGATGCTTAGAGAAATAGGAAAAAAAGATGAAAAAGTTTTAATAGAATTCCTAAATAAACATCATAAAAAAATGCCAAGAACAATGTTAAGATATTCTATAGAAAGATTGACAGAAGGACAAAGAAAGTTTTACTTACAAAGGTAATTCTTTAATCTTACCAAAATCCCTAGCATTTCCTTTATCATCAACGATATAACAATTAAAATTATCTATTTTATTTATATATGGGCTTAAAAAATTACCATGTCTAACATCAGTCCCAACAGTTAAATTAGAAAAGCTAGGTATAACAATTAAATTTTTTCTTTGAAACTTACCAACTAAAAAACATTTGAATTTATCGGCAGGTTTTTCACTAAAACTTATTGCTGGATGTTCATGCGCAATAATAATTATTTTATTTAAATTTACAACTATCTTATCACCATGGATTATAGTAACATCATCATCTTCAAAATAATTAACTAATTTCAAATTTCTTTGTTTTAATATTGGAGCTAAAATAACATCATGATTTCCTTTTATAATAATAATTTCTTCAACTTTAGTAAATAAATAATCAAATAATTTCAAAACATCATTCCACTCTTGTTTATTAATAGTTCCAAACTCATGTTTCAAATCTCCATTGATTATAACTCTTTTAACTTTTACTCTAGAAAAAATTCTTCCTAACCTTTCTAAAATATCATTTAGTTGAAATTTAGGAATCAACAATCCTTTATTATGTAAATATTCTTCATAACCTAACTGTAGATCCCCAATTATTAAATTGTCTTTATATTTCAATGCTAAATCTATTATCTCAATATCTTTGAATAGTTTCACCTTATATCCTCGATTTCATTTTCTTTCCCAATTTTAGCTAAAATCATTTGATGCATTCTATTAATAAAATCCATTCTGTCTTCCATTCGCATTATATCCATATAACCATCACTAATTAAACCAAAAGCAAATGGGCTCGGTATTGAAGTATTAGTTTCTTTTATTTTTATTTTTCCCCATTTAATATCTTCTAATATTTTTTTAGCGTTATTTAAATCCATTAAGTCATCTAAAACTTCTCTTCTAGCTTCTTTTAAAATACTAAAATCATTATCAATTCTTTTAACTGCATTTAACAATATCATACTACTAACTTGTTGTCTACCTACATGTTTTCTAACTCCTTTATACTCTTTTAATATCATTAATGCTCTTGTAGCACAATGTCTAAACCTTCTTTTCAAAATTTCAGTTTTTTCAATCGCATCTTCCATTAAAGATTTCAACTCGCTAGGGTCTAGCTGTGAAAAGGCTCTAACTGCCTGTAAATTTTTAGTGCTAGCAACATAAAAACCATTATCACTAATTCCAATTTCTAAGTCTCTTTTATGAATTTTACCAAGAACATAAGCAACAGCTCTACTTAAAACATCATTAACTCTTCTTCCAAATAAAGTGTGAAATATAACATATGTTTTATCCTTTTCATCAGTATAATATTCAACTATTATTTTTTTATCGTTAGGAATCAAAGAATATAAATATTGTTCCTTAAAATATTTATAAATTGCATTTGCAGCATTTTCATCAACATACAAATGGTGATTAATAAATTTCAAAATATCTTTCTTACTATTTTTACTTTCAAAATACTCTTCAATTAATCTCCTAAACCTTTGTATTTCCAAAGCCAAATCAAAACTCAATGGCAACATTTCAGAAAACCAAGAAGGTATAGTGGGAGATCTACCAGAAGCAGACCTAACTTGAACCGACATTCCTCTGCTATGTAAATATTCATAAGTATCTCCACCAATAACAAAAATATCTCCTTTATCTAATCGTTCCAAAAATGCTTCATCAATAGTTCCTATAACTTTATCTCCAATTTTAACTTTTACATTAGTTTCATCAGGGATAGTTCCGACATTAGTCATATTAATAACCCTGCTCATCTTTCCTTTTTTACCAATTTCTCTAGACTCTTTATCATACCAAATTTTTCCATAAATATAACGTTCTTCTAGCTCAACATATTCACCAGCTAAATATTTTATAATTTCAAAAAAATCTTCCTCAGTTAAATCTTTATAACAATAACTTTTTCTCAATAATTTGTATAATTCATCAACATTCCAAATATTAATAATTGCCATACTATGTATTACTTGAGCTAAAACATCTAACGCATTAACTGGAATGTGAATTTTATCTATTTTTTTATCAATAGCATTTTTTAATAGTACACTACATTCAACTAAATCATCTCTATCTGTAACAACAATTCTTCCTTTTACAGTTTCATGCAATGCATGCCCACTACGACCAACTCTTTGCAAAAATCTAGCTACACTTTTCGGACTACCCAAACAAAGAACTAAATCAATATAACCAATATCAATTCCTAACTCTAAACTTGTTGAACAAACCACACATTTTAATTTTCCTTCTTTCAATTTATTTTCAATATCCAATCTATGTTTTTTACTTAAACTTCCATGATGTGCACCAATATTCTCAATATATCTAGAAGGAAATAAAGTTTTCAAATGATGCACAACTCTTTCAGTTCCAGCCCTAGTATTAGTAAATATTAAAGTAGTTTTATGTTCTTGAATTAAATTATCTAACATATTATACAAAGCTTTGTGATAATCTTCAAAAGTAATATCTATTAAATCTGGCAAAGGAGAAATAACTTTTAGATCAAATTTTTTACTAAAATGAACATTTGCAATTTTACAATCTCTTTCGGGCCCAACTAAATATTTAGCAATCTCTTCTATGGGCTCAACAGTTGCAGATAATCCAATCCTACATAAATTAGGACTAATATAATTCAAATGTTCCATCAATAAATTTAAATGTACTCCTCTTTTATTCTCAGCTAATGCATGTATTTCATCAATAATACACCATTCAACTCCTTTTAACAATTCATAGAATTTATAACTCATCAACATTATTGCCAAAGATTCTGGAGTTGTAATTAATATATGAGGAACTTTCTTCAACATCTTTTGTTTTTCGTTTGGAGTTGTATCACCAGTTCTAACACCAATTCTAATATTAATATCCAACCCTTTTAATTTAGCTAATTCTTTTATTTCCTTTAATGGTTCTTCTAAATTTATAGCGATATCATTATTCAAAGCTTTCAAAGGAGAAATATAAATCGCATAAACTTTATCTTCTAATTTATTTTTCAAAGATAAACCAACTAGTTCATTAATTATACTCAAAAAAGCAGTTAAAGTTTTAGTTCCCCCAGTTGGAGCAGAAATTAATATATTATTTCTTTCGTGTATTTCCTTAACCCCATAGAGCTGTGGCTCAGAAAAGCTACGATACTTACTAAAAAACCATTCTTTAACAAGAGGATGTAGCAGTTTTTCCACTTGTTCTGTTTGGTATGGTTTCTCAAGAAATTTCACTTCCATTGTAGCCTAAAGAATATTATGAGTAATAGTTAAATTTAAAAAACCTGCGCTGGTGTTTGGCAAGCTAAAACAAAACCATTAAATATTTATAAAAACCCTAAAAGTACATGAAAAAAGAACTAATTTTACCCAAAGAATACGATTATGAGACTAGATTAGAAACTCTAGATGAAACTGAACTAAGGGCTAAAATAATGATAGACGTTTTCAAAGAAATAGAAAAAAGGCATTTCGAAAACCCAAATAAATGCCCTTGGTGTAAAAAAGAATTGTCTTAACAAAAATTTTTTAAACCACAAAAACAAAAAATCGTTATGATTAGCTCAACTATAGATAAATTTATTGCAGAATCTTTTGATAGAGCATTATTTGTTGTTCAAGAACCATTAAAGAATGAAGAGTTGATTTGGGCATTAATACCAATAATTGTGACTTTAATTTTAATAGAAATTTATTTTGGTAGATATAGAAGAGAAGAACTTGGCTGGAACACAGCTTTTGGAAACTCACTAATTCTAATATTTGTTTCAGCAGATTTAATTAAGTATTCAATAAGAACTAATATACTAGGTACAGATCCAATAAAAACTGGGATTATAGTTGGTTTAATCACAGTTGGTTTTATAATAACTTTTGTAGATTTTTTTCATATGATGCCAAGAGAATGGGCATTTGCAATATCCTCAAAATTACCAACAAGCTTTTTAGCAATAATTTCAATGCTATTTATTTACATAGATATTCCGATTGATTACATCACAGCCACAGCATTGTTTCTTCTACTCTTAAATATGTACATTGTTTTAATAATAATACATCATTTGATACCTGCATTTAGAGGATTATTTCCAGAAGAAGTTCCAGATCCGATATTAGAAGAAGATTAACCCACTCTACCTTTCGATTTAGTTTCACTTATTTTTTTAGCTTCTTTTTCTAAATCAATACCTAAATCTTTTAGAGCTTTAACATGTGCTTGTATTAATTGGTCAACAACATTAATCATTTTTGCTAGTTCATTTCTTTCATTTCCCAACGTATTTAAAGAACCCTTATGAAATCCTATCAGCTCTTCCTTTGACATTTTTTCTTCTACCATTTTATCCTCCAAATTTAGCCATTTGTTTAATTATAGCTTGATTAATAAAATCCTGTTCATCTGCAAACAACTTAGTTTTATCCACTAAAGCTTTAATACTATCTACCAATTGTTTTGGCAGCTCAATAGTCACTTTTTCCATTTTTCACCTCAAAAATTAAAAATTAATAATACTATATAAAGATTGTTAATAAAACGGCCATGCAGAATGCCCAAACTGTACAACTAAGTCAAAATTTAACTCTTTCAAACCAACAGGAGTATCGCAAGCACCCCAGCAAGAACCTGCCCAAACTACAAACTCACAATCCACTTTCTTTTGCAATTCCTTAACAAGAGCACTAGCTTCTGGTTTTAAACCATCAGGCAATTGTAAACAAACTAACTTAGCCTTGTTCTTTTTAATCTGCTCAACAACATTATCAATTTCTAAGTCATATTTCATATTAAATAGTTATTCCAAACGCTTTTTAAGTTTTACGTTATACCTATTATAATGCCAATTAAGTATTTAAGTTATCAAAAAGAAGATAGCATTAGACTTGAAACATATAATGCTTTTTTCGAACAAAACAAAAAGTTATATGAAGATAACCCATTAGAATATCAAAGACAAGCATTCGAAAAGTCGAGAAGAGAAATACAAAAAGAAAAATATCCACAAGATCCACCAAGAAAATCAAAATTTACATATTCAAAAAATGGAAAATTTCAAGAACCAGATATATTATTTGTGTAAACAAATTCCTCGTGGTAAAGTTACAACTTACAAAATTTTAGCAAATAAAGTAAATTCTAAAGCTTATAGGGCAGTTGGTAATGCATTAAACACAAATCCTTATGCTCCAATAGTTCCTTGTCATAGAGTTATAAATTCTAATGGAAACGTTGGTGGTTTTGCATCAGGAACAAAAAACAAAATCAAATTACTAAAAGAAGAAGGAATAGAAATAAAAAATAACAAAATAGATTTAGATAAATATTTATTTAATCAATTTAAATAATTCATTAATATCAAGTTCAAAACCAACGACAGGAGTTTCTAATTCAAAATTACTCAAAACTTCTGGATGTATTTCTCCAATAACACCAACATCTTTACCTTTGACAATTATTCTTCCAACTCTCCCAGGAATAAATGATTCATGTTCTGAAGATTTAATAGAAACTTCTAATCCTAAACTAGCAATCAAAGAATCCAATATCTGTCTAGCTTCAGTATATGTTACACTAGAATGAGTAATTAACATCCCAAGCTTACTTTTTTCTTCTGAATTAAAAACAGTTCCAATTTCAAATATTTTTTGTGGATTTTCATGATGTTTATTATTTTTAAAAACATCTAACAAACTAGGCAACATCCAACTACGTAAAACATTATATTCCTCATTCAATGCGTTCTCAATTTCAACCAAACTTAAATTTAATCTCATATTTTTAGTTTGATCATTTTTCTTAGCCAAATTATAAGTATTAGTTTCCAATAATCCAAAACCAACCATCATATTAGCCAATTTATTTTTAAAAGATTCAAACTCATCTTCATGCGCAATAGAACTAAAATTACTTATCTCCGGTTTAAAGTTTTCATAACCATAAGCAACAGCAATATCTTCAATAATGTCAATCTCAGATAATATGTCAACCCTATAACAAGGAACTATAACTTCACTATTTACATAACCATAACCCATTTTTTCTAACAAAGGTTTTAATTCATTTTCTTTTAATTTTAATCCCAATATCTTGTTAACATAATCTAAGTTTACTTTCATTTTTCTAGGTTCTAATCTTGGATAACTTTTACCATCAACATCAACAGAATAAATCTCAAAACCTCTATCTGCCATAGAAGAAATTAAAATATTCAAAGCTTGCTCACAAGCATTTAAATCTAAACCAGTAACATCAATAAATAAACTTTTAGTGTTCAAACTAACTTTTGTGTTCTCAGAATTTATTATTGGGGGCATAGATAAAACTTGATTATTTGCATCCAACCATATTGGGTATTCTTTCATTCCTTTCAACAAATGAGCATAATCAACTCCCTTTGGATGTTCACTCAAAATTTCAGATAATTTCATTTCCTTATTATATTCTAGAGGAACAAATTTGAAATCTTTTGGTTTAGTAGTATATAACAATGGAAACTTAATTTTATCAAAATCATAAACTCCAATTGATAACTTTTTTCTATTTCTACCAAAAGTAGTATGTATTTTTTCTTGTACTTGCATTAAATATTGTATTGTAACTTCGTTAAGTAAAACTTTTTTAGCAACAGCTGCAACTACAAAAGGTCGAACATTTTTTACTTTAGGATCAACTTTTGCTTTAAAGTCAGATTTTCTAACTTCATACTTTCTTAAACCCGGATTAATTCCAATAAAAGCAGACAAAGCTCTAGCAAAACCTGCACCTGCTAGCATATCCGGTCTATCAGGGAAGACTTCAACAACTAGTTCATCATCATCAATATATTCTAAAGAAGTTCCAATCATTGGAATTCTATCTTTTAAAGTTTCATCCGTTAACTTCTTTCCGACACACTTCAACAAATCTTCCTTGTCTATTGTAATTGTTGGCATTTTAAATCCAGACTTTCATCTCCTTCAATTGTTTTAAATCATTTTTGTAAAAATCACGTAAATCTTTTATTCCAAAATATGGACAAACAACTCTTCCCAAACCAAATCCCCAAGCTAGCACAGGAATATCTCTCCCCATTAATGGTTTTACAACCTCAGGTCTAAACATTCCAGCTCCACCAAGTTCAATCCAAGCATTTTTTTCTTTCAAAAATACTTCAATTTCAACTGAAGGTTCAGTGTATGGAAAATAAGCAGGTCTAAATCTAACTTTTTCATAACCCATCTTTGTAAAAAATTCTTTTAGATACCCAAGTAGATGTCTCAAATTTGCATTTTCATCTATAACAATTCCTTCAGACTGATTAAACTCAAACAAATGACTCCAATCTAAAGTTTCATTTCTATAATTTCTACCAATAGCAAAATATTTAGTAGGCAATTCTTCTTTTTTTAGTCTAGCTAAAGTTCTAGCTGACAAAACAGTAGTGTGTGTTCTCAAAACTAGTTTTTTAGCTTCTAATTCACTCCATTTATATTTCCAACTAGATTCATGTTGTTTTTTAACTTTTTCAAGAAAATCTTTTTCCGGTAACTTTCCATCCCCTTTAATAAAAAAAGTATCTTGCATTTCTCTAGCTGGATGATCTTGTGGAACAAACAAACTATCAAAATTCCAGAAACTAGTATTTATTATTGGTCCAGTCATTTCCTTAAAACCCATATCTAACCAGACTTTTCTAGCATAATTTTTAGCTTCATTAATAAAATGTCTTTTTCCAGGATAAATTTTAGGAACACTAACTTCGACATCATATCTTCTAAAAGTTTTATTCTTCCATTCTTGATTTTTTATTAAATCAGTTGTAACATTATCAATTAAATTTTCAGAAATTTTCATACCTGCTAATTTTTTTCCAATATCAGTTAACTCAATATTAACATCTTTTTTTGCCAAAACATAAACTATTTCTTTTCTTTTTAATAAGAGTTCTAAACATCTTTTATCTTCATTATTTAATTTTTCTTTATCAATTGGTAATTTTCTTAGAAAAACTTCTTCTGGGAACAAACTATTTAATAATTTTTTACCTGTTTCAGTTATTTTAATTTGTTTATCCAAAATAATTGCAGACTTAGATTTTAATGCTCCTAAAGAAATACTCAACTCTTGATCAGACAACCCAGTTTTTACTTTAATTTCTTGCAAGCTTAATGGTTTGTTTTCAATAACTTTTAAAAATTGTTTTTCTGGCAATCCAGTTTTTAAATATTTTTCACCGTTATTACCAATTTCAACAATTTCTATAGAATTTTTACTTACTTTTATAACCTGTTTGTTTTCTAACCACTGTAAAGCCCTAGAAATCTCTATCTCTTGTAACCCAGATTTTTCCTCTAAATCTCTCTGTTTTTTATACTTTCCGAGGAAAGGTAGGATTTTTCTTTCTAAAGGATGTAAACTATTAGCTAGATTATTCAAATCCATAGAAACAATAAAATAAAGCCTATTTAAAAACGTTATTGTTTTAGATCAAGATAAACTTGCCAAGGAGACTTAACACTATATGTAGGTGATTTCATCATATCTATAAACTCATAAGCTACTCTCCATTCAGAATAAGGTATCTGAAATTTAGCCTCATCATTTTTTATTTTCTTTAAACTTCTTAACAAATTATTTGTAAAATTCCAAACTTCTTTATTATCTCCTTTATTAACTTCATATCTATCCATTAATCTTGAAAAATGCTCAAATATCTCACTGTAGTTAACTGATTCCCTAATATCATCCATAAAAAAATTGTGCATCTTATCAGAATCACGAAAGTTGTCCAAAAAATCAACAAGTTTACCTAAACTTGGAACATTTTGAAGCTTATCCATTCCATACAACTCTTTTAAAAGATTAAGATGAAACATCCTCCATTCCAAAGAAAGATATGCTTCATCATCAAGATAACCTAAAAGTTCCAAATCAGTTTGAGTTCCTAATTGAATGGGATCATACTTTCTAGAACCAATTTGTCCCAGACTCGGAGCATAAAGAGAATCGTCAAAATTCATTTTTACCTGCTTTTATTCCAAGCATTTTCAAATAATGAAGACAATGAACTTGCAAAGAAAGGAGTATTAACCCAAACCCCAATATCATTTTTATCTACTATCTTCTCATCATCAGTTAACATAAATATTAAGTTTTCTTCATCAACTAAAACAAATCTTGAATTCATTCCTTTTAATTCTTTTATTGTTGCGATTCCTTTCAAATCTTTAGCAATACTCTCAGATTCTCCAGTCATTGGTGCAACTATTCTAATTTTCACACCATTAGCAGCTAATCTTTTCAATACATATTTCAAACTATCAACTTTTCTTATTAAACCTTTTTCAGTTGTAGAAATAACAACAGATTTTTTAGCTGATTTTAACATTGTTTCAATTTGGTCATATATATTTCTTCTTCCTCTTAAGGAACCTGAAATAGTTGTTGGATCAACATGGTCCACACCATTCTTGAACAATAAGTCTAAATCATCAAAAAATTCACTATCTTTTAAAGTATCAATAACTAGTGCTTTTTGAGAAGCATCTTGTAAAACAGTTTTTTTAACTCTGCTTATAACTTCTTCAGGAGAAACAGCCAAATATTTTATTGGTTTACCTAATTTCATTAAAATAAATCCTCTCTTTTCAAGAGATTCTAAAACATCATAACTTCTAGATCTTGGAACATTACTTATTTCTGCAAGTTCACCAGCTGTAGCTACACCTTTAGATAATAAAGCCATCCATATCTTAGCTTCGTACTCGTTAAGGTCAAAAGATGACCTGATTCTTTTCAAAAATGTATCATTCATTATCATTTTAATCACTAAGGTTAGATAAAACATGTTATTTATAAATCTTTCGGTTATTGTTATCTATTAGTAGTAAATGGTCCTTTATTAAAAAGCCTTAAAAAACAATAGCAATTCCCTATTTCATGAAGTATCTAATAGTGATTATCTTAATTTTTTTATTGGTTTCTTCAGCAACAGCTGGCCAATTAACAATGTCTCCATCCGAAGAATTAGATTACATTGAAATCCCAGAAATCATAAAGAATATAACAATAAATATCACAGATAATATAACAGAAAATATTAGCATAATAAACATAACTGATAATATAACTATTATCCACATTACAGACAATATAAGTATTATAAATATCACAGATAATATTAGTATTATTAATATTACCGATAATCTTAGTATTATAAATTTAACAAACATTACTGACATTAACCTAACAGAATTTAATATTACTGAAGATAATCTTACAGACAATTTAACATTAAATCAAACAGAGATATTAGAATCCCCAGAATTTGAACAATTACAATATAATACTACAAATTATTATTATGCAGGCCCTAGATTACTTGCCTCAGAAGCTAACGAAGTTATTACTTATCATTACCAAGATAGATTAGGTAGTGATGTTAATTCTAAAACACTACCTTTTGGGCAAGAAATTATTAACGATGAGAGATTTTCATTTACTGGAAAAGAGTTGGATGATGAATTGTATTATTTTAATGCTAGGTATTATGATTCTGATTTAGGAAGATTTACTTCTATAGATCCGATTAATGAAAATGAACCATACTCTTATGTTGAAAATAATCCAGTTAATTATGTAGACCCAGATGGAAAAGATTCTGTCAACACAATTATAAGAGTAGTCAGTTTTAGTAGGGCATATTTTGAAGCAGAAAATGCAAAACAAAAAGCGAAAGTTATAGCAAAAAGAGCTTTATCTCAATCAGTAAGATATACAAATGATCAAATAGATGATCTTGGTTTAAGTTCATCATCTAGAACTATATTAAAAACAAATGTTAGAGTTTTAGACAATGCAGTTAAATTAGTTTTAAGTGATGAAGAAAACAAAGCAGAATTATTAAAAGATAATTTAGTAGAAGATACAATAATGACTGTATTCAAGGGCCCACTTGGCACCACGTGTTATGGAGCATGTAAAGATGCAACAAAAACATTGATTGAATTCACAGATTCTGAATCCACGCTAACTCCAAAAAATTTAGACAAACTAAAAAATATTGAAGACTCCCAAGAAGAATTTGAATACAACGGAGAACGTCCATTATTTGATTGGGAGTCTAGCCCAACTTTAAAGATGGCTTTAGAAGAATATGAATCAGACTGGACTAAATGGTGGTCCTTACAAGACACCGTAGCATCATCAGATCTACCATTAATGAACGGAGCAAACGTAGAAATAAGAAAGGATTTAGTTATTATCAATTAACTCTTGATACTTTTCATAAACTTTTTTAGATTTATCAGTAAGCCCAAAATCTCTCAAAGTAGAACCGTATGTTATCAACGCAGCAATATACGTCTGTTTAAAATCTTCACTTTCATTAAAAGTTTTTTCCCCATCAATAACAGCACGTTCAAGATGCTTAAGTGCCATAGAATAATTTCCTTTAGTTAAATATAAATTTCCAAGCATAGTATCTAGTTCAAAATATCTGTACCTTTTATCAACAGGAATTTTTTGAATAATCTCACCATAAAGACTATCTGCACGAGCTACATCATAAGTTTTATAACAACTATCTAAAAATTGATTAAGTAAAGAAGATTCATTTGAAGAATCAACTACTGCTTCTAGACCTATACTAGCAGTTGCAGCATCTATTAATCTATTTTTAAGGCTATCATTTTCAGTAGATTTTAAATCAGGTAAATATTCCACAGTTTCACTAGTAGGGTCAGAAGAATAATTCTGCGTTGACCTAAACCAATTATCACACGAAAGTATAAGTGCAGCTCCAGCCAATGCACTAATTATCATCGGACCCGTATATTTCCTTAAAAAACTACGCTCTTCAGGAACATTAATTTCATCTTCATCAATAACAATATTTTTCTTTACCATGATAAAAATCAGTACTAAATAGTATTTTATAAAACTTTCTATTTGTTACTACTCTTAACTAAAAAATCATTTAATTCTTTCTTGGCTTTTTCTCTTTTTCTTTGATGTTCAGCCATAAACTTTTGTAGCTTTTTTATAGTATATTCTTTCAATTCAGAAGTCAACATTTTACCAGATTTATAATCATCATGTATTTGTTTTAATTTTTTATCATCCTCTTCTAAAAATAAATTCAAATATTGATAACAAACATCAACATCGGGGTTTCCTCCAAGTTTTCTATGTTCCTCAATAGTTTTTTGCCCACCAGAAAAAGCTCTTTTCATCTTATATTCAATTTCTTTGGCACTGTCACTAGTATAAATAGCAGACAATGGATCAGAAGCACTCATTTTAACAGTACCTTGTAACCCCGGCATAAATTTAGATAATATATCACCAGGTTTAGGCATCTTTAATTTATATGCGACATCTCTTGCCAATTTAATAAAAACATCTTGATCAATACCAACCACAACCAAACTCGGAACTTTATATTTCAATGTTGGATATAATATATGTGCAATTTGCATTGCAGGATAAAAACCAATACCTATATTTTTATCATCTTTAAAACCAAAAGCAGATTTCACAGTACTATAAGTCATAGTCTTAGAGCATTTTATAGCCAAATTATACAATTCTTGATTCATATTTTCAAAATCAATTATAATCTCAGTTTTTTTAGGATCAAAACCTAAAGCTATTATATCCAAAGCATTTTCATAAGCTAGTTTTTTAGCATCTTCTAAACTTAACTCAGGTTTAAACAAAAACTTTTCATCATCAGAAAAAGGAATGAAAACTCTACAACCAAATTTATCCTGCATTTCTTTAACAAATTTGAATATTTGCAGATGTGCTAAAGTTAATTTCTCTGAAGGGCCTCTTCCAGAAACAATAGCAAAATCTTTTTTTAATATATTATCCAAGTCTCTATGAGCAAAAAATATTTCTTTATCAATTAATCTAATACCAGCTAGCTTAGTCTTTAATTTGTGATCTATAATACTAGCTCCAAACTCTTTGACTGCTTTATTATAGTCAACTTCTCCTTCCACTTCATACGGTGTGATTGTCATAAAATAGAACTAAATTAACGTTTATTTAAAGATTTCTAAATACTATGGAAATACTTTTAAAACACATCGAGTTCAAAACCTTGATGGAAAAAACGCCTAATCTTCAAGTTCCTAAAAAAAGAATAAAAAGAACGGGAGTATATATAAGCAAACCACTCAAAAAATTTCTCGAAGAATCAACCCATGCTTATACTGAAACTTTAACCCCTAATAGAGAAGAAGTGTCAATTTATTGTGACCATATTAGTAAAGCAAAACATGTTCTCATGGGCAAATTTTACGAAGAATTAAGCGGAGCATTTTATGGAGGAATAGTACTTGATGGAAAGTCAATAAGAGAAAATCCGGCTCAATTAGATATTGATTTTGGAGAACTCGAACAAATGATAAACTGGGAAAATAAACCAAAAGATGAATTATTTATAAAACCTGATATAGTAAACATTGGAAAATCAATAGGTGAAGCAAAGGGATGCAAAAGCGGTTCATCACTTCATATTTTTGACGAACAAACAGAAAGATATAGAAAAATACAACTAAGAAGTCCAGCACATTCAGTTTACTTTGCAATATACAGACACGCATTTCAGAGAATAAAAGATAAAACGGCTACAATACGCTCGGGTGAAGAAATAATACAAGATTTAAGTTTATCGACAATGTATTCATTAAAAATTCCATTGAGTATACTCTTGTACTTACATGGAAAATGGTATGGAAATATAAAAGAAACGTTAGGATATAGGTATGGGAAATCAGATTATCAAGATTGTACGATGGCAAGAGAATTTGCAATAAGAAGTTTATTTCAAGATCCAGAAAAAATAATTGATATGCTTGATTTAAGCCCAGAAAATTACAAAATTACTAGAAAGTTATCACCAGAAAATTTTACAGTAAGAACTTCACCAGCAGAATCATTAACAACTCTAACACAATTTCCAATACTTATGATAGAAGACAAAGACCATGAAAACTGGATTGATTCATTCGTTGAATCTGAAAAAAGATTAGGAACAAACATCCAAGAAATACAAGGAACAGAAGAAGTTCCTTTCTAAAACCTAATAACAAGAATAGCACCAATAATCAACAACAATGTAGCAATTGTTTTCTTTAGTAAATTATGTTCCTTAAACAATTCTCCTCCAATTACAACTGCAAAAAACACTGAAGTTCTTTTAACTGCCAAGGCTAAAGCAGTTGAAGTTGTAGTTTTTATAGCCAATATTTCAAAATATCTATAACCAATTGTTACCAAACTCAATATTAAAATTAAAATCCAATCTCTTCTAAGAGTTTTTCCAAAATTCTTAATATTTTTTCTTTTATCAAATATTAAAAACATAGCTAAAAATATAAAAAAGAAGAAAAAGTGTTGAAAGCTCATTAAAGCAGTTGGCTGTAATTTATATTTATTTAACAAAACTCTGTCTAGTATAGTAGTTATGGTAAACAAAGTCAAAGCCAAAATAATAAATTTATATCCTTTTTTTAATTTCTTAAAAGGATCTAATAAACTTCGATTAGTCTGAAAAATATAAACTCCTAAAGTTAATAAGAATAACCCAAATATTTCTAAATTAGTTAAACTTTCTTTCAAAAATATCCAAGCAAATAACGCAACAAAACCAGGAGTTAACACAAGTAGAGGCAAAGCATCTGATAGTTCTAAATTTTTTATAGCAAACATTACTCCAACAAAAGCAATTCCATTTAATACAGCTTTAAACAATAATACAATTAAACTAATACTAGTTATTTTAGAAAAGTCAATATAAAACAAAAATATTGAAGCTAAAATCATATTAAAAATTGCCAAAACTAAAACAAAATCTAAAGCTCTATCTTTAAACAAAGCTTTTTTCTCAATTATTGCAGCAAATGCAGAAAGAATAGCAGATATTCCCGCAAAATAAAACCATTCCATAACGCAATAATTATATTATTAGTTTAAAAATATTACCAAAGACAATCTTTATAAAACGTAATAAGTCTATTAATTTCACGGGGTTGTAGCATAAGCCGGTAGTGTCTTCGGCTCCAGAAAAATTAGAGCAACCGAAGGATCAGGGTTCAAATCCCTGCAGCCCCATTTTTTAGCAAATTATATAAACAACTAATTAAATTTTAGACTAATGAAACATAATAAACTTGTAACAATAGCATTAGTCTCATTATTTTTATTAGCTCAATTAATTGGTTTAGTAATAATAGATAAGTATAACCAAAAAAGTTTACCTTTCGGAATAGAAAGACCAGAATTTCAAGATAATTTTAGTTACATTTCTTTAATAATTTCAATTCTAATCGCAACAGGTCTTGCACTAATAATTATCAATTTAGGTGCAATGAAAGTTTGGAAAGCCTGGTTTATTTTTGCATCACTATATTTACTAACAATAGCAATGACTGCATTCTTCAATGAATTAACTGCATTCATAATTGCTTTAGGATTAGTTTTATATAGGGTATTAAGATTATCATTAGTTTCACAAAATCTTTCAGAATTATTTATTTACAGTGGAATCGCAGCTATATTTTCTCCAGTTCTAACAATTTTCTCAGCTTGTATGTTATTAATATTAATATCAATTTATGATATCATAGCAGTTTGGAAAACAAAACATATGGTTAAACTCGCAAAATTCCAAACAAAGTCAAGGATGTTTGCAGGATTGTTAATTCCATACAATAAAGGCAAAAAAGCAGCAATACTTGGTGGTGGAGATATTGGATTCCCTATGATATTCTTTGGTGTAGTTTTAATGAAATATTCAGTTTTACACGCATTGATTTCAATATTCACTACGTCACTAGCATTATTGTTATTATTGATTTACAGCAAGAAAAATAAATTTTATCCAGCTATGCCATTCATAAGCGCAGGTTGTTTCGCTGGGCTTTTAATTTCGTTACTATTAATATAAGGAGGTTAAAATGGTAAAAGTATCTGTAGACAAAAACAAATGTATTGGTTGTGGAGAATGTGTAAAAATCTGTAAAAATTTTAAGATGGTAAATAACAAATCAGTGCCAGTAGATAAAAATCCAAAAGAAATTGGTTGTAATGAAAAAGCAGCAAAAAACTGTCCAACAAAAGCAATAAAAGTTAGTAAGTAAACTTCAAACCTTCAGCTCTTTCAAAAGTTCCTCTTCTTGATAAAGGTATTCTTTCTCTTTTAGCTTTATTTAAATAAGCAATAATTCTCTTCTTCTTTTTAGCAATTGATAAATTACAAGTATGTGACCCACCAATACAACCTCCAACACAAAAATTCACATCCAAAAATTTAATTTTTTTATCTGGTTTATCTAAAAACTGCATAACTTTTTTTATTCCATCAATATGTTTAATTTCATTTTTTTTAATAACATCATTTAAATGCGCAGTTTTGCTTAATCCCCCAGCCAAAGGATAAATTTTAGTATAATCATTATAGAACTTATCAAATATTTTTTTACTTGGTTTAATATTATTTAACTTTTTTTCTTTAAAAATTTCTCTTAATTGTTCATAATCTATTACATAATCAACATATTTTGATTTATTTGCTTCTATTTTTTTATAATCGCAAGGAGACAAGAAAACAGTTTTATGTTTAGGATAAATTTTTTTACAAATTTTAGCCATAGCAATCATAGGACTGTCAACTCTAATCAAATTCTTTTTATATTTTGGATAATTTTTATTAACAACTTCAACTATTCCTGGACAAACTGTAGCTATAACTAATCCTTTAGAACTTTTTAATATTTTATGATACTCTCTATTAACTAATTTAGCACCAAAAGTTAACTCAACAATTTTGTCAAAACCTAATTTTTCTAACTGAGAGAGTATTTTAGGATATTCAAAATCAGCAACAAAACTTGGAGCAACTAGCGCAACCATTTTCTTATGCTTTAATTCTTTTAAAATTAAATTAATATTATTTTTTTTCATTAACTAAAAATTAAAATTGAAATATATAAAATTAACCTTTCCATCCAACTTTCTTCTTCATCAAACTAACTAAAACATCATGTTTTTCTTCAAATGTTTGTCTAGTATGTTTATACAAAACTCCAATAGGAATTCTTCCATTTCTAGTTGCATAATCCCATTCATCAGCCAATTTCATAGCTCTTTTCATATTACTTCCATTATCAACTTTATACATATATTTTCTAGCATGATCTAAACTAGGATTAAATATAATACAAGTTTGTAATATTTCAACAAAAGCAAATCCTTTATGTTCTATTGCTTCTTTAATAATCTTAGCTGTATGCTCAATATTTCTAGCATCACATCTAGCAACAAAACTAGCACCAGAAACTAAAGCCAATTTTATAGGATTTAAAGGATGTATTTCATTACCATTAGGTTCTATTTTACTTTTAAAACCAAGTTGTGAAGTTGGAGTAATTTGACCAGTAGTCAAAGAAAAAGACTGATTATCATGTACTATCAAAGTCATATCACTATTATTTCTACAAGCATGAATAAAATGCTCCATACCTTCTGAATAAGTATCACCATCACCAGCATAACAAACAACTTTCAAATTAGGATTTCCAATTTTAATTCCAAAAGCACTAGCTAACGCTCTGCCATGTAATCCGTAAAAACCACTTAAGTTCAAATAATCAAAAATTTTACCATGACAACCAATTCCAGCAACAATAACAAAATCATTTTTTTTATATCCTTTCTTAATTAAACTATTAAAAGCTCTCTTACTAGATTCTAGAATCATATGATTAGGGCATCCAGGACACCAAGTTATTTTGTAGTCAGTAGATAGATTCATTTTTTACCTCTTAATATTTTAGCTCTTGCCTTTCTCCAATCACTTCTAAAAAGCGCGTATATATTATCATCATAAATCTTACCGTCTGCTTTACAAATAGTTACTTTTTTTCTAGTTCCCTCTCGTTTAAATCCAAATTTTATGGCCATAGAATTTGAAGCCTTATTATTTGTAAAAACTTGGCTTTCTAATCTTCTTAATTTTAATTTATCAAAAGCAAAATCAAGTATTGGAACTTTAGCTTCTGTTATATATCCCTTTTTCCAATATTTTTTATTTATCCAAGAACCTGTAATAGCTGTTTTATTTTGGTAATTAATATTTTCTACGCTTGTTGCGCCTATAACTTTTTTTTCAGATTTTAATTCAATTACAAAAGTGTAACCCTCTCTCTGTTTTTTTCTCCATTTTTTAATAGTTCTATTAATCCACCAAAGGGCATCTTTTTTCTTATACGGATGAGGAACTGTAGCAAGATTTTTTGAGACTTCCAATCCTTTTACTCCTTCGACCACATCTTTCCAATCAGTTTTTCTAGGTTTTCTCAAGATTAATCTTTCAGTTTCAAAAATCATATTTTTCCTAACTCCTTCCTCAACTCATCAGCCAAAAAAGGCCTTCCATCATATTTCAATATTCTTTTCTCAATTTGAATTCCAGTTCTTTCTCTAATTAATCTTCCAAGTTGTCCAGTTAAATTATTTTCAACTAGCACAACTTTTTTAGCTTTCTGAATTTCTTTTTTAATTCTAGAACTCATTGGCATTAAATATAAAACTTGTAAAAATTTATAATCTAAGTCTTTAATAGCATCCAATATTACACCTTTAGTACTTCCAAAACCAATAACTAAATTTTTGCTATTTTTTTTACCATGAACTTTAATCATTTCAAATTTTTTAACTTCTTTTTTTATTTTACTATATTTCAATAATCTAGCTTCATTATTTTTTTTAACAATCACAGAATCCTCAGTAGTATTTCCATATTTATCATGCTCATAACTAGTTGCTCTAACTAATCCTTCACCAGGAATTTTTCTAGCAACACTAAACTTTATTGATCTATTTGGTTTAGAATCACTTCCGTATTCACCCTCAGCCAAATGTTTATCAGATAATATTATACTCAAACATTTAAATTTTTCAGCTAAATAAAAAGATTCATTAGTTTTTTCAATACATTCTACAGGATCGCCCGGAGCAACAACAACTCTAGGAAATTCACCATGGCCTCCACGTAAAGCAATGTTCAAATCAGATTGCCCAGAATAAGTTGGAACTCCAGTTGAAGGCCCAGGTCTTGAAGCTAAATAAACAACTAATGGAACTTCAGACATTCCTTGAAAACTTAAACCTTCAGTCATCAAATCAAAACCGCCACCAGAAGTACCAATCATAACTTTAGCTCCAGCAAAACTTGCACCTAAAGCAGCATTAATTACAGCAATTTCACTTTCTGGCTGTATAACCAAAACTTTTCTAGCCAAATCATTCATCAATGGAGTAGCTGGTGTCATAGGATAAGCAAAATAAACATTCAATCCAGAATTTACAGCACCAATAGCAACTCCTTCGCTACCATCTAAAATATTTATTTTATTTTTTAATTTTTTTAAATGATATTTAATTATACTTCCTTGACTATCATAACCTTTCTCAGCTGCATGTTCTGCCTCTTTAGTTCCAAACTCTTTTTTAATTTCATTTAATAAATCTTGTTTTTCTATTCCTAACAGTTTTATCAAAGCACCAGCCAAAGCAACATTAGTATTTCTTCCTAAACCAATAAAACTTTGAAAATTTAAAACAATACAATTACGATTTAATTTATTTTCATGTATTTTTGTTGTATCAATATCCAATGCTAAAATAAAATCAATTTTGTTAGTATAACTATTAATTCTTTCATCAGATATTGTTAAAATATTAAAATTATGTCCTCCTCTAATCAAAGAAGGATAATCTCTATAATTAAAAGTGTAATAACCTTTTTTTGCTACAATACTAGAAATTATCTTAGATACTTTGTTAATTCCTTGGCCTGCTTGGCCACCAATAAGAATGTTAATTATCACCTTCATTTAATTTTTGAAAACTAGATTTATAAAATTATCTTTTATTATAATACCCAACTAACTTATCCAAAGCACTAATAGCTTTCTCAGGGAAATCAAAACTAACTAAATTTAAATTTTTTAAATATTCAGGATTAGAACCAGTAGCAACTAATATCATAGGTTTCTTGTTAAATTTAGCTATTACTTCCAAAACCTTTTCATCTAAAGTAGGAGTTTGATACAAAACAATAACTAAAACACAATCAACATTTTTATCATTCATTACATTTTCTAGAGCAAATTTATACCTTTCATCATTCGCGTCTCCAACAATATCCAAAGGATTTCCAATGTTAACAGTTGGGGGTAACTCTTTCCATAATCTTCTTTTAACATTTAAAGAGAGTTCAGTCATTTTCAAGTTTTTAGAGAGTTCAATACCATCCGCACTAATAATTCCAAAACCACCACCATTAGTTAAAACTAAAATTTTATTTCCTTTCAATTTTATTTCTTTATCAAAAAGCATAGCAACATCAAACATTTGTTCCAAACTATCAACCCTAACTAAGTTTAACTGATCAAAGATTCCATAAAACACTTCTTTTTCACCAGCCATAGATCCAGTATGAGACATAGCAGCTTTGCTACCTTTTTCAGTTAATCCACCCTTCAAAACAATAATAGGTTTTTTTATTTTTTTACAAATATTAAAAAACTTTTCAGGATTTTTTATTCCTTCTACATATAAACAAATAACTTTAGTATGTTTATCTTTATTCAAATATTGAAGTAAATCTGACTCATTAATATCAACAGCATTACCATAACTAATAAACTTAGAAAAACCAACATGTTTACTAGCCAACAAATCTAAAACAGCTCCACCTAAAGCTCCAGATTGACAAACAAAACTTACTCCCCCTTTATTTGGCCTTCTCAATTTTTCCTTAGGTATAAATATACAATCTAAATTAGAATAAGCATCATATAAACCTAAACAATTTGGTCCAATAACTCTAATGTTATTCTTTGTTGTATATTCTTTTAATTCTTCTTCTGCTTTTACATTTCCAACTTCACTAAACCCAGAACTAATTATCAAAACATTTTTTATTTTCATATAATTACAATCTTCTAATATACTCATTACCAAACTTTGATGTACACAAATTATTGCTAATTCAATATTATCTTTAACTTCAGCAACAGAACTATAACATCTAACACCAAGTATTTCTTGCGCATTAGGAGTTATAGGATAAACCTTAAACTTAGCTTCTAATAAATTTTTAAAAATAACATGCCCAATTTTATTTTCTTCTCTAGATACTCCTATAACTGCTATACTTTTAGGCCTAAAAAACTCTTTCATCTATATAATTTTTAGATTTTGAATATATAAAATTATCGTATACGACTACAATAAAACTCTAATCTTAATTATCATAGACGTATAATATTATATAAACTTATAAGTAGTTACAAAAACGAAAGGTTTATAAATGATTGATTTTCAAAAAGATTAAGGAAATAAAAATGTCAATTAAACAAAAAATAATAAAAACAGTATTACCTTTAACATTAGTTGGTATTCTAGCTGGATGTAACGCAGAAGGGCCCAAAATAATAGACACAGAAAGAAGAGAGTTTGAAACTTGGGAATTTCCATTCAAAAATTATAAAGCAGGATTCTATTTAGTTTCATCTAAACCAGATTCAAATGGAAGAACTTATTTCTATTCAACAAAAAAAGTTCGTATTGGATATACTGTACCTTTAGATGACAGCACAAGAGTTGCAGTTAACGAGGAAACTGGCTGTTCTTCTACACAACGTTTAGATAGAACTAGTCCATGGGAAAAATGGCACACAATAAATACAGAGTGCCAAGAACAATTCTAACAGTTAACTATTTAAAACAAAAAAATAAATATTAACTTAATGAGTAAAATATTAAATTCATACGAAGCACAACATTTTCTAGAAAAATATATAGATTTACCTAAATCACAATTAGTTAACGTTTTATCAGAAATAAAAATTCAACCACCATTAGTTCTAAAAATAATTTCTGATCAAGCCATTCATAAAACAGAAATAAAAGGAGTACGTATTGTTAATTCTAATGAACAATTAGTTAAAGAATTTAACAATTTACAAATTTTATCAAAAAAAATTAATATTAAAGGCATTTTAGTTCAAGAATTTATAGAAGGTGAACAACTAATAATAGGAATAAAGAAAGATCCAGTTTTCAATCATGTAATTTTATTCGGTCTTGGAGGAATATACACTGAACTACTAAAAGATACATCTATTAGAAAATGTCCAATCACAGAAAAAGACGCTTTAGAAATGATTAATAGTCTAAAATCAAAAGAATTATTCTACAATTTCAGTAACAAAAAATTAAACACAAAATTATTAATAAAAACACTAGTTAATATTTCAAAAATTCCATCAAAACATAAAGACATACAAGAACTAGATATTAATCCATTCATATTAAACGAAAAAGAAGGAAAAGCAGTTGATATAAGAATTGTTTTTAATTCTTTACAGTCTTAAATTTAAGACCACTACAAAAGCATTTCATAGTTTTTGGTGCATTACCATTCAAAACATACAAAGCTCCGCATTTTTCACATTTAACTTCCATTTTTAATATAACACTCCTACTAAAACATATTTTATTTGTTCAAATCTAACTTTGTTAGGATCATTTACACTAGTATTATCTCCTTTAGTTATAGCATACCATCCGTCCTTATCGTATCCAATATCAATAATTCTATGACAAACTAAACCATCAGTCCAACTAGCTTGATAACTAACAACGTCTCCAATTTGCAAATCTAACTCAGACTTAGGCTGAACTTCTATACCAACACTATTAACATCCAATAAAGGATCCATAGAATTAGTATCTGTATATTTAGCCCAATTAGCATCATTAACTTTTATTATTATCCTATCTTCATACATTAACAAATCACTATCTTGAATTCTATCTGAAGGAGATATTCTTTCCTTAGAAACAAAAATAGAAGGCTTTTCATAGGCTACACTATAAACATCATGTGCTAACCATCCTATTGCCAAAAGCAATAAGCCAATTAAAATTGCTGTTTTCATAAGATTCTCAGGCAATTTTAACTATATAAATCTTTCTATTTTAATAACTTAGAAGTAGTTACAATATCAAAACAATCTCAACGTTTCTAAATTCTTAGGAGCAACAGTTTCTATCTTGTAAGTTTTATGTATAGAGCTAGCCAAATCCAAAACTTTACTAGCTTCACCATGAATTACAATGACTTTCTTAGGTCTAGGCATCAATCTAGATATGTAATTCATTAACTGATTTCTATCAGAATGCCCAGAAAATCCATGTATAGAATAAAGATCCATTTTAACATGTAATGGAAATTGTTTATTTCCATCATTAAACAATATTTCACGTTCACCTTGCTGTAATCTTCTACCTAATGAACCCTCACCTTGGTAAGAAGTCAAAACTAAACTATTTTTAGAATTTTCAGCCATTTCTTTGAAATATTCAACACTAGCACCGCCAGTTAACATACCAGAAGTTGCAATTACTATACATGGTCCAGTTTCTTCTAAAACTTGTTTCATTTCTTTTTGTGAACCAACTGATTTAAAAATAGGAGACAAAAAAGGATTTTCATTCTTATGGAATATCGCTTGTCTTACTCTATTATTAAAAAAATCAGGATAAGCTGTATGTATTGCAGTCACATCCCAAACCATACCTTGAATATAGATTGGTATTTTTGGAAGTAATCCTTCACTCATTGCTTTCTCAATAATTATCATAACTTCTTGTGATCTTCCAACACCAAGAACAGGTAATAATACTTTTCCACCACGTTCAAAAGTAGTCTTAATTATATTTAATAAATAATCTTCAGATTCCTTTCTAGTTGCTAATACATCTTCTTTGCTTCCATAAGTTCCTTCAATCATCAAAGTTTCTAATCTTGGAAATCTAGTATTTGCTGGTGCTAATAAATTACTCAACTCATAATTCATATCTCCAGTATAAACAAAATTATGTTGCCCTTCCCCAATATGAAAATGACATAATGAACTACCTAAATTATGACCTGCATTATAAAAAGTAAGTCTTATATCTGGTGTAATATCAGTAACTTCTTCATAATCTAATGTAATAGTATGTTTTACAAATTCTTTAATATCATTAGAACCATATAAAATAGCCTTAGTTTCTTTTTGGCCTATTGAAATTAAATCTAAACATAACAATGCTGCAATATCTCTTGTAGGTTCAGTACAATAAATTGGTCCTTTATATCCATATTTATATAATAAAGGAATTAAACCACAATGATCTAAATGTGCATGACTTAAAACAACTGCATCTAATTCTTCCATCTTTACTTCAGCTAAATAAGGATATTGATCTTCATCTCTTGCAGCAACATTAATACCACAATCGATTAATATTTTAGATTCTTCAGTTTGTAATAAAAAGCATGATCTTCCAACTTGTCTTGAAGCTCCTAAGAATGAAATTCTTGCCCAAGCAGTTTTTTTATCTTTCCTTTTTTGGCCATAAATCCTTTCACCAACTTTATTCAAAAACTTTTTTCTATAATCATCGTTTTCAAATAATACTTGTCTTATATTTTCAATTAATTTTGATCTTAATGATGGGATTCTTCTAACGATTGGAACCCAATAAGTTGTTCTTTTAATTTCTTTTAAAATTTCTCCAGCTTTACCTATCGCAATTCCTGGTTTTTCAGCTTCTATAATCACTTGAGACCTTTGAGGATCAAATAAAAGATTTAAATTTCCAGCCTCAGAAGATATCAAATCTTTAATCTTCTTCTCAGCTTTTTCTATAGTTAAAGGCATAGAAGGATCAGCTCTTAATTCTACTCTTTTTTTTATATGCTCAACTATTTCTTTAATTAATCCATTCGGTTCTAAAAAGAACTCTTTATTCTTTGTATAAAGAACAATGTTAGCTCCTTCGAATTCAATATCTGTAATACCTGCATCCTTAGGAAGCATTGACTTTATTTCTTCTATTATTTTTAGTGCCATTCTTTAATTTATGAAAAAAGAAAAAATTATTCTATTTTTACATTAAGAAGTTGTGTTTCTATTTTTTTAACTCCAGAATTTGTTATTGTGAATATATCTATACCATTACCAGTAGGCATATCTCTTTGTATTGCAGCATTTATAGCTTTTTTAGCTAATGCAACACCTTCTTTTAATGTCATCTCTTTACTATATAAAGTTTCTAAAACACCATAAGCATACACAGAACCAGAACCAGTCGATACATAATCATCAGTATCAGCTATACTACCATCAACTCCAATTTCATATAAGCCAAAACATTTATCATCTTTTCCACCAAGTAAAAAAGACACAATACCTGGTACCATACTCATTTTTCTAATATTTTGATATAATATATTACCTAATAAATTAGCAGTTTCTTTAACAGTTGGTTCCTCATTAGTTCTTATTTTTTTCAATCTTAATTCAGCTCTAACTAGCTTAACTATAAGTTGAGCGTCAGATACTAAACCTGCCATTGTTACTGCCATGTTATCATTAATACTATGTATTTTATCCATCTTCTTGTTAGCTATCATATAACCTGCGCTAGCTCTCTTATCAGCTGCCAATACAATTCCATCTTTACAGACTATACCAACAGTTGTAGTTCCTTTCTTAACCGCATCTTGAATGTTTTCTTCCATTTAAATGACCTCTTTAGAATCAGTTAATTTTAATTATTAGATTCTTATTTATAAGCTTTTTGGTTACGTCTTCCCATAAATCTTCTATGAACATAAGTACTAATCAATACAACAAAAGCAGACAGTATAAATGCAATCCAAATTCCTCCGATTGCTTTTGGTGAAGTTAACACTTCAGTTATTCCCGAATTAAAATATCCTGTCTGACTCGCTTCATTTTTTTCTTCTAATGATTCTTTTAATTCCGAGGAAATATCACTAAACTCCGGACTTGTTGAACCATCTTGTTCATCACTAACAACACAACAAACCAAACTGCTTATACTAAAATCTTCTTGACATTCTAAATTAAAATTTGAATTATTAGCACTTTCATATCCATCTATACATCCATTCATACAAATACCACCAATACCCCCACAAGTATTAGATGTCACATTATTTACTATATTTTCTTCATGCTCATCGACACAAGAACTTAAATCTAATAAACAATCATTCCCACACTCTAGCGAATTTGAATTAGAATACAAACCTAATTCAATACAACTCCATCCACCAAGATTACTTCCATCACATTCTTCATCATTATCTATTCTTCCATTTCCACAATTACTAACCTCTTCAGTCACATCTGTACTATTATCCTCTTCAACAATTTCATTTATTATCACATCATTTTGGCAACCAGTTGTTGTAAACCCAGCACAACTAGCAGCACAAGTTAAAGTTCCACTATCAAATCCTTGTGTAATACAAGTCTGACTATTCAAACTAGTCCCATCACAAATTTCACTTCCTTCTATTATATTATTTCCACAAACAACCAAAGAAGTACAAACTCCGTAATCACAAAAATAATTAGTCGAACAATCAGCTTGATCTCCAGTTTGACCAGAACAATCAGACTCTCCACTGCAAGATTCTCCGTCTTGACAAATTCCATCTCCAGAAGAATCAGCATCGCAAACTCCTTCTCCAATAATCCCATCATCCAAGTTACAATATGGCGTAGATTCTGGACAATTTCCACATATTTCGCAAGCTTGCACTAAAGAACAACTATCTCCTGTTTGATAACAATACAACCAGGGCTGAACATTAGAACAACTAAATGGCAAAGTACCATCAGTACATGGACATCCACCAGTTGGAGCTCCAGCCATACCAGTCACTAATTTAGAAAAAAAACCAGTAATATCATTAAAAATATCATTAAATGAAGAAGAACTAACAACAGGAACTATAATTAAAATACTAATCATAAACAAACAAATAAATAAATTTTTATTTTTAATCGCAATCACCAACTAATATCAAAGAAAAGGAGTTTATAAAATTTTTTCTTTTTTATTGGTTCATTAAAAATAAAGTTACTAAGCCTTAAGAACACTAGGACTATAAAATACTAATTTGTTTAACTTTATACTCTTTTTACGAGAACTATCTTTGCTTATAGCTTTAAGAGATTCATCTGGGTTCGGAACATAAGGAATTCCTTGAGTTATAGAAAAACTATCGAAAACTTTTCCATCTGGATATCTAGCTTCGATTAATACTGATTTATCATCTCCACTAACAGTAACATAATTGTAAGTTAATTCTGAATATTCTCTAGTTGCAACTGGATAATCATGATATACATCAAGTGTATGTGGAATTCCACCAGCCCCACCAGTAGCAATATAATGAACTCCATTTATATAAAATCTTTCGTAAGCATGAACATGGCCCATAAAAACAATGTCTACTCCATGTTTTTGGAATGTACTATCAAATCCTCTTGCCCAAAGACATGCTCCCCTAAATCCAGAAGTATAAGAAGGTCTATGGAAAAAAACAAATTTATAAGTTTTATTAGAATAATTAGTTAAAACTTGATCCAACCAAACGTTTTGTTCAGTAAAATCAGCATTATTGCTTTCCTCAAATTCATTATCAACATCCAAAACAATAAAAATTGCATCAGGATGTTCAACATAATAATAAGTTCCATTTTTTTGAGAATTAGGTAAATTTGGGAAGTAATCAAAATAATATTCTACACCAATACGATCATCATGATTTCCTATAGTAGGATAATAAGGAATTGATTTAACGACTTTACCGGCAATCTTATGGAAAATATCCCAATTATCTGGACCACCCCACTGACCATGAACAACATCACCAGTATTAAATATCAAGCTAGGTTTATATTCCAAAAATCTTTTTACTAATTCTTTGTGGGTTGCAGTAGCACCATCATCACCAGCATGTGTATCTCCATGAACAATGAAATTTAATTCATCATTAATTGGAATTGGTAACGGTTTAACGTTCTCTACAACATCAGGAATGTCTAAAGCAAATTCTTGATTTTCAATAGAGATTGCATTAACAAAAGGTACAAAAATTATCAAAAATAATATTCCCATAACTAAATTTTTCATATTAAATTTAAAAACCAACCGTTTATAAAGTTTATCTATTTCCCCTAATTTTTATTATTACTTTTAATCATAACTTATTATTTTTTCTTATGTCTCTTTTTATGGTTTAACCCCAATTTTAAAAATAAGAAAGAAACCAACAAACTAACTAAAACCCAACCAGTTAGGATTAAATAATTATTGCTAGGTTTTTCATCCATAACTTGATTATCTGGAGAAAGTCTTATTACTCCTTTACCCACATCATCCTCTTCACTAATCATCATTTCACCAGGAACGCCAACAACATACCATTCAGAAAAACCATCACTTTCCAAAACATACTCTTCATTATTTAGTTTTTTAACATCAATCGAATATTTTTTTTCATCGCATTTAAAAGCAATTATTCTATCTATTTTGTTTTTATCAATCCAGCTATCATCAATTTCTACAATTAAAGAAACACTTTCTATATTTTTATTCAAGATATCATCATGTAATATTTCATATCCTTTGTATAAAATATAATTATTTCCAGAACAAATTTCCGGAATTTCATCTTTTTCAAAAATTTCGATAGTTCCTCTTAAAGTAGATTTCGAACTAATTTCAATCTTTTTTATTCTTAAATCTAATTTATCTTCAACTAACACCTCTTTAGTTTTACCAGAACCTGTAAGAGAAACAAAAAAGTCTAAACTATTTGAACTTGGACGTTGAGTAATTTCATCTGGAGAACTAGAAGACCCAGAAGAAACTATACTTGAACTAACCGCTTGATTTTGAACAGTCAAGTTTACATAATCTGTATTCAAAACATTAGAAACAAACGGACTAGTATATTCAACTACTGCATAAACTTGAGTTACTCTTATTACATCAGCAACTAAGTCTCTTATTAAATATCTTGTATAAACCGTAACATTATTTATTGTTGAACCTACAGGAATATTTGAAGCTGAAAGATTATATACATCATTCACAGTAGCAACCCCAACCAATCTTACTCCAATTTGTAAATCATCTACATCACTAATTGTCCATGCACTATTATCTGAAGGTCTAGTAGATCTAAAATAAGTGTCTGTTTGATAAGTTGCAACAGGAGTAGCAAGTAATTCACTAGAATTTACACTATTTTCTCTAATCAAACTATATACATTATCAGCTGTACTTGAAACATAAGTAGTATCTCCATCAGCAGTTACTTCATCTACTTTGTCATAATGACTAGTCGAAGAAGGATATTGAGTTGTAAGCTCAGTAAAATCTCCTGCAGCATCCGGTCTTAAAGTTGCCGTACACGTTCCATCTCCATTATCCGTATTACCCGAACCACAACTATAATTTTTCAAAGAAGAAACTAAAAAACCAACTTCCTCACTAGTTGAATTAATAAAATCACTAAGCCCACTAGTTATAGATATAGATATGCTTTGATCAACTAAACTAGTAAAATCAGTAGCATTAATTTGATACCATGAGCTTCCAGTCCAATTCCAAATAGAAATATTAGTATAATAACCAGAAGAATTTTCACCATATCCTTCCCAAGTAAAATTAATTGAATCTATTAATGAAATATTACTTATTTCAGTACTCATATTAAAAAGAAATATCTGAGAATCATAAGGGTTTGCCCCAGTTAAATGGCTAACTAATTTAGAATCATCACTAAGATTAATTTGAACATATTGACTAGAATTTAGCTCAGTTCCATCTGTTAACGAAGAAGGAACACCAAGTTTTATATAAGAAGTCAAATCATCGTAAGCAAACACACTAGGTATAAATACAAGCATTAATACAAAAATAATTAATTTCATCTAAAATTAATATATTCTTCAATTTATAAAATTAATTAAAATTAAGTAATAATACAATCTTAAGACTCATTTAAAACATTAATCAAAATAAAAAAATTAAAGAGGAGATTCAGAAGAAACTTTGACTTTTTTATTCTTATGAACTCCAAATATTATCAATCCTACAATAATCAAAGCGAAAAGTAATCCAACATATAGATTACCATTTCCTTCATTAGCAGAAACCGCACCAGTTATTCCACTTAAATCATTTTCAAGCACGTCTTCATTGCCATTCATACTTTCTTCGAAATCTTTAGAACTCTCACTCTCATCTAAAGGAGTACTTTCTTTTCCACTAGTACTAACGGTACTAGATCCTCCAGATGATCCACCACTAGAGCCTCCTCCGCCACCGCCACCAGTGTTTCCACCATCTGTGCTTCCACCAATAGTCACACTAATACTAGAAGCTGGGCTCGCATGAGCATCTGCAGATTTATCGACAGCTATCACTTTATAAGCATAAGTTCCATCAGCAAGAGGCCCATCAATAAAAGAAGTTTTTAAAGAATTATCTAAAAATAAACCATCCCTATAAATTTTATAATAAGCTATCCCACTACAGTCGGGTTTATCATTCGGTTCATCCCAATATAATTCAACATTTCCTTGAAAGCCCAAATTTTCTGGGGCTTCTGGCGCAACAAGATCTATACATAAATCAATCGCTAAAACAGGTGTCGCAAACAACACCATAACCATTATCAACCATACCTTATTCATTTTTTTCACTCCTGCGATCACCTCTTAAAATTTTAAAAAATAAAAAAATTTATTCTGGGTATGAATCCCTCTCATCATCATCCTCAGAACCATCACAACCTTCATCACTTAAGTAATCTATATATCCATCCATATCGTTGTCTATTCCATCATTACACTGAGTTCTTGGTTCTTCAAAAGCACCATGAGCACTAATTTGTCTACAATGCATTGAATTTCTATCATTCATCACAATGCTTCCATCCACTTTCCAATCCTCAACATATAATGTATCACAAGCCAACGCGTCAAAGGCATAACTTACCTCACCAGTAATTCCATAATCACTAACATTCAAAGTTGTCGAATAAATTCCATTATTAAATTCTGGAATAACTAACCATGGAGTTTCTTCACAGCCCCCAAGACAAAAACCTAAAAATCCAGGTTCTTTTATCTTAAACATTACTGTTTCATCAGCAATTCCAGTCTCATCCTCTAAATATAATGAAACAGGTATTACCTCACCATAAACTCCTTCTTCAGTTGGACTAATTAATCCCATATTTGGTCGTTGGTTATCTACCATAAAGTAAACCATATCATATCCAGTGTTACCCTCATTATCCCAAGCAACAACCTTCAAATAATATTCTCCACTTTCAAGCAAATCTCCTCCAATATAAGTTGGAATTTCTCCAGCAATACTACATTCATATCCAATTATTTCCCCATTAATAATTATCTCTACAGATTCAGATTTATCCTCTTCAAATTTATAAATTTCTCCACGACAACTATCTGGTTGAGAGTTAAACTCTTCAATATCTGCTTCAACAGTAAAATAATCTTCGCTTGTAACCACTCTTTCTAATCCATTTATTTCAGTTACTATTACTCTTGGTCCTTCATTATCAATATTCATTGTTATCGAATCATTGGAAGCATCAAATGCTAACCACGAATTGATATTTCCAGCGTTATCTTCCACTTCTACCCACAAGAAAGCAACATCTGTTAGTCCACTTTCTTCCGGAATTGTCAACTGACCATTACATACTACACCTTCACTCACTTGAACAGTTCCCAAGTCAACAACAGTTGGAGTTATACCCATTTCAGATAACTCTTCAAGATAATCCTCTAAATCTTTAACACTATCCTGATCTATTCCCTCAAAATCATAATCTACAGCATAGAACCTACATTCTTTTACACCACTCGCAGGGCAATCATTTGGATTTAACAAATTAGAATCCCCTCCGAAATCAATTACTGGTGCATAAACTGTAAATGTCTTTCCATCACTATACCAATCTCCAGCATGAGGTTGTAACACTTCAACAGATGGTGCAACATCATCTACTATAATTTCAATTCCATCTGTCCACTCACCAACATTACCAAGTAAATCTGCTGCTCTTACCTCATAATGCATATATGCACATCCATCAACAGTTTTTTCGACACAATAAGCTTGTTCTGTTTCATCCCACATCATCGATGGGTCATCAAGCACACTCCATCTAGCAAACACTTCTGCAACACCTATTCCTGGATCCAAAGTTTGTTTTATATCATATGCATCAGCACAAAACTTCAAAGGCTCTCCAGATTTAATCGCAATTGTTACAACGCCTTCTTCTGGTGAATAAATTCTCTCACCATTCTTTATAACAAACTTATCAACAACTGGTGGCTCAGTATCAACATTGTCAATTTCAGCTAAAGGTTCTTCCACACTACCCTCAGAATTTCCTAAAGCATCATAACAATACCACTCTAATGTATGTTCACAATCTTCCTCAAATCTAATAGGCCCACTATATTCACTCCAATTTCCATTATTAATTCTGTACATTAAAGTTACATTATCAACTGGATGTGGTTGTAAATCTTCACAATTCAAAACAATCGGAGTTTCTTGTGTTACCCAAAAATCACAAATTTCTTCTTCTGGATTACATTCTTCATTGATTAAAACATTTGGCTGCCCGACATACTTATTTGTTACAGGTGCCTGTGTGTCCACAATATCAATTTCTAAACGTACATCCCCAATATTTCCTAAAGCATCTTCACAATAATAATATAATTCATGAACAGAGTCTTCAGGATATGCAAATGTTCCAGTATATTCAGTCCAATTTACAGAAAGTCTTCCGTTAACATAATATTTATAGAAAATCTTTACATCATCAACTGGATGAGATCCAAAATCTTCACAATTTAACGTAACTTCAGTATTTTGTGTTATATAATAAGTATCATCCATTGTATCATAGTAATCAATTGGATTATATTCTATTCTTCCAATAAAAGGTATTTTAGGCTCCCCTAATACTTTAGAAACAACCGGAGCACTTGAATCAACTAAATCTAACTCAATATGTTCTCCCTCAACATTCCCTAAAGCATCTTCACAATACCAAGTTAATCTATGGAAAGAATCTTCTCCATAATTAAATCTTAAAACTGATGAACCTTCTATATATTCTCCTAAAGTCCAATTATCTCCCCAATTTTCTTTCCAATCTATTTTATAATAAATTACTTCATCTCCAACTGGATGAGGTATTACATCTTCACAAGTTAATTCAACGAATGTTTCTTGATTAACGTACGCACAATCTTCATATCCATACATATCTATTTCTTCTTGAGAACATTCAACTACTTCCCCAATTAATCCTTTCTCACTTAATGGAGCAGCAGTATCAACAATATCTAACTCAAAATGATGTCTTTCTTCATTTCCACATGCATCTACGCTCCAAAACTCAATCAAATGATAAGAATCTTCAATTAAAGAAATATTTAATCCCCCATTAATTTCACTTGAACCACTTTCAAGATTTACCCATTCATCTTCAGCGAACTCTTTATACCATACTATATAATTAATTACAGTTCCATCTGAATACTCTCCAGGCAAATCATTATATCCACCATCTTCATCATTATCTGGATTAAAATCATCCGCGTCTAAAATAATATTTGTTCCGCTCTTAACATAAAAACAACCTTTGTCTAACCCATCCCTAGAAACCGCTCTAACTCCAGATTCATTTTCTTCGTAACCATAACATCTAACTATAGCACCATCAACAGGAATTCCATTTTTGGACGTACGAGGACTTGTAGTATCTTTTATGAAAGAAACGTTCAAATTCTGATCATATATCTTCCCCCAATTATCAACCACATCTTTTCCTCTAATCTGATTAATATAATGAGTTCCTTCTTCTAAATCTGAAATATTAATTAAACCTTCAACATCAGAACAACGAAATCCATTATTCGGATTATTATAATGATTTAAAGATTCCATCCATATTCCGGAACCAGTATTAGGTAAATCCATAGGAGGTATCCACATATTTAAGAAATATTCAGCTCCATCTATACTAGATTCAGAATCACAAATAGTAGCTTCTAATAAAGGATCATTTCCACAAACCAAATATTCTCTAGGATTTTCAACTCCATCTAAAACCACATTGATTATCATTTCAGGAGGAATAGTATCCGATTCAAAATTATAACAATCACAATTTCCTAAATTATTTTCAGTATCAATTGCTTGAATACAAACTCTATTAGAACCATCATTAGCTCTTAAAATATTATTTCCTTCTAATTCTTCAACAAAATTATCCAAATCAAAACTTCCATCTGCAGGATAAATTCGTGTTCCACTACCTGCCATACCACAAGTTATATCAGAACCACCCATAAAATATTCAGCAGCAGCAATATAAGAACATTCATCTTCTGTAACTCCAAAAATACTAAACCAACCATTATTATAAGTTGGATCAACTAAAACATCAAACGTTGTTGGACCTATTTCATCAAAAAATTCTGCATTACATCCTTCAATATCATCACAGGAATCTATTGTACAAGAATCTGCATCATCACATACAACAACAGAAGAAGCTAACTCACAACTAGAAATGTTATTAGAATTGACACAACTCCAATCATTATTCATAAAATTTAATCCATTACAATAGCTATTATCTAAATAATCACAATCTTTATCAGTCTCACAATAAACTGGTCCATCAGCACCAACCGCATAATTAATCGAAAACATCAAAACAAACAAAACAAAAAACACTAACCCCTTACCATTTTTTTCTTTTACCATTTAATAATACCCCCTAGTTTTTTAAAATACATTAATTAGTACTTTTGTGAGAATATTGATAAGACTATTTAAAATTTGTTTTATAACCGTACAGTATAACAAATCATTTCTTTAAAAAAGATTGCGAAATATTTAAAAACAAAACAAAAAAAGTCAAATAGTTTAGTTCAAAACACTTATAAATCAATTTTTTACTTAAATTTAATATGAAAACAGTAGAAAATTTATTAGAAAAATCAATTTCAAAAATTCCTAAGAGTAAAAAAGTAGCACTACTATTCTCAGGAGGTATAGATTCATTAATGTTAGCTTACTACCTAAAAAAATTAAATTATAATTTTACTTGTTACACAGCAGCTTACGAAAACTCAGAAGATTTAAAATATGCAAAAGAAACGGCAAAATTATTAAATTTAAAACACAAATTCAAAATAGTAGGATTAAAACAAATTCCAAAATATTTAGAAAAAATAGTTCCATTAGTTCAAGAACCATTACCAATTAACGCTCCAATAGCACTTACTATTTATGTAGCTTCAGAATTAGCGAAGAAAGACAAGCAAACATTAGTAATTTCTGGTTTAGGCTCAGATGAAATATTCGGAGGTTATTTTAGACATAAATCTTCTAAAAATTTAAACAAAGATTTAAAAGAACAGTTACAAAATGCTTTTACTAATGATTTACCAAGAGATATTGCAATAACTAGATTATTAAAACTAAAAATAGTGGCTCCATTTTTAGAAAAAGAGTTAATAGATTATGCACTAAAAATTCCAGCAGAAAATAAAATAAAAAATAACATTAATAAATTAATTTTAAGAGAACTAGCATTAAAAAATGGAATTCCAGAAAAATACGCATTTAGACCAAAAAAAGCAGCACAATATGGTTCTAAATTTGACAAAGCAATAGAGAAACTTGCAAAAAACAAAACAAAAACAGAATATCTAAAAAATTTCATTAAACTTGGAGTTTTGTTTAGTTCTGGAAAAGACTCATGTTATTCAGCATATTTAATGCAACAACAAGGTTATACTTTATCTTGTCTGATAACAATTAAATCAAAAAATCTAGATTCATTTATGTTCCACACACCAAATATTAATTTAACAAAATTACAAGCACAAGCTATTCAACTCCCATTGCTAACACAAATAACAACAGGAAAGAAAGAAAGTGAACTAAAAGATTTAGAAAAAGTACTAAGATTAGCAAAAAATAAGTATAATGTTCATGGTATTACAACAGGTGCATTATTTTCAAAGTATCAATCTGAAAGAATAGAAAAAATAGCTAAAAAACTAAATTTAAAAGTATTTTCTCCATTGTGGCACAAAGATCAAGAACAAGAGCTACATGAATTATTAAAAAATAAATTTGAATTTATAATTTCATCAATAGCTGCAGATGGTTTAACAAAAGAATGGCTAGGAAAACAAATAACGGAAAAAGAAATTAAACAATTAGTTGAATTAAATAAAAAAAATAGATTAAATATAGCTGGAGAAGGTGGTGAATATGAGTCATTAGTTTTACACTGTCCTTTGTTTAAAAAAAGATTAAATATTCTGGATGCCGAGATTAAAATGGAAAATTCTTATACTGGAAAATATCTAATAAAAAAAGCTAAACTAATTTAGCATTCTTAACTTTTTCTTTAAACCATTTCTGTTTAATTAAATATTTAATAAATAATTCAGGATCACTAAATTTTCTTCTAACTACAGCATAAACTCTTCCATTCTCAACCTTAGTATTTTTATGTTTCTTCTTAAAATCTTTAACATGCTCAATCATATCTAAACTTGGCCCATAATGTTTTTTCGTTTTTTCTATCAAAGAAGATTTAAACCAAAAATAAATTCCATTGTCAAACTTCCAACCAAAATTAGAAACAGGAAAATCACTAAAGATAAATTCATTTTTAACTCTTTCAAACAAAGCAAATAATTTAGAATAAACAATATCTTCCTTACCATTCAAAGCTTCAACTTTAATAACAATATAATCTTTTAGATTTTTTACATCAATTTCTTTTTTAACAAAAAATCTTTCAGAACCATCGTATTGTTTAGCTAAATTAACAAATTTTAAAAAATTCTCTTGGCTTAAAGCAGCAGCAGCATTTCTATCTTTTTGCACAGGATCTATCAATATCAAACTAGAAATTTTAGATTGATTTAATAAAATCAGAGCTTGATTTTTCTTATACAATTTAGCAGGATCAATAACTACTTTGTCTTTCCATTCACTAGCACTCTTCATTAATTTCTCAATGGATTTATAATAACTGATCAAAACTTCCAAAACATAACCAGAAAAACCTCTAACATAGCTTTCTGCACCGTAAATATCATTCGCCTTGCAAAATAATTTTAATTTTCTAACTTCATCACACATTTTACTATTTAACTTTTTCTTAATATAATCTACATGCATGGGCGAAACATCCATTATATTTTTAGCTTCACTAGTTTTTTTAATATCGAGAACCGGAACAACTTCAAACAACACGTCATCAATTATAATATGATAATAATCTCTAGAACCATGCACAGTTTCTACATTCGTATATTTCTTTAACAAAATATCTTTCAATAAACTAGAGATATCTTTATCTACAAATTTTTTATACTCAAACTTAAAAAACACATCAACATCTCTATTATTGCTCAACCAAGTATTTTTAGCATAACTACCACCAATAATAATTTTAATATTTTTCAAATCTTTAAACTTAGAAAGAAATTCTTTAATTTTTAATTCTAAATGTTCTCTTTCATATTTAGAAGGCGTTATGTCAAGCATAAAATAACTTGTAAAAATACATATATAAAACTAACTCTTTCAAAATATATTAAATCCCAAATCAATAAATGGAACTCCACTGATTTTACCAAAACTTAATTTATCTTTATTTTCGAAAGAGAATTCAACTATGGAAGCTCCAGATTCATAAGATTGTTTGTAAACTGCCCATAGTGGAGTATCTTGAGTTACCGTTAATATACTTGGTATATCTTTAGTTCCAATTATTTCAAAATAAGAAAATCCATCCGTTTTAAAGCTAAAAATTGTTTTTTCATTATCATATTTCACATCTAATAATTCTAATTGTTCCCATTGATCATTCACTAATCTATAAACTCCAATTGAATCTATTTGGTTCAACATCAAAACATTATTACTTATTTCAAAAAATAATTCGGCATTTGTAGGCTGATCAACTTTTATTTCATAAAAACCAAAATTAACGCTATTAGGAATTTCATTCTCTTTTACATAATTTGGATGAGTTTCATATTTAACTGCATTCAAATTTGTATTAATATTAGATTTAACTTCAACTAAATTAGAAACAGAATTTTCACTCTTCAAAACTTTTTCATTTAAATTAATATCAATACTTTCAGTTTTAACATCTAAATTTGAAACACATACACCAGCATTACAAACAAAACCATCACAACAACTAGATAGTCCAATACAACTTCCTTGAGAATAATCAACACATTTTCCACTTTCTGGAGATAATAAAGGTTTAGCAGCTTGACTTAACACAGATTTTACTAATTCACCACTAATTTCGTTGGTTAAATAAAGTGCATGTAAATTATCAGCATTTTCTTTTGTTTTCTTCTCAGACAATGCCAAAGTATTTTTATCTACTCCAATTATATTATCTAAATCTCTTGTATATACTAGCTCACTATTTATTCTAGAACCAGATAATAAAATTTTTCTCTCTCTAGAAGAAACACTATTTTCAGTTTGATTATAAGTTTGGTTAACATTATCCCATAAAACCAATCCGTTAGAATTATCAGTTTGATTATCAATGTTTTCAATTAAACAATGTCCATCATTACTACATACATATCCAGAACTACACCCACAAATATCACATCTATGACTATAAACTGTATTTCTACAATATAATGGTTTAACACTAGAACAACTATCAGTAAATGTTCCCCCTAAACAAGAAGTAGGAATATCAGGAGTATAAAAGGTACAAAAATAAGTTCCATCATTAGAATTAAAATTACAAACTTTATTACTAGGACAACCACAAAGATTACAAGAAGATACTAATGAACAAACAGAACTTTCAGTTCCATCTTCATTACGAACAAAACTCTCTTCACAATAAAAAGGGATAAAACTACTATCATTTCCATTATAACAACTATTTTGTGGAACCAAAACTCCATCAGATGTAGCGCATGGACAAGATTCTTCTTTTAATGAAGGAGGAATAAGAGCCATCCCAGTATAATTAAAAGTTAAAGCCAAAGGCATTGCAGATAAAAGCAACACAATTATAACTAACCATATAACTCTCTTTTTCATAATAATAAGAATAAAAATCTAAAATTTATAAACATTCCTATCTAAATCCAAAAAGCCTCAACACAGCATCCCAAAGATTGAATGAAGGTGGTGCGTATAATGGCGTTCCTGGATATACCCAATAAGATTTTCCAATAGTCAAAGTATTAGCTGTAACGTCAACTAAATTACTATTAACATCCCAACCATAAGCTGTATAACTAGAATCTCCATAAATTGTACCAATTGTATATCCTGAATCCATTACTCCAATTAAATTCCAATCATTAGCTAAATTATCATACCTGTAAGTATTATCTAAATTTCCAACCAAACTAATATTTCTTGGTGAAGAATAATAAGCTAAATATCCTTTTGCAGGTTCTAGTTCAACAATTTGTTGTACATTCATATAATTCATCAACCATCTTCCTAAACTATTATCATAAGTCAACAATACATCTGCATTAAGTAAAGATGAATCATTATTTGTTAAGTTTACTAAAGGAATTGCAAATGGTCTCCAACCAGCATTATTTACTGGATAAGTTATATAATCTAATCCATCCGAAACACATCCAAATCCATCAACACAAACTTCTCCAACACCACAAGCACTAGTTTCACTAGAAACAGTTTCATCAGCACAAGTTAATGTATTACAATTCAAAGTTTCATTCAATTGAGTCATATTATTTACACAACTTAAAACATTGCTTACATCCCCAACACTACATTGGGCTTGAATACTACAAGTTACTCCAGCATCACAAGTATAAACTCCACAACCTTCTATTGCATCCACACAAGAAGGTGTTCCTACTAATGAAACCGGACCAACATTATTTTCACATTCATAACACCAATCACAAGTTAAATCTGCATTACATGTTAAAGGATCAGTATTGTCAGCACACGGAATAACACAAGAATTCGGACATGAACCTCCACAATCTATTCCAGTTTCATCACCATTCCACACATTATCTGTACAAGAAGAAGTAATGCATGAAGGATCATTATAAGTTATTATCGGATCAGCACATATATTAGCCTCACAAATACAATCTGCCAAGCAATCATTAACTACATCATCACTATAATCGTAGTAATCATAAACTATACAACGATCTGGACCACCACAGTCAGTTGGAACACAAGGATTATTTATGTCACATTCTGCACCACAACCAGTACTCATATTACATGAAGAAGTAACTACACTACTTCCAATAGAACATGCACCGATTGGATTTTGACAAACTGAGGTAAATGCAGATCTATAATCCCAAGTAGTATCTATTCCATCTGGAACATTTGAACAAGTTGCTACTCCTAATATATTATTACCTGAACAGTCAACAGGGGTTCCAGGTAGACAACCTGATGACACATCACAAGTTTCTGAACCATCACAAGCTAAACTATTACTACACAAACTATTATCAGGTATATTTTCTATAACATCTATTGTTTCATTACAGCTATCAACAGTACATGGAATACTATCATCAACATCTATTGAAACACCGTTACAATTTCCAGAATTACACTGATCAGATGTAGTACAAAATAAACCATCATCACAAGAAGTTGCATCTGGAAGAGTTACAAAACTACAAGAAGAACCAACTCCAGCAACTTGATTACAAAGATTAGTAGTACAGGTATTAGTATCATCACAATCAAAAAAAGTATAACATTCACAAACTAATCCATCATCAGGGGTCGAATCACAATCCTGATCAACATTATCACACATTTCCAATTCACCAGGATTAATATTATTATTGTTATCATTACAATCTCCATTAACCAAAGCTCTATCAACCGAATTAAGATATGAATTAGAAGGAAGAGTATCATTTCCACAAAGAGAGCCTACAACTCCGGGTAAATTTTGACCATATAAATCATTGTCTCCATCTAAATATAAATTATATAACTTCCAAATACTCATATTAGTATCATCACAATCAATAACACCACACTCACCACCAGTAATATTATATCCATCTCCATCTCCATCAGCACACTGAATATATCTTAATGTAAGAGTTGGAACATAAGCAGGGTTAAATGACTCAAACTCTTTTGAAGCAAATTGTCTATATCCATCTTCATTATATCCTCTTATCAAAAGCCCACGATTTGGATATACTCCATTGTTCCAATCTTTAACTAACTTAGTAATATTATACCGCTTAACGCTATTCAATGTATTATCAACAAGTACATAATCAACAGCAGGATATATATTAGCCAAACCCATTGGAACATCATTAACAGTAGTTCCAGCAGGCACCGGAATCCATGGTAAAATAGAAGAAGCATTATACCCACTAACTTGATTTATTACATTATTTCCACCAAGAGCGTGAACTGATGTGTTATATATCCCAACGCCAGAAGAAGTTACAAGAGTAAGATTCATGATAGCCTCTTTAACAATAGCACCAGGAATACTAGGGAAATACCATTTCATAACAATAGTAGAAGAAGGAAGTATCAATGAAGAGTAATACTGAGACTTAACCCCAAGGAAAGGTTCACTTGAATGTAACAAATCTGCTCCAGTACCATCATAACTAGCATAAGTATCATTGAGGTAATTATTACCTTTCATAACAACTTCGTACATACAGCCACTAGTATTAAAAGAACAACTAGAACAAGTTAATGTTCCAACATCAAATCCTTGAGAAATACAAGTTTGACTATTCAAATTAGCTCCATCACACTCTTCAAGCGCATCAACCAATCCATCTCCACAACTATTTAACAACCTACAACACGTTCCACTAGGACAAGGAAAACTGGGATCGACAGTAGCCGAAGTCCAACCCGAGTCACAAGCTCCATCCAAGTCACATTGACCTAAAACAAGAACACCATCAGCACAATCATTTACTGCAAGCGGCGCAAGTTGAGGTTCTTCTAAAGGGAATATTGCACTTAAAAAATTCTTAAAGATATTCTCAAAAACGGAACCATCTTCAGCACTTACAAAATGAACAGAACTAAATGAAACTAAACAAACCACAAAAACTATTACAAAAAAGTTTAATTTTTTATTCATTTTATGTTCCATTTTTTTGATTTTTATCTAAAACATTACTTGGTTTAACTGAAGAATTAGTTTTATTTTTCTTCATTAAAACTCTTTCTCCAAAGAATAGCCCTGCACCAATAATAACTGCACCAATTATGAAGTAAATAACTTCTTTACTTGAATAAGCAGTAACTCCTCTTAAACTAATTTTCTTAAACAAGACTTTTGCTCTACCATTTAAACTATCTAAATATGAAACTTGAAATTCATAATCCCCAATCGTAAACTCCTGACTTCCTTCCAAAGGAACAACATAAGTTTGACCATCTATATCAATTGTTACCGTTCCTTCCGTAACACTATATATACTAAAAGGAGTATTAGTTCCGTCTAAAACTAAATTATAATCTCCCCCCACGCTAATAACTTCTTCAGTTTCAGTCTGATCCATATTTACTTCAGTTCCAGTTAAATCCCAAGATTGAATTGTACCAGTAGTTTGATTAGACGTATTCACAACAGGAGTAGTGCCTCCACTTCCGCCACCGCCTCCTCCACTTCCGCCACCACCAGTAACAGGAGCAACGGAACAAGCAGTACAAGGACCACCACAATCTACACCAGTTTCACCTTGATTTTGAATTCCATCTGTACAAGTTGGAACTGCAACAAAACAAAAACTATGACTTGCATCTAAACTAAAATTAGTATCTTCACTAAATCCATAAGCTTGATAAACAAATTGATCTAAATAAAATCCACCAGCGCTAAAATTAACAAGATAATCAACATCGGCATCAACTAAAACAGAATAAAAACCATTTGAAATGCTAGTTGTTTGAGTAAAAACATTACTTCCATTATAAACAGTTAAATCTAAAACATGATTATCAACAAAACTTCCGTCAGCACAAGTTACATATCCACTAAACAAATGGAAAGAAGGCGGAGCTGCAACAACAAAAGAAGATAGCATAATCAATAGCAAACCAAATATAACCTCTCTTTTCATACCAAATAATAAAAAATAATAATATTTAAATCTATCGGAAAATAAAAATATAAAATGATAAAAATTGGCCCGGCCGGAATTGGAGGAATAAAAGAAATAGAAACAAACTTTGAGTTTTTAAATAAAAACAATATCAAAGCAGCAGAAATTGCCTTTACTTATGGAATTTACATAAAAAAAGAGCAAGCAACAAAAATAAAACAATTAGCACAAAAGTTTAACATATCTCTTTCAATTCATGCTCCTTATTATATTAATCTAAACTCAAAAGATAAACTAGAAGCTAGTAAAAAAAGAATTCTTGACTCTTGTGAGATAGGAAATTCACTTGGAGTAAAAAATATTGTGTTTCACGCAGGATTTTATGGTAAAGATTCAAAAGAAGAAACTTACAAATTTATAAAAGAACAAATAATAGAATTACAAAAGATAATAAAAGAAAATAACTGGGACGTGCTTTTAACCCCAGAAACAACAGGAAAAATAAATGTTTTTGGTTCACTAGATGAAATTTTAAGATTAGTTCAAGAAACTAACTGTTCTTTTTGTATAGATTTTGCACATTTAAAAGCAAGAGAACAAGAAAATTATAATATAAAAGAAATAGTTAACAAAATAAAACATTTCAAACATTTACACTGCCATTTCTCTGGAATAAATTACACAGAAAAAGGCGAAAGAAATCACATTCCAATTGATATACAAGAATTCAAAGAAATTTTAGATGAATTGAAAAAAAATAATTTAGATTGCACAATAATTTGCGAAGCACCAGATACTTACAATGACGCAATTAAAATGCAAAAAGAAATATAATTTAAATTTTTCTAATCTTCGCAACAAAAAACCCATCCGTATTATTATCCTGTGGCCAAATTCTCAAACATTTCTTAACTTCACTATTATATTTTTCATTATTAAATTCCAAAACAGGTTTACTAGATTTAATATCTAACTCAATTTTCTCAAGTTTTGCATTCTCATTATTTTCTAACAAATAAGAAATTATACCTTCATCTTCTTCAGGTTCTAAAGTACAAGTAGAATAAACTAAAGTTCCATTTTCTTTCAAGTTATTAAAAGCAGTAATAATCAATTGTTTTTGTATTCCAGCCAATCTTTTAATAGTATAAGGATTCCATTCTAATATTGTTCTTGGTGATTTACTTATAGTTCCAGTTCCAGAACAAGGAGCATCTAATAATATTTTGTCAAAATTAAATCCTTCAAAACGTTTACCTTCCATTGTAGTCATTAACACGTTCATTATTCCACATCTTTGAATATTCATAGTTAATGGTTTTTGTCTTAAATAATCAGGATCATTAGCAATAATATATCCTTTATTTTCCATTTTAGCAGCAATTTGTGTAGTTTTAGAGCCAGGAGCGGCTGCCATATCCAAAACAAAATCTTCGGGTAAAGGATTTAAAACTTCAGCTGGCACCATTGAAGAAGCTTCTTGAACATAAAAATAACCTAATCCATGTTCTTCTAGATTACCCAAATCTGTTCTTTCACTTTCAACTAGAAATCCTTCTTTACACCAAGGAATTTGTTTTAACTTCAAATGTTTTATTCTTTCTTTCAACTCATTAACAGAAATTTTCAATGTATTAACTCTAATTGATTTCTTTTGTCTAAGAATAGAACATTCTCTAAACTTTTCAATATTAGTTAATTTTTCATATCTTTCAACAAACTTTGGTTTAAATTCTTGATAATTCATAAAAATAAAACAAAATAGAAGTTTAAAAAGATTATCTATGGGCCAATGTAAAAACAATCCTGATTACTACAACCATCAGAGCAACAATACCCTTGATAACAAGGAACGTTCAAACAATCACATCCACTAGGGAGAACCTCGGCATCAATAACACAAGCTGGACAAAGTGCATAAGTACCATCGCAATTTTCATCAATATTATTTCCGCAAATATCTGGTTTAGTAGGATTTATATTAGGATTATCATCATCACAATCGCCACCAGCAAATGATTGCCATCCGTCAGGCACACTAACTCCACAACAAACTTCAGACGTGAATTTAGCAAAATATGTATCAAGATCATTATCAGGATAATAAATACTACTTAATTTATAAATAGATTCATCATCATCATCACAGTCTGCAACATTATTATCTAATTGATCAGGAACACCAAGATCACAAGTATCATATCCATCAGAATC
>JAGWAE010000016.1 GCA_018302135.1 Candidatus Woesearchaeota archaeon
TGTAATATCAGAATAAACTTCATATTGTTTTTGTATAGAAACGTTACGAAAAGGAGTAACATTTCTTTCTGCATTAGCCCATGATCTTATTTCAATTTCTCTAGCTTTGTCAAGTGTCATTTTTTAACCAATTCTTATATGTGTACCAAATGTTCTAAATCTTCCTGAAGCTATTTCTTCTACTCCTCTTTCTCTTGTTAGTTCTATTAATTCTTGATGTACTATTTCTAATTCCATTCCGCCTTTTGTTTGTTCTAACATAACATAACAGGAGTCATTAATAATTATAGGAGTTCTATTAAATCTCTTCATACGACTAACCAAATCTTCGTACGAGTTTTCAGGTACTATTTTTAATTTATATTCTAGTGCCATTTTTTTATATTCTAGTGCCATTTTTTAATCTTACATTATCCTTTCTATTTTATTTGAAATATCTGCATCCATCATCCCATCAATTCTTTGCGGTAAAAACAATGGGCCTGTGCAATCCAATAAACCAGATAATACTTTTGTAGGTACATTTTTATAATATTCCATACTAATTCTAATAATATCTAGTGTGACTTTACTAACTTTTCTTTCTCCAGATTCTATTTTTTTTAATTGTCCTTTATATGCTTCGAGTTCTCCTTCTAACCACGCAGGACTTATTGCGCAGTAATTATAAAATAACATTAAACCTAGAAGACCATATTTTTTTGCAAATCTGTAGTCTGCAGCTAATGAGTTTGGTTTTAAATTAAACATTTGTTCAGTATGTATTAACTCATGGTCTATACTACTAAGAAAATCGCCTTCAGCTAAACCAAAACTAGATTTGTACACTGTTATTCGTGACTTTGTGCCTTTCAAAACGAAAGATTTTCTTGAAGTTGTCATTAAAACTCTAGATTCATCAAACTTATAAGATCCATTATTAACATATTCTCCATCAATATATCTTATATTGGAGACATAACGAGCAAACTCATCAAAATCTAATTCTTCAAGATATCTTTGTCTTAACATGGGTTCTTGTACTGCTTGTGTATAATCGACTGTCATTTTTTAGTTTTAAAGTTTGTCAACTAATGTTGAATATTCTGGAACTTGAACTGGTGCTAGTTGTGGTGGTGGGCAAGTTAGCCAGTTATAAGCTCTTTTTAATACATTTTCTCTTTCTAAAAGTTTAGGATCTTTATCTTTTATATATATTGAAGATGATAATGCTAATGTTTCTGCTGCTAAAGAAACGTAAGTAATAAACTCTTTAGCATCTATTGCTTCTTGATTAGCTACTAAATTAACTAAATCAACAACACATTTGCCTGTACATGCTGTACCAACAAGTAATGAATAAGGTCTTATCATATTAAACATGATTTTCCAGTTTTGATAATGTCTATTTGAAAGTGCTCTAGTGGTGTCAGTAGTATTCTTTTCATAGATTGGGTAAAATAGATTTTGTGTGAAATCTTGGCTAAGAAGCATAGCAGTGGGTAAACCAATAATGGAAAATGGGGCTACCTGAACGTCATTTAAACAACCTCTAGCATATATTGCGTAAGCCAATACATCTAAACTTAATCCAACTCTTGCTATCTTATATTTGCTCCAATCTCTAGTTCTATGCATGTGCCATCTGTGCACTTCACCATCTATTGCTTTAACAACTTGTGTTGGAGATTTCATTTTAATTCTCTATTAATGTACAACCCGACTCTTTACAGAATTTTCTGTCTGCAACTTTTTGAAATAATCTTATTCTATCTTTGTATAAATTATGTGTAAAATATCTTATTCTTCGGCTTCTAAGTAAATCTTCACCCGCTCTAGCGTAAGTATCTAACATATCAGCGGACCATTCATATGATCTACTTCTGGTTTCGTGCATGTAATTGCTTATTTGCGCTTCTTTTGAAAGTAAATCATTAGTGAATATTTTTCTATCTGTATGAGCTAATCCTTCTAAACTTCTTTTAGTTCTTTCATCCATTTTTTAATCCTTTAACTTGTCAACCAAACTAACTGCAAATCTTCTAGTTAATTCATCTTTCATTAGATTTATTCTTTCATAAAAATATATATAACTGCCAAAGGAGGAATTTAAATCATCTTTTTCTTCAAGCTCTTGTTCAACTCTAAATTCATTACCATAACGAATATATTGTTTTAGTTCATTAAAACTTAAACTTTCAGCTAACCATGTTGTTTGTTTACAATAGTCTAATCTTTCAACCATTCGCATTTGTGTATCTAGCACTGCGTCTTTCCATACTTGTTCTCTAGTAATTTTATTTTTGGTCATTTTTTATTAGTTTACATCCAGATTCAGCTGCATATTTTTCGTCTGCTGCTCTTCCGAATAAAACCATTCTTTCTATCAATAATTGATTAGCTAATAAATAACCACTGCAGTTACGTGTATTTTCTTTAATTCTATCTTCTACAGTTCTTGCATAATAATCTAAAGCTTCAGTAGGTAAAATACCTATTAGTCTTTCTGTTTCTTTTATATATTTTGACTCTCTATTTGTTAATAGATGGTCTAATGGTTGTTTTTTGTTCATTTTTGCCTCAAAAAGATAAAAATAGTAACATTTATAAATGTTTCCCATATCACCCTGAGTAGGTAGTAAAATGGACAGTTATGATTATAATGATAGAGAAAGAGAATACAGTAGAATAGAAAATAGAATCGAATCTATAGCTAATAAAATACGAAATATTCTTATTGTTGGCTCATTTGTAGGGATTTTTTTAGCAGGTGGTTATTCAATAAAGAAAGCACAAGATATTGTAGAAACGGATGAAGTTAAAGAATATTATGGTGCGGTAGAAACGTTAAGAAATTTAAATCAAGTTTTTGATAAATTTGCTCCTGATAATACTTATACAGTACATTATGCTAAAGATGATAAAGAAGGGTTAGAATCTTTTTTGCGTAGAAACTTTTTACCCACTAATTCAGCTACTTTAGATTCATTAAATGATTATAAAACACAAATATCGCAAGATGTTGAAAGAATGAAAAATACCTCAGAGATAAGACAATATCTTGATGAAGTTGATGAAAACGGATCCAATTTTATAAAATGGTCTATGTCTTCTCTTGGTCTTTGTATGTTTAGTTTTGCTGGTTGCGGTGCATATAAAGGATTAAAGTTAAAGAGTGAAAGAAAAAGGTTAGGTTTGGAACAATAAAATGAACAAATATACTTTAGCAAAAATAGGAAGGGGAATTGGTATAGCTGGAGTGGTTGCTTCTTTTATATATGTAACAAATCCTAAGGTAGATAACCCCCAGGAAAAGTATTTTATAACTGAAAGCCCAGCAGTAGCTGAATATTTTAGTACAGTAGAAACATTAAGAACTTTAGAAGGAATTGCTGATCAAGTAGTTAATAGTAAAGAACCTACATATTATGTTAGTTACTCAAGTCCACCGGGTTTAGATTCATTTGTTAAAAGAAATTTTTCTGGAAAACCCAGTCAAGCAGTACAAGACTCTTTAAAAAATTATATTATTGGTGTAGAAGAAGATATCGCACTTATGGAAAAAAAGTATGAGGATGATTTAAAAGAACATTATGCAGGAGTTGCAAAATTAAAGGAATTAAGAGCTAAAGAAGATAACGAAAAGAGAAGAAACAAGGGTAAGGCTTTACTTGGGTTTTTGGGTTCTGCGGTTTTAGCAGTATCATGCAAAGCTTATTTAAGTCATAGAAATAGCGAAATAGAACAATTAAAGGAAAAAGATCGAATCCAAAGACTTAAATAATAAAGATAATCAACAAAAATGGAAAAAATAAACATGAAAAAAGGTATCAAAAGCAAAAGTGTTAGTGTTTTTCTAACATTAATGGTAATAGTGACTTTAGTTATGCTAGGGCCAGCTTCAGCTATATCTTTGAATTTAGCAGCTCCAAATAATGCAGTACAAGGTCAAGATGTTTCATTTTCAGTTAATATGGAATTAAATTATCCAGATCAATATTTACCTATTGCGTTCACAGAGTTTGTTTTTACAGGCCCAAATGGTTTCCAAGAAACTTGTAAAGTTTACAATGATGGAAGCTATACAGATTGTTCTTTAGACTTAGATGTTGATGTTATATTTAACACTGGTTATGGTATTGGTGATAGATTAAGTTATGGTTATGGTTACAATTATGGTCAAAATTATCAATATTTTGGCTATGGATATGGTTATGGTTATGGAAATTATGAAAACGGTTCAGAAGCTACATATAATATAATATGGCACACACCAGCAGATGCAAACGCCGGTGACTATCAAGTTAAGGCAAGAATGCATGTTGTGCAAGCTGATTATTATGATCAAATACCTTATGATTATTGTGACGTAATGTTTGGAATGTATCAAGAATGGTTTTATCAAGTTGGAAGCAATATGTCTTATTATGATCCTGAATTAGATTTAAATGTTGACGGAATTGTTGATTTACAAGATGTTGGTATATTTTCACAAAATAATTCCGCTGATAGTGTTATGTATGGTAGATTTGAAGAGTTTTTCAGAATACCAAGAGAAAATAATAATATTAATAGTTATTTAGATGTTTTCCCAGAGGATGAAGGAGATGGAATACTTAGTTTATCTGATGTTGGAGTATTTTCAAAACATTATTATGGTGAGCACAATGAATCTTGGTGCGCTGTACAATTAACTGGTTACAATGAAAAGAAATATGAAATTTATGAATCTGACAAAGAAAGTTTTGAAATAACAGTTCCAAGTCAAGCACAAACAAGTGGCGGAAGTTCTGGTAGAAGAAGTGAGCTTACTTCAGATGAGGAGATTATTGAAATTAATCCAGTTGATGAACAAAATACAGAAGGAAATAACATAAGTGGAAATGGTGGAAGTGTTAACAACGAGGATTCAACTAATCAAGAAGAAAGTACAAATATACTTGGTGCTATAACTGGTGCAGTTACTGGTTTAGGAAGCGTTATTGGTTTAGGAAGTACACCATCTTATTTACTTGCTATATTCATTTTATTGATGATAATTCTAGTTGTTTCTAGAAAGATGAAAAAGAATTAAATTTTATGTGTTATTTTTATACTGATGTTTAAGATTATATTGATGTTAAACCTAATCTTGTTGTATACTTTAATACCCCTCTAATTTATATATAACCCCTTACCCTTAAAGAGATAATATAATGGCAAAATTAAAAGATAACGTAGACAAACTAAACGAACTACTTAAAAACGGTAAAATTGTAGAAGCCTTTGAAAAATATTACAACGTAGATGTAGCTATACATATTGATGGAAATCCTCCTATAACTGGAAAAGAACAAAAGAGAGAAATGATATTTCTTCAAGATATAGAAAAATTAAATAAAGCTGAAATAAAATCAGTTACTTTTAATGAAAATATCAATGTTTCAATGACAGAATGGGAAATACATATTGAAAATAAAAAGGGAGAAAAGAAAATAATCTATCGTGTAAATGTTCAACAATGGAAAGACGATAAAGTAATAAATGAAAAATTATATTTTTGCGGTGATCAGAAATTTAAAGTGGAAGTTTAATAATATAATCTTATTTACATCAACTATTAATCCTAGTGTTTTTTTGTAGTATGGAGTCATACTGCTCTAGTATATAAATGATTTAACCATATTTATTAATATGAAATTTGTTCTACTCGTAATATGCATTCTAATGTTTGGAATGGTTAGTGTAGTTTATAGCGTGAATGCACAGGAAAATACTAGTATTCAAGTAGAAAATAATGTTTCAAATAGCTCTAAAGATGAAACTGAAATTATTGTATATGATGTTGCTGATGAAGTTCTAGAAAAAAATAATGTTTCTGATTATGTAAACATTTCTGACTCAACAAATATTTCTAAACCTGTAATTCCTTCTGATATAACAAACAATTTTGATTCTGCATTACCTGTTGATATGATTAGTACTGGAGATTATTCAATTAAGCTTAATGGAGTCTCTGGAAAAGTTACAATAACAAATTCCACAGGATTAGACGGTTTCTCTGAAGCAACATGGAACATTTGGGTGAAACAAGATTCATATGTAAGTCTTGCTCCATTATTTTCTAAATATGCAACAGGAACTGGAAAAAGAGCGTATATTATAAGGACTTCAAATACTAATTCAATTTCTATAATTCTTTCAGGTGATGGAAATACAATAGAAACTGATACTTCAATAACAAACAAAGCGTGTGGAATAACTAGCAATAGTGAATGGACAATGATAACAATAACCTATGATGGATCAAAAATAACTTATTATAAAAACGGAATATTTTGTGATGAGGATAATACTTCAATATCAAGAATAAATACTTCTCCAATACCTTTGACAATTGGAAATTATGGTAGTACTTATTTGAATGGAATTGTAGATGATGCTACAATATATAATAATAAACTCTCGGCAGAAGAAGTCTCATACTTGTATAGTGAAAGTCCACATAAAAATATTCAAATCCCAGTATTAGTGTATCATAGATTTGGTGAAAATGCAACTCAACGTGATATAATCACACCAGAGAATTTTGATTCACAAATGGCTTACATAAAAAGTATTGGGTTTACTCCTATAACTGTTTCAGATTATAATAACTGGAAAAACAACAGGTTTACTATGCCATCTAAACCAGTAATTATTACTTTTGATGATGGTCATATTAGTATTTATACAAAAGCCTTACCAATAATTAAAAAATATTCCTTAGTTGGTACATTGAATGTAGTTACAAATTATGCAAATGGAATAGAAGGTGGTCCAGATTATATGCATGAGCCTGAAATAAGAGCTTTAACTAGTATGGGGTGGGATTTGCAATCTCATTCAGTAAATCACACAAATCAGTTACTTCTCTCGGAATCTGACTTTAGATATCAATTAGAATTTTCAAAGCAAAATATAACTGCTAGTACTGGAAAGGTTCCTATATCATACACGTTCCCATATAACTCTGCAAATTCTGCTTATGTAGCCATATGTGGGGAGTATTATTCATTGTGTTGGTCAAAATCTGTAAGTCCTAGTACTCCTGCTTATATAACTAAATATACTGATGGAAAAACATATAACAGTTTGAAAAGAATAAATATCTATAATGATACAGATATAAGAACGTTTCAAAATATATTTTTAAAACTTATACCTAAAACTCCTGTTGCATATTCTCCTGTAGCAAAGTGGGGCATGGATGAAGGAGTAGGAACAATAACTTATGATTATTCAGGAAATTTCCATCACGGTCAGCTTAGTTCAGGTACTTCGTGGTTAGTTGTTCAATAATTGATTATAGATTAACGCTTGCCAAGCACAACCGAAAAAGATATATTATAATTAAAACCTATGATATTATGAAATTTATTTCAAAAAAAGAAATATTAATTGATAAGGAACTTTCTGAGTTAGATTTATTCACATTAGATTTTATTAAGATATTAAAAAAATATACAAATTATGTGATTGTTAGTGGTTATGTTTCTATATTATTAGGCAGATCTAGAGTGAGTGAAGATGTAGACATAATAATTCCTAAACTGGATTTTAAAAAATTTGAGTTATTAGCAGATGATTTAAAGAAAAATAATTTTTATTGCTTAAATAATGAGAAAAATAGAGATATATATGATTACCTAGTGAAAAATACCGCAGTTAGATTTGCCAAAAAAAATACTGTAATTCCTAATATTGAGATTAAGTTTGAAAAAAATAAATTTGATAAAATTTCTCTAAACAATACTATTAAAGTTAAAATAGAAAATTATGAAATAGTCATATCACAATTAGAACTGCAAATAGCATTCAAAGAGAAAGTTTTAAAATCTCAAAAAGATATGGAAGATGCAAGGCACATAAGAAATGTAGCTAATGAACATTTGAACTTCGAGCTGATAGATAGTTATAAGGTGATGTTAAATGAGTTTTATTGAAAAAAATAATAAAGAAAGATTAGATTTTGTAGATAAATGGTCAAAATATGTATTAGAACATGATGATAAAACCTGGTCTAAGCAACAAAACGTTATAATAAACTCAGGTTTAAAATCGGCAAAAATGACTAAAGAAGAGTATTTGAACATGAAAGAGAAAACTCAATCATAATTAAAATACGCTTGCCAACCACCAGGAAATTGTTTATAAATTAGTTTTAATTGCTTGAATTAATGGATTTAGAACAATTAAAAAACAATCTAAAAAATTACAAAAAAGAGGAGATTATATTTAAAAGACATGCATTAAACTCTATTGCATTAAGAGGAAGCTCAAAAGAGTTTATCATTGAACATTTGTTAAATCCAGTTAAATTAGTAGATTTTGAAGAACAAGGTTTAGATAAATATAAGTTAATATTTTATATTAGTAACTCAAAAACGATGATATTGCCTGTTGTTTTAAAAGAAAAACGTTTATATATCTTAACGTTTATTATGAGATATAGGGCTTGGAAAAAATTAGTTGAAAGGGGAAAAAATGAAAAAAACGGTTTATTATGAAGCAGAAGATGATATCTTATTCGTCCATAATGGATATAGTGACGATGAAAAATTTAAAGGGAATATAGATATTGGAGATTTCATTCTTGACATTTCTAACAAAGGCAAAATTAAAGGAATAGAGGTATTGAATGCATCCGAAGTTCTTAAGCAGTATGGATTAACGCGAGAGGTGCTAGTTGGATTGAAGGACGCTATTTTGTTGGTTAGAATGTATAAAAAAGCTATTCATTTGAGTATTAATTTTATATTTGACGAAAAAGAGATTCCTGCTTTGGTAACTGTTCCGTTAGAAGAAGCAATTGCTTGAAAAAGAATTAAATAACGTCTTGTCTGCCTAGTTTTTCTTTAAATGCAGTTAATCTTGATTCTAAAGGTAAATTGAAACCTATGTTCCACCAATCTTGGTGACTTCTTATAAAATTTTCCATAACTCTGACTTGAGCTTCTAGACCATATGCAGGGCAATTTGCTAATCTTTGTTTTGTTATTGCAAGAAATTGTTTAATAAACTCCATTCTTTCTTTAGTTTCATCTGTTGCTAGTTTTGCCGCGCTTCTGCCAAAAGAAACATCTTCGTGAGGTAAACCGAAGTTTAAATTTATTGGTAGCTCTCTTCTAGTATGTTCGCCGTTTCTGAACTCCAAATATCTATCATATAATATTGTATAGTTAAGATCTTCAAAAACTCCATATCTGCTCATAAATAAATGAAGATAATCCGCATATGCGCTTAAACCGTTTCTTGGCCAGGACTCAACTCTTTCTTGTGTTTGCTCATGATATGAAAAATTTCCTTGAAGAAAATCATAAACTTCTGCTAATGCTGCTTTTTCTGCTCTTTCAATAAGCTGTTTCATTTTTTTAACTAGAATAGCGAAAGGAGTATATTTATAAATATTTCTGAGATTACTTTAAACAAGCGTAAAATGAATGATTTAGTTAAAAGAACCAATAGTTATGAACGTATTACAGATATGTTATTTTTTGGTGCATTTGCGAGTTATATTCTTTTTTTAGGCAATCAGTTGGTTATAACAGATAGAAGAGCACATCCTGAAGATTATGTTAAAACAACTGAAGAGGTTAGAGAATATCTAGATCTACGAGAAAAAATAAATTATATCAATATTCAACCAAATTATGTAGAAGTTAATCATATTAAACTGGGCTGGAATGTTTTTTTAGTGAAAATTTACCAAATGAAGAACATGTTAGTGGTATGAAAGAGTATATTGAAGATGTTGAACGTGTTAGAAAAACTAAAGATAGGTTAACTGCTCCACTTGCAGGCATTCTAGCTTTGTGTTTAACTGGTTTGTTAGGTTATAATAAAATGATAAATCGGAAATAAATAAGAAAAAAAGATTAAGTCACATATCGACTAACTTTAATTCTAATGAATTTTTAATTTTTTGTTCTTGATAATCGGGATTAATAAGGATTTTAACAGTTTCTAATTGTTTTGCAGGATTTATTTCTTGCGTTACTAAAAAACCTGTGGCCCATAAAGCAAAAGCAATGCCATAAGTAGCATGCGCAACAATCTTTATAGCTCTTTGATAATATGGGACTCCTAGCTCTCTATCTTGGTATCTTCCATCATTAATATACTTACAATAAGTTACAAATGGTAAATTAGTTAATATTTTGTCTACTATTCCCATATTTTTAGTTATTAAATGAGATTAATAAGTGTTTTGATGTCAATTTAGAAGTTTGGTAGGGAAATCTTTATTAAGATTAATATAAATTTTATGGCCATGCAAGATCAAATTTTAGATATGTTATTAAAAAAGGATGAAATTACTTGGCAAGAACTTATTTATGATTTAGTTAGAACTGAACAAATGGATCCTTGGGATGTAGATTTAAGTTTGTTAGCCAAAAGATATTTAGATATTGTTAAACAATTAAAGGAAGTTAATTTTTTTATATCTGGAAAAGTTGTTTTGGCAGCCGCTATTTTGTTAAAATTAAAGTGTAATAATTTAATATCTGAAAAAATTGCTGATTTTGATAGTCAATTGTTTTATACTGAAGAAGAAGATGTTGAGCAATTAGCGCAAGTTGCTTCTAGTACACTTGAAAATCCAAATGTTAGATTAACAATAAAAACACCACAAACAAGAAAAAGAAAAGTACAGTTACAAGATTTAATCAAAGCACTAGAAAAAGCTTTAGATATTGATGAAAAAAGAACAATTAGAAGAGAAAGATTTGAAATTGTTCCTGAAACAATTAAATTACCAGAAAGAAAAATAAATATTGGAGATAGAATTAGAATTGTTTATAGCAAAATTAATGATTGGTTTAGAAATAATAAAGTTGAGGTTAGTTTTGAAGATTTATTAAATGAAGGCAGTAAAAGAGATAAAGTTTTGACTTTTATTCCTTTATTACATTTAGAAAATGATAGAAAAATAAATATGAGGCAAGAAATAGCTTTTGAAAAGATTTATATAAGCTTAAATCAGGAGTTGGTACAAGATGAAAGTATTAAAGAAAATTAATGCGTTTTCAGCTGCGAAAGTTTTAGGTATACTTGGTTTGATAAATGGAGTATTGTTGTACATAATTTTAAAGTTAACAGGAGATGTAAGTGCAGCAGCAATGACAGCAACAGATGTGTTATTGCTTATTTTTGTGCAAGGAATAACTTGGTTTGCGGCTGCGTTCGTTGTAGCTTTGTTGTATAACTTATTAACTAAGTACATTGGTGGTATTAAGTTAGAGCTAGCTGACCATGAAAAATAAGATAAAGAATTATTTTAAATTTATTTTAAATTTTTTCTCAATTTTAATAGAAGTTATAAAAAAGACTTTTAAGAAAGTTTTAAAAAGATA
>JAGWAE010000002.1 GCA_018302135.1 Candidatus Woesearchaeota archaeon
TTTTAACGAAGAAAGAAGGAGTATATTTACTTTTATTTTATATTTTATCTTTGATTATAGAATTTATTGTTAATCGTGTGTTTTGAGAACGAATGATTTGTATGATATTAACTTCGAAGTGGTAAATTAAATGGAAGATTTATAAATATAATATCAATGACAATTATATGACAATCAAAAAAACACTTACTGGAATTGTTTTGGTAGGAACTTTAGCTCTGTCTGGTTGTGAAGATAACCAAAAAGATAATCAACCAAATAATAATCCATACCAAATAATTAGAGGTGCTCCAATTAGTGTTGCTGAAAATTATGATGAATGGGGCAGTACTTTAGCTACAGTTTTAGATATAAACGGAAAGCATGTTCTAGCTTATACATCTAATGGACGTACAAGAAGCAACGCAGAGGCAACTGCATTAATCCAATCTGAAATTTCAGATGGGGATGAGGAACTTATTGAATTGATGGGAAATTATTATGAAAATAGGTTCGTAATTAAGAGAGTTAACGCTAATGGATATCAAGTTGACTTTTAAGAAAGCTTTCGTTTTCTATTTTTTTAACCTGAATTCTGAATTGATTAATATCTCTGTTAGTTTCGTCTGACCGAAGAGAAGACCTAAAATTTAGTGCAACGTTCCCGGAGGGAAAAATCTCGATTAAGTGGGCGAGCGTGGTTAGGGGTTAGCGTCGTATCTAGAGGATGGTGAAAGAACCGAAAGGTGTATAAATCAGGATTCAACACTAAATTATAAGGTAAATTAAAATGAAACATTACTTTCATACAGAGTTAAGGAAATGCAATATTGAAGTTGAAATAGTTAAATATAAAGAAAGAGATGTCTTATTGAGACATATTTATGGGGATGGTACGCTTTATGGAGACACACAATATAGAGTTGAAGTTTTAGGCTTTATTGTGGGGGACTATATGAGAAAAATGAGGGCAATAGAAGGAACTGTGGTGCCATTAACTGATATTGAACCAATAAATGATACAAATCATAGAAGAGAACTAACTGATTTAATACGTCAAAAAGGAGTATCGGAACCAATTAATTTTTGGTAAGACGCCAACCTCTTTTTTATTATTCTTATTTTTCTACGAAAAATAACTATATTTTAGCTTGCCCACTTATTGAAACTAATTGGTGTTAAACTCTCCTGTTAGGGATTGAATTTTAGTGCATTTTTCAATTAAAAAAATATATAAACTTAATAAAAATTATATCTTTATGAAAATTGTTTTAGGAATTGAAAGCACAGCACATACGTTCGGAATTGGAATTACTCGAGGAAATAAAGTTCTGGCTAATGTTAAAAAAAATTACACAACTGAGAAAGGTGGGATAATACCAGTTGAGGCTGCAAGACATCATGAAAAACATTACAAAGAAATTATTGAGCAAGCTTTACTAGAAGCTAAATTAAAAATTGAAAATATAAATTTAATTGCTTTTTCTCAAGGGCCAGGTTTATCACCGTGTTTGAGAGTTGGTTTGCAAGCCGTTAAAGAATTACATCAAAAATATAAAATTCCTTTTATTGGAGTAAATCATTGTGTTGCACATTTAGAAGTTGGAAAAGCAGTTACAAAAGCTAAAGACCCGGTGTTACTTTATGTTTCGGGTGCTAATACACAAGTAATAGCTTTTGAAGGTGGGAAGTATAGAATATTTGGTGAAACTTTAGATCAAGGAACTGGAAATTTTTTAGATTCTTTTGCTAGATATATTGGGTTAGGTTTTCCAGGCGGACCAAAAATTGCTGAGTTAGCTGAGAAATCTAATAATTATATTGAACTTCCATATTCAGTTAAGGGAATGGATATTTCTTTTACTGGAATGTTAACTAAATTAAAGCAAATGTATGATTCTAAAAAATATAAAACTGAAGATTTGGCTTATTCATTGCAAGAGACTGCGTTTGCAATGTTGTTAGAAGTTGCTGAAAGAGCAATGGCACATTGTAATAAAAATGAGTTGCTTTTAGGTGGAGGAGTTGCTTGCAATAAAAGATTGAAAGAAATGGCTAACATAATGTGTAAAGAAAGAAATGCTAAATGTTTTATACCTGAAAATTCTTTATTAGTTGATAACGGGGCAATGATAGCTATTACTGGAGCTAAATTTTATAATCCTAAGAAGAAATATATATTAGATATTAAACCGTATGAACGAACTGATGATGTTTAGATAAAACCTTCTATTAAAATATTTATTAATCTATTTGAAAATGATTCTGGTCTTTCAAGTCCGACTATTTGATTTATTATTATATTAGATGGGCCATTATTAATAAGAATATAATTTTCCTTGCTTAATCCGTTGGGAGAAACATCAAATTCATACCATTTGTAGCTTTCAGTTAATTTGCCAGAAGCTATTTTTGTTTTGTCAGTTGAATAAATTTCAAAATTTGCTTCTTGATTATCTGATTTAATCATGTAAAACGAAATCTTTTTTAGTTCTTTATTCCATTTTAATAATAAATAATTATTATCTTGATTTATTGGTTTTAGTTCTATAGTTTTTTCATCATTTTTTAAAATTAAATCTAAAACATCTTGAGTTGATTTTGCTGTTTCTTTGTCCACTAAAACTGAAACTAATGGAGCTTTTTCATTAATTGGTTTTATAGTATTTCCTGTGTAAGGATTTAATGTGTCTATAGTTGAAACTCCTATAAACAATAAAATTATTAATGAAATTAACATTATTGTACGTGATTTTGAATTAAGCATAAAAATAGATTATAAGTTAATATTAAATATTTTTCTAATTGACAGCTATTTTTACAACATCTACGCATGCCCCATCAAAACATCTACCTTCACATAAATACCAAGATTTTACACATTCATTTGCTTCATTACATGTGAATTCCATTACCATTTGATTATCTTTGCTGCAGAAATCGTTGAAGGTTCTTAGTTTTGATTTACAATAACCTTTTTTATTATAATCTATGGAATCTGAATCTTCACAACTTTTTTTAAGTTCACTTACTTCTTGCGTTGTTAAATCTAATTTTGGATTTGCTTCATCTGTAAAAGTTTGTGTTATTTTAGATATTACTTGACCAGTTAGAGAAAAATAGTTTTTAAAAAAATTAGTTGTATCTTCTAAAATATTAGCTTCTGCTACTGGTAAAGATATTATTAGTATTAATATTAATATATATTTCATTTTCTAGCTGATTGTATTAGAGCTAGTGTGAAGTTCTTCATAAACTTTGCTTTTGACCTTTCTTCTAGGTTTAGAATTAAATCGAAATCATCAAGTAACTTGTCTAACTTTTCTTTTGAATCGTCATGAACAAAAAATATTTCTTCGGTCATTTTTGTAGTAATTTAGACCTAGTATAATTGTTTAATGATAGAAGACCATTTGCTAAGTCTTTATTTTGCTGGATAACTTCTTGTAGACGTTTTGTAATATCTTCTATTTCTTCTCTTGTTACATCTTTTATTTTATCTACGTTTTCAGCTGCCTTTTCAAACATTGTGACTAGCTTATCTATTCTTAGAGATAGATCACTAACTGACTTAACTAAAGCTAAAGTTGTTTTTTGAGAAAGAATACTAGTTTCAACTAATTGCTTTATTGTTTCTTCGTGTAATGTAACATTTGTCATAAATAGAATAAAAAATTTGGATATAAAAATGTTTCTAATGTTATTCTTCAATAAAAAAATTGGTTTTTGAATGTTACTTTCAAGTGGTTAAATAAAGAAAGATTTATAAATTGAGTCTTATAACTCATTTTATGGGAATTGGAAAAACATTAACAGGAATTGTTTTGGCAGGAGGATTGCTTTACGGTACAATTGCTGGGATTGGTGGTTGCCTAAATAATTATATTCTTTCTGAAGGTTCTAGAATTGGACAGGTAAATAAATTATCACAAGGCGGTGTTTTTTGGAAAACCTACGAAGGAACATTGGCATTACATGGCCTTTCTAGTCAAGGAGCAAATCTCTGGGATTTTAGTATTGATAGACAAGCAAGAAGTGGTGAAAATGTTGAACAAATAGCAACAGATATTCAAAGATGTCTTGATTCTCAAGAACTTGTTAAATTAACATATAAAAAACCACTTGCAGTTTGGCCATGGAGAGCTAACACTGAGTATTTAGTACAAAAAATAGAACCTGTTGAAAAAAAATAAAAGATGTGACAAAAAAATCTGATATAAAAAAGAATCAGTCCACATACCTTGGAGCATAGTTTTGCAACACATTTAATTGAAAATGGCTATTCTGTGTCTGAAGTTCAATCATTATTGGAACATAAACGCCCAGAAACAAAATTTATTTATTTGCATACAGCATCTCCAAACCTAATAAAAGTAAAAATCCAGTTAGACAATTTGTAAAATTACTCTTCTTCTTCCTTAACTTTCTTTCTTACTTCTTCTTCTAAGCCAAGTTTCTTAAGTAATTCTTTGTATCTGTTTCTGATTGTAACTTCTGTAACTCCAGCAACGTCTGCAACTTCTCTTTGTGTTCTTTTTTCGTTGTTCATTACTGCTGCAACATACAAACTAGCTGCTGCGATACCAGTTGGGCCACGACCAGAAGTTAATTCTGCTTTTTGTGCCATTTCAAGTATTTCTACAGCTTTACTTTGTGTTTCTGCTGAAAGTTTTAATTCAGATGAAAATCTTGGTATGTAATCTACTGGGTTACTTGGTAAAATTCTAACTCCAAGTTCTCTAGTAATAAATCTATAAGTTCTACCAATTTCTTTTTTATCAATTCCAGAAGCTTCTGCTAGTTCATCTAATGTTCTTGGTATTTCGTGACGTCTGCAAGCTGCGTATAAAGCACCAGCAACTACACTTTCCATTGATCTACCTCTAACTAAACCACGTTGAACTGCTTGTCTATAAATTTCAGAACTATCTTCTAGTACTGGATTTGGTAGTTTTAAGAATGAGCTTACTCTTTTTAATTCTGCTAAAGCTAATTTTAAATTTCTTTCAATAGCAGTTGAAATTCTATGCTGCCATTTTTGTAAACGCATAAATTTATTTTTTGATTTTGTATTTAATCTTAGAATATCAGCATCAGTACCTATACTTGTACCTAAACCTTGATCAAATTTAGTATATGTTAAAGGAGCACCAGTTCTTCTTCTTTTATCTGCAGATTCAGAATCAAATTCTCTCCATTCTTGACCGAAATCAATCATCCTTTCTTCTATGACTAAACCACAGTCCTTACAGATGATTTCACCCCTCTCGTCCTTAAAAATTAAGTTTATACTGCCGCATTCGGGGCATTTTTTTATGTATGGCATTCTTTTACCACCCCCTAAGGTGTAATAAGATTTATATATCACTCTATGAATTTATTTATAAATCTTTTGTTTTTCATGCTTTCTTATTTACTGCAGAATAATAGTGCTTAAAAAGAGATTTTTACTTCTATTTGCCAACATGGATGAACCAATACTAGGAAATCCGCAACCAGAGGCTGTAAAAAAGCCTGAAGTTGATGTGAAAAAGCAAAAAATCAGAGAATTGTTAATTTCTCAAGGATGGGATTTAAGGGATATAACTAAAGTTTGGATTGATGTTGATACAAAAGAATCAGATTTTAAAAGAAAGTTTTTTAGAACAAAAAAATATGATCAGAGTATAGCTGAACAAACTGATTTTACTGATAATACAAGACAGTATGTGGATTATTTATTATTGGATAAAAAAGGAGAGCCTTTAGCAGTCGTTGAATATAGTGAAAGTTCTAAATCTTTAGATAAAGGTAAATTAAAAGCTAAGGAATATGCTGAAGATATAAAAAGACAAACTGGAAATCATGTTTTTATATTTTACACTAATGGGAATAGATTATGTTTTTGGGATTATCCTTATGAAACTGTAAAATTAGTACCTACATTCTATAATCAAGATTATTTAGAAAGAGTAAAATGGGCAAATCAGAATAGAGCTCCAAACGAAAGAGTTGTTATTAGTAATGAGGTTAAGAAAACTGGTGAAAGACAGATTCCAAAAGCAAATATTCAAGATTTTAGTCCAAATCAAAAGAAAGGATTTTTTAATAAAATGTTTGGTTAGAATTATCTAGTAAAACTTCTGTTAAATCTTCTTGGAGCTGTCGAATTTCTATTGTTTCTGTTAAAATTAGGTTTGTCTGCGCCGTAAGTTCTTCTCGGTCTATGGCGTACACCTGCTTTAGGTTTGAAACCACTAGATTGTCTAAATTGTCTTGGTGCAGTTTTTATTCTATCGAAATCAGGAGTATCTAATTTTTGTATATTTAATGAATTGTCTCTTAATATCATTCTGAAGTTATCGTGATCAAATTCAGATAATATTGAAATAACTTTTCCTTCTTTGCCAGCTCTTGCAGTTCTACCAATTCTATGAATATACTCTTTTGATGTTTTTGGCAAATCATAATTAATTATACATTCAACATTTTTAATATCTAATCCACGAGCTGCAACATCACTAGCAACCAATATTTTTATTTTGTTTCCATGAAATAATTCTATGGCTTCTTTTCTTCTTCCTTGCGAAAGACCACCATGTAATGCTCTTGATTTTATTCCTAAGTTGTATAAATCTCGTTCAATAGCATCTACTCGGTCTCTAGTTGCACAGAATATTATTGTTAAACCGTGTTGTTCTTGTTTTAATATATGAACTAACAATGAAAATTTACCTCTTGAATCTACAGGATAATAAAATTGTGCTAGCTTTGTTTCATCTACATATGATTGAACTTTTATTTTTTCTGGGTGCTTCATGTAATGAATTGCTATATCATGAACTTCGTTGGACATTGTTGCACTAAAAAGTAAAGTTTGACGTTCTTTTGGTGTTTGATAAATTATATCTTTTATATCATCAACAAAACCCATTTCGAACATTTTATCTGCTTCATCTAAAACAAGTGTTTTTACTTTTGTAAGATCTACTGTTCTTCTATGAATATGATCAAGCATTCTACCTGGAGTTGCTATTACTATATCTGTATGTCTTAAATTATGTATTTGGGGATCAATTGAAACTCCGCCATAAACGGAAGTTATAATCATTTTTTTATATTTTGAGAATTTTCTTATTTCAGTTGTTACTTGTTCACATAGCTCACGTGTTGGAACTATAATTAATGCTTGTATTCCTTGGCCATGAACTGTTCTTTCTAATATTGGAAAACCAAAAGCTGCAGTTTTACCTGAACCAGTTTGAGATTGACCAATAACATCTTTCCCTTCTAAAATTGTAGGGATTGCTTTTCTTTGAATATCTGTTAATTCAGAAAAACCTAGTTCAATAAATATTCTTTTTAAATCTGGATGTAAGTTTAATTTTGATATCGTCATTGAGAAACAAGAATTCCGTTTAAATTTCCTTCTTGGCCCGGCCTGCTCGTAATTTTTACTTTTCCTTTGTCAGTTTCAACTATTGTACCTTTTGTTAGTATATTTCTTCTTACAAAATGTCTGTTAGCAGGATTTTCTACAACAGTTTTTATTTTTGCTTGCATACTTTTCTTTGATTTTGAATCAATGACGTTAATAGTATCTGCAACTAAAGTTATTTCTTTATATTTACCTGACATAATTCTAATTAATTTTTTATTCTTTTCACCTATTTTTGTTAAAGTTGGATCTCTACCTAGCTCAAACTGTTTTTTCTTTCTCAAATCTTTGTATCTTGAGCCCGTTACTTTCCTTCTTGGTCTTACTTGTGAGATTGCCATATCTTTTTTGGTATAAGGTCTGTTTAAATAGTTTTTGCTTTTGAAATTTCCCTTAATATTTGATTTTCGATAGTTTTTTAAATAAGCATAATTAGCAATTTACTATTATTAATTTTTTTATGGGGGTAAAAAATGGAATCTGAAAACAGACCTTTGGACGCATTGAATAGGGCGAGAGGACACAGAGTTATGGTGGAACTCAAAAATGGAAAACAGTTTATGGGAGTTTTGAAAGCTTTTGATATACACATAAACACCGTGTTAGAAAATGCAGAAGAAAGGGTAGAAGGAGAAATGACAAGGAAATTAGGAACTGTTTTTTTAAGAGGAGATACAATAATATTAATTTCCCCTGAATAAGTAAAATGACAAAAGGAACAGCATCAATGGGTAAGAAGTCTGGTAAGAAGAATTTTATCAGATGCAGAAGATGTGGCGAACCAACCTACCATATTACGAAGAAGAAATGTAGTGGATGTGGTTTTGGGAATAGTACTAGGATGAGAACTTATTCTTGGATTAAAAAAAGAAAAAGAAACTAAAATGAAAAAGAAGGGGTTTAATGCTAAGTCGTTTATGTTTACTGCTAGTGTTTTCTTTCTTCTTTTATTTTTTGTTTTGTTAATAATTTGGATGTCGAGTTGGAATAGTTAATTCTATTAGAAAGTTATAAAAAGTTTATTTGTGTTTTATTTTGTAAGGTCCCATAGTTCAGCGGTCAAAACACGACCTTGACGTGGTTGAGGCAGGAGTTCGACTCTCCTTGGGACCATTTCTATTCTATAAAACTTAAATTTTTATCAAAAGTTTTATAAAGCTGTAAAGGCGAATTTTTATTAATGAAAAAGAGGGGTCAAGTTACTATTTTTATAGTCTTAGGAATAGTCATTTTAGTAGTATTTGGATTTTTGTTTTTTGTTAGAGGAAATGTAAATGAAGCAAGTTTTGAAGAAGAGATGAGTTCTTTAACTGTGCCAAAAGAAATTGAATCTGTTAAGTTATATTTTGATAATTGTGTTGAAGATTTAGTTGATGAAGGTTTAACAACTATTGGTGAGCAAGGTGGTTATATTAATTTGCCAAAAGATATTATGTTTAGATCATACACAAATCCATTTTCGAATTCTTTAGAAATTTATGATGGTTTAAAAGTCGCTTATTGGTATTATGAAAGTGCTAATGGTATTGAGATGAATCAAGTTCCTAGTTTGGAGAATATTGAAGTAGAACTTGAAAATTATATCAATGATAATTTTAAAGAATGTTATTATAATATTTACAGTTTTGAGCAAGAGGGTTATGAATTTAGTTTACCAAGTTTGGTTAATTCTGATGTAAAAATAAATACAAATAATATTCAAGTTAGTGTTAATGCGCTAGTTTCTGTAAATCATAAAGATGTTAATGCAAATATTGAGAAACATATGATATTAGTTGATAGTAAGTTTGGTGATATGTATGACAGTGCTGTTTCAATAATGAACAAAGAAAATGAAGAAATGTTTTTAGAAGAAAAAACAATTGATATGATGGTTGTATATGATGAAATTCCTTTTTCTACAACAGAATTTAGTTGTGAAAAAAAGATTTGGCAAAAAAGTCAAGTTTTGGAAGATATGAAAGGTATTGTAAGTACTAATATTGACCAAATAAGACTAGATCAACCGGAAAGTTCTGGAGCAATAAAAACTAATGATTATTTTGAAATTGATATTCCTAAGAAAGCTGGAATAAATGATTATTTTATATATTCAACCAGCTGGCCAATGCAAATGGATGTTAGCCCAACTAAAGGAGATATATTGGTTGGTGATGCTATAACTCAGAGTGTACCAGAAATTAGTAAATTTTTGAATTTGTTTTTTTGTTTAAATAATTATCATTTTGTTTATGATATAAAATATCCAGTTTTAATAAGATTGACAGATAGTAAAGGTTATACTTTACAGTTTGCAACAATGGTTAGAATAGATAATAATCAACCAAGAGAGTATAATGAGGAAGTCGTTAACTATGACGATGCAGATAAATTTAGCAAAGATTTTTGTGAAAACAAAGTTATGCCAGTTGAAACCAGAGTTTATGATTATGATAAATTTAGTTCAATAGCTGGAGCAAGTGTTTCTTACAAATGTTTCTCAAGTATTTGTTACATTGGAGAAACTAATGAAGATGGATTATTACAAGCTAATTTCCCACCATGTTTGAATGGAGTTGTAATCGCACAAAAAGAAGGATATGAAATTAATGGTGAGAGTTTATCTACAAATAGTGAAAGTAGTGCAGCTGTTTATTTAGATAAATATTATGATTTAAGCTTAGACATAAAAACTTTGGATTTGGATGATGGTTATACTAGACTAATAGAAGATAGATATCAAACTGTGATACAATTTGAAAATTTAGATAATGGTTATGTAACTATGGTTACACAAGATGATAAAACTATTAAATTAACTAACGGAAATTATAAAATAACTGAATATTTATTAACATCATCTGATTTAGAAATAGAATTGAAGAGTGATACTTTTACACAATGTGTTAGCGTTCCAAAGGCAGGTGTTTTAGGTTTATTTTTGAAAGACGATAAATGTTTTGATACACAAGTAGAAAGTAGTGAACTAACTGATGTTATAGTTGGTGGTGCTACATTTGAATGGAATCAAGAATTAAGTAGTGCTAAAAAGATAACTGTTTATGTTCCTTATGATATGATGCCAAGAGTACAGAATGATTTAATAACTATATTTAATAATATTCAAACGACAAAAGATAATTCAAACTTTAGATATCCAAGTGTAGAATGAAAAATAAAATATTTGCAATATTTGTAATGTTTTTGATAATCAGTAGTCCTGTGAGTGCGTTTATTGATCCATTAAGTGGTTCTGAAGAAGATCCAAGAAATCTTGGTGAAGCTTTAATTATAGAAATAGATCATATTGAACCAACTCCAGTAGATTCTTCTAAATTTCAAAATAGAGAGTTTGATGTTTATGTTTTCTTGAAAGGTAAAACTGTTGGAACAATGTTATTTGGAAGTAATGCACCTGAGCAAGCCCCATTCTACGGTGGAATGAAAGTAAGAAATATTATTTTTAGTCAAAATAGTGAGGCTTCTAAATATATTGCTAGAATAAAATATGAAATGCCAAAAGATAGAGAATTAATAGTGGATTCTAATGGTAATATTGATTTAGGTTATGCGAGAGTAACATTAAGAGAAATGCCTGTTGAAGCAAATATTCCTGAAACAATCTATGCTGAAATACAAGCTAAAATATATTTTGATGTTATGGCTGGCATTGGTGAATATGGAGCTACATCGTTTAGTCTTGGTGTTTCTGATGATGAACGAACTTGGTTAGATGGAAAACAATTTGAGGATTCTAAATTTTGGGGCGGTCGTGGATATTTGAGAGTAAGAGATATTAGTGATAATAAAGTTGTTGTTGATGTTTATGATGGTATGATAAGAAAAGTAGACACAGCAAATTTAGCTTTGAATGGAGAAGTGCAGCAAGTTTCTTTACCTGGTGCAGCAAGTTATGCGGAGAGTTATTTAACATTAAAGTTGGAAGAAATAAATAAACAAAATGATTCTGTGAGATTAATTGTAGAAGATAAAAATAATAATGTAGATATTAGAAGTTATGTAAAGGGTATGAGATTGCCAAATAGTGATTGGACAGTTTATCAAATTTACAAAGATAGAGTTTCGTTTGTTAATGGGGATGGAGACAAAAAAAATTTAAAGTTAGTTGGTGAAAAAACAGAAAATGATCCTTGCCCAGAAGGTATAGATATTGATGATTCTAAAATTGAAAGTTCAAGTTATCAACAAATGTATTGCCATGCAATAAAAGAATTTCAAAATGCTATAGATTCAACAACTAATAGTACTATTGAGTTTAATAGTAATATAGGTATGGCTGAGGTGTACGATAGTTTACAGGCATATAGTTTGTCTTTAATGTATTATCAGAAAGCACAACAAAATAATCCAGATAGGTTTGAGAATGAACATAAAGATATTTTAGAAGCCATACAACAAAAAGCAGAAAAAAACTTAGACACTATTGATTTGTCTGAAAATAAAGTTAGTTTGTTAAGTACATCGCTTAGTGATGTTACGCAAGATTCTATTATTTATGTAATGGATGGTGGTGAAAATGAAATTCAACTGGGCCAACCTTTGTTAAAAAATGTAAAAGATGAAAATGATAATTTTTATAGTTGGATTGTAAAAAATATTAATTCTAACAGTGTTGTTTTAGAACAAAAATTTGATAAAGCTAGTGGGTTAAGTAAAAAAACTATAACAATAGAGGTTAATAAAAATGGTGAATATATTCCTTACAGTGATGGAACAACAAAATCAATTATGATAAAAGAAGTTAAAGTTGTTAGAAATGCTATCATAACAGTAACTCCTGGTTCTAAAGATAATTATGGTACTTCTAGTTTTATAATACATATTCCAATTGAAAAAAGATTGTGGGATTGGACACCTGAAGAAATAGATAAAATGATTGCATCCACAGATAAAACTATAGATAAAGTGGAGACAATAACTGAAAAATTAGGTAATGTTGTTAAAACTTGGAAAGGAATGTGTTTTGCTGTGTTTAGTTTTTTAGCTGTAAAAAATGCATTCTTCAATAATCCATTAGGAAGAAGATTGGCTGTTGAAAAATGGGAAGCAAAATGTAACGGTGCTATTAGTACTGGAACTCCCTTAAATGGTAAGGAGTATAGTGCAGCCCAATTTGATAATTGTATGAGTGATAATTATGAAACTATTGAGCTTGATGTTAAAAAATCTGAAGAGCTGGTTAAGGAAACTAAAGAAGTAATGAAAGATTTTAACTGGGAAAAGAAAGAATCGGTTTCTAAAGCTGCAAGTGAACTTGGTGTAACTTCAGATGAACTTATATTGATGAACCAATATAACCAGCTAGAGGCAGAAGATGTTAGAGATTCAGTATTCAATAAAAAATTTGGTGAAGGATTTAATGCTACTTCTTTTAATTTGAAGAAAGAGGAAACCAAAAAAATTCATGAAAAAGTAACTGCTGCAGGATTAAATGTTAAAAATTCTGAAGATTTTAATAATATACAAGAAATTATAAATTCTATTAATGACAAGGGAGTTTCTTCAAAAGGGAATGATTTCTTTAGTAGTGAAGATGAAGTGGCAAAAAAAATAATAGGTGATGTAAATATTAACTATTTGGATTTAGACGGCAAAAAAACTGGTTATAACATTGTAAAAGAAAATGAGGAATATTATTTATATCAGGATGGAACTAAGATTAAAGTTCAACCATATTTAAAAGAAGATAATCAACAGTTGACCAGTTCTTATGGTCAATTTTTTAAAACAAGTGATAATAAAATATATGTCGGTTCAGTAAATAGAGAATCATATTCTACTAGTTATTCTAACGGTAAGGGCAGTTTGATTTATGATGAGAATACAAAAAAACCTTTGTTTATACCAATAAAGTGGAGAAGAACACAAGAAATACCAAAGATAGACTATGCTAATTATATTGCTGTTGATCAAGAAATTATTGGTAGGGAATATCCTTATTCTGTTTGGAACGTTGGTTTAGATGGAAAAACTAATACGTTAGATGATCAGTTAGTTGTTAGTTCTGCTTTGTTGGCTAATCCAACAAATAATGAACTTAAAAGTTTAAAACAAGAAATAGAAAGAAGATATGAACGAGTTAATGTAAATCCAGATAAATCAGGAAAGAAAGTAAAAATTGATGGAGAAGAATATGCTGCACAACTAATTGGATCTAAAACTACAAGTGCAATTGGCGAATGTAGATATATGATGAGTGAAACTGATTGTAAAATATTATTCGGAGTTTGTGACCCAGTAATGTGTCCAGCATCTAGATTTGATCTTGGTGGAAATTGGAAAGTAAGCAATGCAGTTCAAACTGGAATAATTGGAAGTATAGTTTTAGGATTACCTAACTTTGATTTACCTTACGAACCTGTGCCGGTTTGTTTAACTGGAATACATGCAGGTTTAGAAAATATTGGAAGTATGTTGGGCAGTTTTAGAGATTGTTTAGAAACTGCAAAAGTTAAAGGAGAGTCTGTTGGTATTTGTAATGAAATAAGAAGTTTGTATATGTGCGATATATTGTGGCAAGAAACATTGGCAATAGTTAATGTTTTTGGTGAATTAAATAAAATAATTTCTAATAAAATACTTGGAAAGTCTAACGGCGGAGGAGAATACTTATCTTGGGATTCAAGTTGGAATCAGTTAACTAAGTCAGTAAGTTTCTTTACAAAAGATTATGCAAGTAGTGCATTTACAGCATTCCAGTCTAGAAGTACGAAAGAAATTGGAACTGAAATTTGTAAAGCTGCTATATTCGGAAAATATCCTGCTGGCGGAGATTTACTAGCACAATTAACAGAACCAGAAAGCCCAACACAATTTACTGGTTGGGTTGAAGAAGATAGGTATACTCAAGAAGAAGGAGGAAGGTCTTCATATAGAGTATATTACCATATTTATGCTGGAAGAAATAATGATGTTAGATATAAAGTAATATTGAGAGATTTGCTTGGAAATGTAATGAGTGTAACTGATGATAATTATGCAACTGAAAGATTATTAAGAAAAGGAGAAAGTGTTGATAAAAGTTTCACAATAAATCCACCTGCTGGAAGAATTGGATTTACAAATATGTGTATAATAATAAATGGTGCTGAAACTTGTGGTTTTGGTAGTGTTTCTAGTAGTTTTTCAACCCAATATTTGAAAGATAAAATAATTGAAAGTCAAATTGGTAAGATAGAGTCTGCGGAAGATTGTAAACCAAGAACTTCTACTTACACACCAGGATTTACACAATCTGGGTTGGATATGAGATGTTCTGTTTATGATCCTGATGGTGTTGGTGATGATTGGGTTTGGACTGGAACTTGTGGATATGATGAAGAGAAAAGGTTCCAAGGAGATTGTTATTTATATAAAAAAGGAATTAATTTGTATGATGCTAGTTATAATATTTCTCAGCATATACCAAAACCAGATGGGCAAGAAACTGAAGAAAAATTTAGTGATAAAGAAATGATAGCATTAAAGAATCAATTTAATGAGCTAGTAAGTTTAGATGAAAAAACAACAAGCACTAGTGAAAGATTAAATATTATTTCAAAATATAGAGAATTTATTAATTCTGAAATAACTACAGAAATAACTGCTTTAAGTTATTATAAAGTTGGTTATTTGTATTATAATATAGGAATAGATATGAAAACAAAAGTAGTAGAACAAGATAGAGCTAATGAAGAACAAGAAAGATTTAGTAAGTGTACTATAACTTATGATGGAGATAAAAAAAGTACTGGTAAGGATGATAAAATTGTTCTTAAATTCATTGATAATGCTTGGATTATTAGTTCTTCTGGTGTATTATTAACGACTGAATCAATAGATAATCCTATTAAAATAGAAGAAAAATTAGATTCATTCAGAATAGAAAATAAAGATTCTTGCAAACAATTGGATTCTTCTAAAGAAGAAGTTATAAAACAATTATGTGAAAATCTAGTCGGAAAAGGCTATGAAAATGGGCTTGCAATTATAGTTGATACAGCAAATGGAGAAAGTGATGATACTATTCAAGTTGTAAATGTAAATGGTGAAAAATATGAACCTGAGCATAGAAAGGCTTCTGCATTAGAAATAATTAATTTGTGTGTTGGACAAACGGCGAAAGAAAGAGTAATAGACACAAGTGAGATGAATTGGTTAAGTGATATTGTTGGTCAAGAAATACTAATTAAAATTCAAGATGGAACAAAGAAGTGGTATGAATCTAAAGAATACACTTATTCTTTTTTGGATGGAAAAATTAATGGTGAAGACAAATCTTTTTCTGTTCAGAGTGTAAATGATTTGGTAAAATTAATTTTGGAAGGTGGATTAACAGGAAATTTGCCAAACATAGTAGTTATAGAAAATGAACAATATAAAACTTCTAGTACTTGGACAAGAAATTCTGGTGTTGATTTTAACATTTGGTTATTAAATGCTATGACTAATGCAGTTGTAGATGAACATTATCCTTTTGAATTAGAATTGAATAGGGGAAGGGATCTATTTGGTAAAAAAGGATTTAATTTAGTTTGGAATGGTTTTGAATTAAGTAAAATGGAAGGTTATACAGATAGTAAATATCAAAATTCAGACTGGAATGGTTTTTTAAAACTAGTTTATACACTTTCAGATAAAGAAGATCTGAAATATTTAGAAATAAAATGTAAAGCCAGTGGTAAAATTACTAGATTAGATATAAATTTGGATGAAATTTATAAATATTTTTCATCGGTTTCAAAATACATAGAGTCAAGTGGCTGGATAGAAAGGACAGTTGAAAGTTGTGGTATTGTTGAAGAAGTTGAGGTTGAAACTGGAGCTATGGAATCAGTTATGAAATCTTATTCTACAAAAGGTGCATCTTTGTTTAATAAAGCATGTTATTGTGAAAATGATTGTGATGATTATGCAAAATGGATAGCAGAGTATGCACAGCAGTACAATGTTAATCCTATACTGTTACTTGCAATTATGATGAATGAAAATAATTGTGTTCAGAAAGAGGCAAAATCAAGTGCCGGTTGTGTTGGTTTGATGCAAATTTGTTCTTGGACACTATGTATTAAAGACATTCCTGAGTTGAACAAAGATAATTGGTGGGTTGTTTTAGGGAGTGATACTAAGGAATCTGCGGAAAAAAATATAAAATGTGGTGCCAGGATATTAAGGAATAGTTATTATGTATCCAAAGAAGGAGGTACTTTTCACCCATGTGTCGGCGAAGATAAAGTGTATACTGAATGGGAAGCTGCAGTAAGAGGTTATAATGGGTGGGATAATAGAAAATGTACCCCTGAAAATAGGAAACAGGATACATATGTTGAAGATGTGTTTGATATCTATGATGCCTTGAGTAGAAAAATAGTTTAATGCAGAGGACAGGATTCGAACCTGCGAAGGCACTAAGCCATTAGGTCCTAAGCCTAACCCGTTTGACCGCTCCGGCACCTCTGCACAAGAAGTTTAATATCAATTTTGTTTAAAAATGTTACTAAACTAACTAAAAATAATTAATACAATTAGTTTTCTTCTCTTACTTGAGGATAAATAAATTCTTTACCTTCATAATTCCTAACTACAACTTCTTTATCGTCCATACTAACTATCCCTGCAGGTATTCTAACTTTACCACCTCCACCAGGCGCATCAATTATAAAATCTGGAACTTCCATGCCACCAATATACCCACATAAGCTATTATAGATTTCCACTGCTTTTTCTACTCTAGTTCTAAAATGATTTGTTCCTTTTACTGGGTCAGCTTGGTAAATATAATATGGTTTAACACGCATACTACCTAAACCAGACATCAACTTTTTCATCGTTTCGGGGTTATCATTAACCCCTTTTAACAAAACAGTTTGACAACCGATAGGAATCCCTGCATCAGCTAACATATTGCAAGCTTTTCTGCTCTCGTCAGTTATTTCAGCAGGATGATTGAAGTGAGTGTTAACATATAACGGATGATATTTTCTTAACATACTTACTAATTCTGGAGTAACTCTCTGAGGTAATACACATGGAACTCTTGTGCCTATTCTTATTATTCCGTCTTCCCTTGTGCTGATTATATCATAGACAGATGAAATTATTCTTTCTAATGGAGCATCATCTAATATGAATGGATCCCCACCAGATAAAATAACATCGTTAATTTCTTTAGTATTACTAATATATTCCAATGCTTTTTGAAGTTCTTCTTTTTTTGGTTGTTTCTTTGCATCTCCTACTTTTCTTTTTCTTGTGCAGAAACGACAATACATAGCACATTCATTTGAAACTCTTAGTAAAAGACGATTAGGATAACGGTGAGTTACAAGAGATGGAACGTTTTGTCTTGATTGGTGTTCAGGTTCTTCGTGTAATGGATCTTCCGTACAAACCTTATCTTCTAGTTCTATTGGATTAGGAATTGACTGTAAGTATAAAGGATCATTTATTCCTTCTATTAAACCTAAATAGTATGGATTAACTCTTGCAGGATATTGAGCGCAAACAGATTCTAGTGAACTTGCATCTAGTCCAAAATGATCTGCAATGCCTTGTGGGGAAGAAATGCTTTTTTTTAGAAGTTGTTTCCATTCTGGAGGATTGGAAAAATTTTGAGAAGTTTGATTTGTTGGGAGAAGTACAGGTTGTTTCAGCGTCGGATGTGGAGCCTCGCCTTGAATTATTATTGCTTTAGTATTCATCTTACTTTTATTACGTGTTTTTACATGTTAATAATTTATAAAGTTTTCTATTATTTTATCGTCGAAAAAACTAAAAATTAGTTAAAATAAGCCTACGGAGGGATTTGAACCCACGACCTCCGCTTTACTAAAGCGATGCTCTACCGGCTGAGCTACGTAGGCAGTTATTTTTTAAGTATTGTATGTATATTAAAAAGTTTCTATAAACAAAAAAATGTAGGGGAAGGGATTTGAACCCTCGAACCCACTAAGGGACAGGATCTTAAGTCCTGCGCATTTGACCAGGCTTTGCTACCCCTACATAACTTTAGAAGGAAATCATATTATTTAAATAGCTTACTAAATCTTTCTTAGAATTTGTTTCATACGATTTAATGTATCTATTGTTTCTTTTCCTTGTTTAAATTCTTTGTAATAAACAAAATATCTTCTTATTATTTCTTGTTTTGCGGCTTCTCTACAAATTTTATCATTAATAATCCCGACTTTTGCCATGTTCAAACCCATATCAGTTGGAGATTTATAGCTAAAGTTATCTGAACTCGTCATTATACGCTTTAAAATTTTAAAGTTAAAAATATCTCTATTATAGTTTACTGCAGTTATACCATATGCTTTTTTATGATAAGTGTCTATCTTATTTTTATCATTTAAGTCTGCGGTTGCTGCTTCATAGGCAATGTTTACTGGGTGGTCTCTTTTTAAATTCCAAATTGGAAAAGTTTCAAACTTCGCAAAACTAGATTTAATATTATTCTTTCTTTCGTGGTTTATTTGTATTAAAGCAGTGGCCATTTTACCTGAGCCACCAGCTGGACCAGTTATAATAACTAGTTTATTTTTTGTAGGAATATATGGTTGTTGTTCATATCCTTTTAAGATTAAACTAATATTATTGGGATATCCTTTAATTTCTCTGTGAATAATTACTTTTACTCTTTGTTTTTTTAGTTTTCTAATAAATTGAGTAAGTTTTTGATTTTTATATAATGTTATAACTACAAAATTTACTTTTATGCCAAAACTTTTTAGGTCTTTAATATCTTTTAACGTTTGTTCATCATGAGTTAAGTTAAAATCACCAAGAACTTTCTTTTTTTGTATATTTTTTGCGTTAACGCAATATATTATATCTCTATTTTTTAATGTTTTTAGAATTTTTATCTTATTCGTTGGGTCATAACCAGGTAAAACTCTTGACGCATGATAATCATAAACTAACTTTCCACCAAATTCTAAGTAAAACTTTTCGTATTTTTTTATTCTATCTTTTATTGCTTTAGTTTGGGCTTTTATATATTTTTTTGAGTCAAAACCTTGCATAACTTAATTCTAGATTAAATAATTTATAAATGTATTTAAAAAAAGCCCCAGAAGGGATTTGAACCCTCGGTCTATTGATTACGAATCAATTGCTCTACCGGACTAAGCTACTGGGGCGTTTTTCTGACAAGTGAAACAAACAGGTTTACCTTTCTCGTAAGTTCCTTTTATCTTGCCCAAGAAAGTTTCTTCTATTTCTTTATTACATTTTAAACATTTCATATTAAAAATAAAAAGTAGAGAATTAATATAGTTTTCTAAAATCTTAAATCTTCTTTGATTATCATATTATTTCTAGAAACCCCAAAGAATTTTTCTGCATGCTTTATAACAACTTCAGAATCAAAATCCTTGCATGAATATAAATCAAAGTTGATTCTATTCTTATTTGTAAAGGCATGGAATGTTATGTGAGAATAATCTATTACAAGAACACCAGTTAAACCTGGGTTCTCTGGAATACCTTTAACAATTATTGGTGGGGTTAATGCTCCCATTTTAACTTTAGCAGGTAATTCTTTTAGAAAACTGTAAAATAAATGGTAATCGTTTGTTACTTCTTTAGATACACCATATACTTCAAGTCTTATATGTCTACCGTCTTTTTTAATGTCCTTTAAATTGACACCTTGACCAATCTTAAGATCATTCCAAGCAATCTCTTGATTTATATTAGATTTCATCTTTTAGTACCTCTAAAAAAATATTTTTCATGTGAAAAATTATAGAAATAATTACTAGTTAAAATTTGGCAATGTTTGCGCCATCCGCCATAGTTTTCTAAAATAACATAACTCATTCTAAAATACCTCCAAATCTTTTTTAAAAATTGAAAAGAGATTAGGATAGAAACGAATAGATACCAAATCGAACCAATGTCTTCCTTGTCTCATATAATCATCAAACATTTATTATTTTTGGATTACGACGAACCCTGCCCCTCGTTATCAAATAGAATAAATTTAATTAAATAATTAGTTTATAAACTTTTTTATTTTCAGAACTATTGAGAGATGGTTTGCTTGACAAAATACTTTTCTATGTAGTATCTTAACAGCTGTTCTGCCTCGGGAATACATGTTTTGTCTTGAATTCCAATTTTGGTTCTTTTTTGCAAGTCTTCAAAAGTTCTTGCACCATCCAAAACTGCCTCTTCGATATCGTGGTCAGTTATTTTTAGAATTTTATCGACGATTTTTATTCTGTCATTTTTTATTTTATCTAATTGATTTGTTTTTTTGTAGTAATCATTTATAGCGGCTCTTAATGCTTTGTCAGCTAGAACAGAACAATGAAATTTCCTTGTTGGTAAACCGTCAAGTCTGTTGGCAATGTCTTGAGGTTTAATTTCTAAAGCTTTTTCTATTTCCATCCCACCATTTTCAGTTATCATTGTAGAAAACATAGATGTTGATGCGATTGCCGAGGCGCAGCCAAATGTTTGCCATTTACAGTCTATAATTTTATTATCTTTAACTTTAATCCACATTTTCATCATATCTCCACAAGCAGGACTCCCTTCTTCTCCAATGCCATCAGCTTCTTTAGTTAACTTTTCTGATTCTTCTTTAGTTTTAGCTAAATTTTTTGGCTCAAAGAAATGTTTTTTTACAGTTTCAGAATAAAACCATTCTGTTCCGTCTTTGGATTTGACATCATACATTTTTTATATCCTCTATTTTTAGGTTTACTGGAGAAATATTTCTTAATTCCTGTACTATTTTAGGAATTATTTGTAAAACATAATCTATTTCTTCTTTTGTTGTATTTTTGCTTAAAGAAAATCTTATACTACCATGAGCTGCTTCGTATGGTCTACCTAGCGCTAGAATAACATGACTAGGATCTAGAGATTTAGATGTACATGCTGAGCCCGAAGAAGCACAAACCCCTTCAGAATCTAATTTTAGCAAAACTGCTTCCCCCTCTATATTTAAGAAAGTAATATTAACGTTATTTGGTAATCTTTTTTCATTATCACCATTTAGGATTGTGTTTTCTATTTTTAATAAATTTTCAATAAAATAATCTCTTAATGGTGTTAATTTCTTTTTGTAATCTTCTTTTCCTTTTTGTGCTATTTCTAAAGCTTTTGCAAAACCTACTATGGCTGCAATATTTTCTGTACCAGATCTTAAATTGAATTCTTGACCCCCACCATGAATTAATGGCTCTATTCTTATACCTTCTTTTTTATATAAACAGCCCACTCCTTTCGGGCCATAAATTTTACTTCCATTAATGCTTAATAGATCTACATTTAAATCCTGAACATCTAAAGATTCTGAATTTGCTGCTTGACATGCATCAGTATGGAATAAAATATTATTTTCTTTTGCTATTTTTGCTATTTCTTTTATTGGTTGAATTGTTCCGATTTCATTGTTAGCATACATAACACTAATTAAAATTGTTTCTTTTTTTATTGCATTTTTTATTTTCTCTGGGTTTACAATTCCATTGGGTTCTACTGGAACATAAGTAACTTCAAAACCTTGTTTTTCTAAAAATTCTAAAGTGTCTAAAACAGCATGATGCTCAATAGTAGTAGAAATTATATGTTTTCCTTTATTTTTTAATTTATTTACAACTCCTTTTATCGCTAAATTAACACTTTCTGTTCCAGAACCAGTAAAAATTATTTCATCTGAATGACAATTTAATATTTTGGCAACTTTACTTCTAGAAAGATTTAATGCATGGGCTGCTATCAATCCTTTAGCGTGCATACTTCCCGCGTTACCATATTCGATTTGGAAATATCTGTGCATTTCCAAATAAACTAATGGATCTACTGGAGTAGATGATGATGTATCTAAATATATTGTTCTGTTCATTTTTCTATTAATTTGTTTAACTCCTTAATTATTTGTTCAACTTCTTCTTTTGTTTTACCGTGTCCACGCAATCCTTGTTCGATTGTTTCAAAACTAGCCCCGAAACAACCAACACAATGAACTCCAGAATCTAATAAAAAGTCTGCTGTTTCAGGATATGTTGTTATACATTCTCCGATTAACATATTTTTAGTTATTTTCATTTTCAAAACAAAAATTACACTCCTTTGGAACATTATCATATAATCTATGAATATCACATATTGTAGATGTTTTTTTTATCTTACTTGAAATTTTATATAACTCCTTGTGCAAAGTTGAAGATTTCTTAATTATCTTACTTGTTGAATTATTTATTTCTTTTTTAATCTCTTCTTTAAATTTTGTTGAACCACGTTTTTCGCTTAAATATTGAGAGACTGCTGCGGGCGTTATATTTAACATTTTAGCAATTTCTTTTTGCTGTATTTTGTTTCTAGCTAAAGCTACTGCAAATTCTTTTCTTAATGATGGAAGTATATAACGTACTTCTATTTCTTGTGGCATTAGTTTCATAAAATTAATTAACAATAGTTAATTTATAAAACTTTTGTTTTGGATAAATTTAAAAGTAGTTGAGTTTTAATTATATCGGGGGTGTTAATCTATGAGTGCTTTGAGTGAATTTAAAGAATTTATAAAAGAATACAAAGTTTTAGGATTGGCTATTGCTTTCATTATGGGTGTAGCAGCGACTACATTAATTAAATCTTTAGTTGATAATGTTATAATGCCAATAATAACTCCATTTATACCGGGTGGTGCTTGGCAAACTGCAACATTTAATTTGGGGCCAATTGTGATTGGGTGGGGTCCATTTTTAGCAGCAATAATCAACTTCGTGATAATAGCTTTAGTAGTATTTGTAATGGCTAAGAAATTGATGAAAGAAGAAAAAGTTGAGAAGAAATAATTTTATAAACTTCTTTTACTTTTTTTATTTATATGAAAAAATTGGTGATGTTAGTAATATTAATTATTTCTATAAATATTAGTTTCGCGGAAGAAATTAATATTCCAGAAACGTTCACAGCTGAGACAAGTGTTAATGAAGTTACTACGTATTATTACGCAGGAGATAAATTGCTTGCATCTGAAAATAATAATATTGTTACATATCATTACCAAGATAGATTAGGTAGTGATGTTAGTTCTAAAACACTACCTTTTGGACAAGAGATTGTTTCTTCTGAAAGATTTTCATTTACTGGGAAAGAGTTGGATTCTGAATTATATTATTTTAATGCTAGGTATTATGATTCTGATTTAGGAAGATTTACTTCTGTGGATCCTGTGCAAGATAATCATCCTTATGCTTATGTTGCAAATAATCCTATGAATTATGTGGATCCTGATGGTCGTGAAATCCATGCTTATACATGGACAGTCGATGGTGTGTCCAAAACTATTGATTATACTGTTGAAGGTGGTGCCAATGTAGCTGATTATATTAAAATGATGGATGAAATTCGTCAATTTTCCCCTAGATTTTTTGGAAAATCTACTAATAGGTATGTTTTTGGTGCTGCGATTAGTGAATATGATAAAACATTAAATGTTGTTCATGTTAGTGACCCTTGGGATTTAATTCATGAAATGATGCATTCTATTGCTACGCCAGATATTGAAAGAGGACTATTAACTGAATTTGCATCATATAGTTGGGAAGAGGAATTTTTCAAATATATGGAGAATGTAAAGGGTGTTGTGCCACAGGGTAGAACTCCTTTATCAATGGCTGCTGCTGAAGGCCCGCAAAATTTTTATGAAGCATTTAGAAAAAGTTCCTATATGCAAAGTTATCCTGAACTTACGGAGACATTTTTGAAAAAAGATCTTGCTCGTATAATCAAAATATTTAGTTCAGAATCTCTTGGGTTGGTTGGAGATTCTTATGATATTACTTATGGATATACCCACCCTGAAATATTATCACAAGAATGGTCTTCTGGACAACTCTTTTTAGAACATTATCAATCTTTTGGTGGTATGGGTGCACAATTACATCAAAGAGCTTTTGCTAGCTTGAGTGCTTGGGCCGTTACTATGGGTGAGATGACAAGTAGAATTGTTCAAGAAATTGGTGCTGCAGGTGGCAAACAGGCTTTAGGAAGAGAGAGTTATATTCAGTGAAGAGGATAATTTTTTAAAGTAATTTTTGTATATTTGTTAATTTAATAATAACTAGGATGAAATTGGTGTAAGAGGAATTGCTCCGAAATACTTGAACCTTCTAGAATTTTTAAAAACATTTTAAGTGAAATAATGAGAATGTTAGAACAACGTTAAATTATTTTTTTATTTGTTTCTAAATCATAAATATGAATTACATTAACAGGACAAGATCTTGCAGATTCTAAAATTTCTTTAAATTCATGTTCATCGATTTCTAAAACAAAAAATTCTTCATCTTCTTCTTTAGAACCAATAAAATCTGCTTTACCGTCTTTGGCCATCTTAAATTTATTGGAAAAAATTGTACATGATGCTGCACCAATGCAACTCTCCCTATCATAGGTTACTTTATATTTTTTTTTCATTTTTTAGTGTGTAAATTTATTGGTCTATGAAAATATCTATGTGGGAACGAAGAGACTACTTTAATTAATAAATCTTTCGAAGATATTTCTTCTCTAACTTTTATATCTTTCAATTTTGGGAGGAATATTAGTGCTGCTATTAATCTCATTAATGCACCCAACAAAAGAATGATTATATATTTTGACCAAAATATTGAGCTAATTGAAGACAAATTTAATTCTAAAGCTAATTTTATTATATATGCACCAATTAAACTTCCAATAAATATGAATACCCCACTTATGAAATTATAATATGCAAAAGCGGCAACTCTTTTTTCTTTTGTAGTTGTTTCTAACATAAAATTAATTGAAGAAACAGTAAAGCCTGCCCATAAGAAACCACCTACTACCTGAGTTAGTATTAAGATAGGTAAACTCTTTGAAAAAGCTAACAATACTGGTACAATGGGTAATAAGTAACCCGTTAATTTTAATATTTTTAGTGGGCCGTATTTATCTATAAAACTACCCCATATTGGCAAAAAAGCTAATTCAAATAATAATGAAGTTGCTGTGAACAAAACGTATTGCAAATAACTAAAATGTAAATCTTTAAACAAATAAGCGATTATATATGGAGAAGTTATATATAAACCAAAGTACATAAAGGATAAATAAGCAATTATTACATTGAAATAACCTAGCTTATATCTTTTTTTGAATTCCTTTAAAAATTGTTTAAATGAAAAGTTGTCTTGTTTTTTTATCTTCAATTTTGGCTCATATTGTTTTGATAAAAAGTAAACTGAAATCAATCTTGCAATTACTGCTATGATGAATATTACTGCAAATCCTGCATACTCATTCACAAAATTATCTTTAGCATAGGTTAAAATGAAACCTGCAATTATAAATGATACAAACATTGTTGAACTTGCTACTAATTGTCTGTTTGAGAAAAATTTACCTCTTATTTTTTCTGGAACTAAATCTCCAATCCAGCTAACCCAAATAGGATTTGAGAGCCAACCAAATATAGAGTACAATGTTACCAATAATGTTAATAAAGTTAATCTATAACTTTCTATGTGATATATTAAAATAATAGGTAATATCATTAATCCTTGCAAGAAAACTAAAGCTAAAACTGATTTTTTTCTTGATTTAAATTTGTGCATTAAATTTATTGAAAATAACTGCATTATTGAGGCAATTAAAATTGGGAATGTTGCTAAGATACCTAGTTGGAAATCCGTTGCATTTAATAACAATGCGTAGGCTGCAAAATAATATTCACCAAAACCATACATTGCATAATAGGCAGCTCCATCAAGAACAGAATATCTTAATGCAGATTTCACCCTTTTTTCCATGCATTGAATAATTGAATTTTTATTTTATAAACTTAACTGAGAAATAAAAAAATAAGAACCTAAAGGTTCTTAGTTTTCATCAGACTCATCATCAGAGCCTTTATCATCATCTTCTTCTATATCATCATCAAAATCATCTTCTTCATCTTCGAATTCTTCTTCTGCTACTTCTTCTTCGAATTCTTCTTCAACATCTTCTTCTAGTTCTTCTTTCTTCTTTTCAAAACTTTTCATCTAACGCACCTCCAATGATTTAAAACCGGGTTGTAATCAACTATTTATAAAGTTTTTGTATATTAAAAAAGAAATAAAAATAGTTAGGATTTGTTCCAAACCATTTCAAATAGATTTTCTAATGCACCAGCAAAATATGGAGCATTTACCCAGATACCTAAGTCATAAGTTGGGTGTACATCTTTGTCATCCATTACCATAAACATTATTTCCTTGCCGTCTACAATGCAGAATCTTGCGTTAACATTCTTAACATCTTTTACTGTAGCATAACTTTTCATTTCTGACATTGGTATTTCTTTAGTCATTGGAGCAGCTATTTTTACTTTAACGCCTTTCTTTGTTAATTTAGCTAATGTTGGCTGTAATGCTTCAATCTTTCTTAAAACACCTTTAGATGTAGTCATTATTGTTACTGATTTTTCAGCTTTCTTTATCATGGTTTCTAAGTGAGCATATAAATTATGTCTTCCACGTATTGCACCGGATAAATCTGCAGGCTCTACAAACTCTATACCTTGTGTAAACAATGTGTTTAATTCAGATAGCGCGTCGTTTTCATTTAAATCTTTTAATTTTTGCATATTTTTTTCTGCTTCTTCTTTCACTGTTTTCTTTAATCTTTCAACTACTTCTTTAGGTTCCACTGCAAGATATTGTATTGGTTTGCCCAATTTCATTACTACAAAACCTTTTTTCTCCAAAGATTCTAAAACGTCATATGCTCTTGATCTTGGTACATCACCAATTTCAGAAAGTTCACCTGCTGTTGCTTTACCTCTTGAAAGTAAAGCTGTCCATATTCTTACCTCATAAAGGTTCAAACCAAAAAATTGTCTTAATTTTACCAAAAAATCGTCTTTGACGATCATATTATTAACCCCCTAAGGAAACACCCTTTTTTTTATTTACTGTTAAATGATATAAACTATCACTAGATGGTACGTTATCACTATATAAAGATTATTGTTTTCGAGAGATTATTTTTTTTGTTGTGAGTGATAATATTTTATACGCTTCAAAGTTTCTATGTTTTTAATTGATTTATCTAAACGAACTCTTATTGCTCTTGGAAATCTTAAGGCAAATCCAGAATTATAAGTTGGTGATTTTTGTAGTTCTTCATAATTTATTTCTAAAACTAAATAAGGTTTAAGTTTTACTTCTTTTCCTTTCTCTGAAATTATTTTTGGTCTTAATATTTTTGTTAATTCTGCGAAACTTAACTCATCATCTTTTTCTTTAAATCCAGTTCCTACTTTACCAACTTCTAAAAATTTACCGTTATCTATACAAGACAAAGTAAATGAGCTTAAAAATTTAGCACGTTTTCCTTCACCCCATTCTGCTCCAGTTATAACTAAATCTAAAGTTTCTTTTACTGGTTTATGTTTTAACCAACCACCTACTCTTCTACCGGGGACATATTTAGATTGTAAACTTTTAAGCATTATTCCTTCGTTACCTTTTGCTAAAGATTTCTTGTAGAACTCTTCAATTTCTTTAGGATCTGAAGTTATTAATTTTTTTGTGAGAACTATTTTATGCTTTTCTTCTTTGACTATTTTTTCCAAAATTTTTCTACGTTCTTCTTGAGTCAAATCTATTAATACTTTTCCATCTTTGTAAATTATATCAAAAGCATTTATTTCAACTTTAATATGTTCAGCTGTTTTTTCTATGTGGTGTTTTCTTTTAATTCTTTGAGATATATTTTGAAAAGACAAATACATATCTGTTTTTGAATCAACACCAACTAATTCTGAATCTAATATAAAATCATCTGCGTTTACATGAGAGGTTATTATTGGGATTATTTCTTGGAACTGTTTTGTTACATTTTCTAGTCTTCTCGTAAATAATTTTACTTCTTTTCCTTTTTTGTGAATCTGCAATCTAAATCCGTCTAATTTATGTTCTGCTTGTAATGGGCTACCAACTGCTTCAAGTGCTTGTTCTATACTTTCAGCTTTTATTGCTAGCATTGGATTAACTGGTTTACCAACATGCATTTTTAGTGTGTGTAATTTGTTATGTTTTGCAGCCAAAGCAACTTCTGAAAAATCATTTGTTAAATTATATGACTCTTCAATTTGTGAAATAAAATAATTATATATTTCTCTTGCTAGTTCTTCTGAGCTTGCTTCTAATGCTTCATAATTAGATAAGTTTAGTTTTTTTAACTCTGCCATTGATGAAACTAATTTTGCTTTTTCTTGGTTAGAGTTAATTCCTTTTATTCTTGGAAAATATGTCCAGGTAACGGCATCTCTTAATACACCATCTTGAACTCCAATTCTTAAATCTTCTATTACAGTCCTTGCAATATATTTTGCTTCAAGTGGAGTAGCGGAAGTGATTAATTCTGTGACTAATTGTATTTTTTTAGAAACAGTTCCTTTTCCTTCTAACTCTGAAAGTTTCATTAAATTTTCAAAAACTTTGGTTACTGTGAGTTTTTTTGAGAATAATGTAGTTTGTTTTTTGTTTTTTATTATAGATTCAACTACTGTTCCTAAATCTCCTTTTGTGGCCCATTCTTTTTCAATTGCATGTATTGTAGCTCCAGTAGACGAATTAATTGTTTTTAGTATTGATTGTGAGCTCATTCCAATTTTTCTTTCGTCCCATTTTGGAAAAACTGTGCCTTGTAATAAATAAATTACTTTTTCTAATAAATCATTTGGTGTTTTTTTCAATAATTTTGAGATTATCTCTGTTTTTTCTAACCTTTTTGGTGTTGATTCTAATTTTGAGTATACTTGAGCAAGTACGGAGTAATCCATAGGATTTATTTTAAATTATATAATATAAATGTTTTGATTAAAATAATTCAATAAACATAAAGCTTAAATACTCATGTTTATCACAAAATTTATAGTAATACGGAAGAAGAGTAACGGGCCGTAAAGGAAACGAATTCTTTTATCCAAGTATTATGAATTGGAGGAAAATAATATGGAAGGAAGCGTAAAATGGTTTAATGTAAGAAAGGGTTTTGGTTTTATTAGTGGGGAAGATGGCCAAGATTATTTTGTTCACTTTAGTGCATTAAAGAAAGGTACATTCATAAGGGAGAATGACAGAGTATCATTCGAAGCTGTTGAAACTGATAAAGGTAAACAAGCTAAAGAAGTAGTTCTCCTTCAAAAGGGCAGTGAAATAGCTGGCGGAAGCGATAAAAAACAGTCCGATGAAGAAGAATATTCTGAAGATGAAGTAACAGAAGACGAAGTATCAGAAGATGAAGAAACATCTGAAGATGAACAAGAAGTAGAAGAAGAATTTTAATTCTTTTCTTTTTTTTAATTTATAAAAAAGTTTAAAAACAATTAAGCATTTAATATTTCTATGGATGTTGATAGATGTATACAAACAAGAAGGTCCGTGAGAAAATATTTATCAAAAAAAATTAGTTGGGACAAATTAAAAGAGATATTAGACTCTGCTAGATATGCACCTAGCGCAGGTAATCTTCAAAATTGGAGATTTATAGTTGTTCAAGATTCAGATTTGAAAAAAAGAATTTCTCAATTGTGTTCTGATCAAACCTGGATTAATGGGGTGCCAGTATTAATTGTTGTTTGTAGTTATGATAAAGATTTAAAAATTATGTACAGAGAAAAGTCTGAAACGTTTTCTATACAAAATACTGCTGCAGCAATAGAAAATATGTTATTAAAGGCTAATTCATTAAGCATAGATAGTTGTTGGGTTGGTTCTTATAATGAAGATAGAATAAAAAGTATATTAAAAATACCAAATGAAGTTAGAATGGACGCTATTATTACTTTTGGTTATGGTGCAGAAAAAGAAGAAATGCCGAAAAGAATAGATTTAAGAAATATTGTTTTTTATGAAGAATGGGGAGATTCTGGTAAACCTAAATCTTATTAACGTTTTCCTGTTGAACCAAAACCACCAATTCCACGTTGACTAGGAAATAATTCTTCAACTTCCATGATTTCTGCTATTTCATGTTTTGCTATTACCATCTGTGCAATTTTATCTCCTTTTTTTATTTCAAAGTCTTCATCACCGTGATTTATTATTACAATTCCTAGTTCTCCACGATAGCCAGAATCGATTGTTGCTGGAGAGTTTAAAACTGTAATTCTGTTTTTTAAAGCTAAACCAGACCTAGGTCTAATTTGTGCTTCAAAACCCATCGGTAATTCCATTTGTAAACCTGTTTTTACTAAAATATGGTCACCTGGATTAATTACATAATCTTCTACTGAATGTAAATCTAAACCTGCATCACCATAATTCGCGTACTTCGGAATTACTGCATCCGGATGTATTTTTTTTATTTTTAAAAGCATCATACTGCACAACCTCCTACTGTTCTACCACAATTGATACATTTTTTACATTTTCCATTAAGTATTAGTTGACCACCACAGTCACAAGTATCTCCTGTAGTGGTAAGTCTGTGAATTCTTTTAGGCATATTAGCATTTGGGTCTTCAGGTTGTCTTAATTCTTTATCAAATTCACGCATGTCTTCTATAGTTTCCAATCCCATCTTCCTGTTTATTTCTGCGATTGAATCAAAATAAATTTGTGATCTTCTTTCTTCCTTAACCCGGTTCAACCTTAATTCCCTCTCTTTTTGAGCAGAAAGTCTAAAATTGTAATCCCCAGTTAATTCTTTATACTTTTCTACGCCCAAATATTCTAAAACTAAACTTTTAAACATCCAATCTTCTAGAGAAGTACATGACCTTATTAATGAATCGGTTGTTGCACCAGAAATATCTGTTTTGGTATTAATGTATTTCTTTGCAAAGGCTACTAGTGGGACTCCAGTTTTCAAACCTTCGGATAAAGCGATACCGAAGTTATCATAATTTGTTCTTAACTGCGAACCTTGTTTGGATATTTGAACTCTGATCTCTCCAAGATCTCCGTCGGGATATTCGCCAGTAATTAGATGAACTCTGTATTCTAAACCAGTACCTGTATTTATTGTTGTAACTCTTGTTAGAGCTTCTCTTCTTTCATCAAGCGGTATTTTCTGGCCCCTTAATAGTTTCTCCTCTTCTTTTTTGGATTCGTCAAATAAAGGTTGATATAATTTTGAACCATCTCTATAAATAGCTAGAGCTTTTAGTCCTTGTTTCCATCCTTCAACATAAAGATTAAATATTTCTTCTATGCTTGCGCTCGCTGGAACATTAACAGTTTTTGAAATTGCTCCTGATAAAAAAGGTTGAGTGGCAGCCATCATTTTTATGTGAGCCATTGGTTCTAAAAATCTTGTACCATTATTAGGTTTATTTGCTGTATCAAATACTGGATAGTGCTCTTTTTTTAAATGTGGAGCGTTTTCTACATGATTATTAGATAGTATATAATTTTTTATGTCTTTAATTTGGTCAGGAGAGTAACCTAATTTTGTTAATGCTTCTCCAACAGATTGATTCACTATTTTTTCTATTCCTCCCCCAACTAAGTTTTTATATTTTACTAATATTAAATCGGGTTCTATTCCAGTTGTATCACAATCCATTAAAAATCCAATTGTACCAGTTGGAGCTAGTAAAGTTCCTTGAGCATTTCTAAATCCATATTCGGTTCCAGATTCAACAACTTCATTCCATATTTTTTTACCTTCTGTTACTAATTCTTCTAGATTCATTCCGCCATTTGGACGAGATTTTAATTTGCTTGCTGCGGTTCTGTGTAAATTCATAACCTCTAGGAATGGCTCTTTATTTTTTTCGAATTCTTTGAATGGACCTTTTCTTTTTGCAAGTCTTGCAGACTGTTCGTAAACTGTGCCTGCCATAATAGATGTTATTGCAGCGGCTATTTCTCTACTATAATCACTATTGTAATCAAGTCCAGCAGACATTAGTAATGCACCAAGGTTTGCATAGCCTACCCCCAATGGTCTAAATCTATGACTATTCTCTGCGATTCTTGAGCCAGGATAACCTGCATAGTCTACTATAATCTCTTGAGCAATTGTTGCAATTCTTGCTGCATGTTCAAAAGATTCAATATCAAATCTTCCATTTCTAACAAATTTTTTTAAGTTTAATGATCCTAAATTACATGCAGAGTCATCTAAAAACATATATTCTGAACATGGATTAGAACTATTTATTCTGCCAGAATTTTTTACTGGATTAAACATATTAATTATGGTGTCATATTGTAAACCTGGATCACCAGATATGTGTGTTGCTGCAGCAACCATAATCATAAATTGCTCTGCGGGGATAGTATGTCTTACTTGCCCAGATTTTCTTTCTGTTAGTTCTATATTTCCTTTATTCATAACTGCATACATAAAATTATCATCAACTCTAACTGAATTATTCGAATTCTGACCGGAAACATATTTATAGGCGTCTTGAGGAGAATAAAGACCAGACGCAACTAACGCTCTTACTTGTTTTTCAGATTCTACTTTCCATTGAATAAAATCTAAAACTTCTGGGTGGGTATAATGTTGAATAACCATTTTAGCGGCTCGTCTAGTAATACCACCAGACTTTACCACGTTAGCAATTTGGTCACTTACTAGAGCAAAAGATTGAGCGCCACTACTGTATCCTCCGCCTGAAAGTTTTTCCAAGATAGATCTTAGTCTTTCTAAATTAACTCCGGAGCCAGAACCGAATTTGAATAATCTTGTTTCGGTATTCCACCAATCAGTTATGCTATTCTCTCCAAAAAGCTTATCTTCTAAACCTAAAATAAAACAAGCAGAACACTGCGGATGAGAATATTCTTCAGTTGTTTTTTCAACTTGCCCTGTTGTTTCATTAAAATAAAACAATCCGTTTTCCTGACTACCTTTTATTCCATAAATATCCCCTTTTCCTGCATTGAACCATGTAGGTGAATTCGGTGAATACATTTGGTTTAAAACCATAAAAGAAAGTTCTTCTTGGAAAGTATTTGCTTCTTCTTCAGATCTGAAATAACCATTTGATTGACCATAATTTCTTAATGAAGTTGCAACACGACCAACCATTTGTTTCATATCTTTTTCTTCACCAGTTTCTGGGACACCTTCTCTCGCAAAATATTTACTTGCAACTATATTAACAGCTAAATCAGAATAACCTACTGGAAAAACTACGCCTTCTTTTTGATATATTATCTCACCGGTGTTTAAATCTTTAATCTCTGCTTTTCTTGGTTGATATTGGAACATGTCGAAGGCTCTTCTTTCTGGTTGTGTGTAAAGTCTTTCTACTAATGTATCTTTAGACTCATAGACCATTATTTTCCACCCTTCAACGATTTTATTAACTCTTCAAAAGATTTAACATCAGCAAAGTCTTTGTAAACAGATGCAAATCTTACATAAGCAACTTTGTCTAATTGTTTTAATTTTTCCATTACTAACTCACCTACAATTTGTGAGTGAATTTCTTCAGTATCATTACTTCTTATTTCTGTTTCAATTTCTCTAACTGCTTGATTTATTTGTTCAGTTGTAACTGGACGTTTTTCACATGCTTTTAAAATTCCGTTTAAAACTTTAAGTCTATCAAATTGTTCACGTTCACCGGATTTTTTAACAACTCTTATTCCAGTGGTTTCTATTTTTTCATAAGTTGTGAATCTTTTTTCACATTTCAAACATTCACGCCTTCTTCTTATTGTATCATTAGAATGGGTCCTTTTATCAATAACTTTCAATTCCAGATGATCACAGAATGGGCACCTCATTTTCACAACATATTGTGTATTTTTCTTCCTAACATACACAACCTGTTGAGTTTTAGAGAAATACCCTATATAAATATTTGTTTACTAAAACTGTAGTTTTGAGAGAGATATTTCAGAAAATTTATTTCAAAAAAAATAAAGAAGAGACGAGGCATGGCCTCGCCTTTCCTAAAAATTCCAAGTAGTGAGTTAACACTTTTTTGTGGGGGTTAAAGAATAATTTAACCCTACTACCTGATCATGTCAATGCCTAGTTCATGGCTCATCTTTGTAGATTCTTTAGCTTTTTCTCTAGCTCTATCTATTTTTCCAAGAACATATGGCGAAGTAACTCCTGTAATGATTGTCATTACCCTTACTTTACCCTCAAACTTTGGATCAATTCTTGCTCCCCATATAACAAGTGCATCTGCATCTAATGATGAACTTACTACATTACCTACTTTTTCTACTTCTTCAAGTAATAAATCATCTCCACCTGTAATGTGGATTAAAGCACCTGTTGCACCCTCATAGGTAACGTCCAATAATGGGTTAGATAATGCTCTTTTTACAGCTTCTTCTGCTCTTCTTTCAGATCCAGCTTCACCAATACCAATAACTGAAACTCCACCACCAGACATTATTGTTTTAACATCTGCATAGTCTAAGTTTACTAAACTTGGTACTGCGATTGTTTCTACTATTCCTTTGATCATTGTTGAAAGTAATTCGTTAGCAACTGCAAAAGCTTGTTGTAAAGGTAGCTGACCTGCAATTCTACATAATCTGTTGTTGTCCATAACGATAACTGTATCACAAACTTGTCTTAGTTGTTGTAAACCAAATTCAGCTTTGTCACATCTTGCTTTTTCAATGTTGAATGGCATTGTAACTGTTGCAATAACAATGGCTCCGCCTTCTTTTGCTATTTGAGCTACAACTGGAGCGGCACCTGTACCTGTACCTCCACCCATACCAGCACAAACAAATATCATGTCTGCACCTTTGATTACTTCTCTTAATTCTTGTATGCTTTCTTTTGCGGATTCCTTACCTCTTTCCGGCATACCACCACAACCTAAACCTCTTGTTAAGTCTCTACCTAACAAAATTTTTCTCTCAGCGTGTGAGATGTCTAAGTGTTGTTTGTCTGTATTACAGATTATGACTTCTGCACCTGTAATTCCCTTCTTGTATAACCAAGAAGCGATGTTGGATCCTGCTCCTCCACATCCTATTACTTTCATATTTGCGTTTCCAATTTTCAAGTCTTCTTCCGCATAATTACTTTCTGCGGTTTTTAATGCGTCTTGTATTATGAATTCCATTTTTTTTCCCCCTTGTTTTTGTATTCTCCACCATAACAATATTTATAAGGTGTGAATTAGTTTATTCTTCCTAAGAAAAAGTTGTTTATCGCCAAATGAACATGCTTTTCGATATAGACCAAAATAAGACCAAAGTTATACACGATTGTTTGATGCGCCAACACCAAGCAACGATTATTTTTTGTTTTGAATAGACCTGAGTGACTTTCTTGAGTTATTAATATATAAATGTATTTAATATTCAATATATATTTTGAAATAAATGGTTCGACTTTTTATTTGGTTAAATTTTATTAGATAGTTTTTTATATTTATTATAATAAATTAGTTTTATGGACCTTGGTGATTATATAGAAGTCAGAACTGATTCTGAAGTTTTTAAAGGAACTTTAATGCCAGATTCTTTGAGTAATAAATTGATTTTAAAGTTAGATTCTGGTTATAATATTGGAATTGATAAGAAAAAAATAAAAGAAAAAAAAGTTATAAAAGAAATGGTACAAAAAGAAAGAAGACCAAACAAAATTAAGTTTTCTAAAGAGTTACCAACTATATTAATATTGCATACTGGCGGGACAATTGCTTCTAAAGTAAGTTATAAAACTGGTGGTGTAATAGCTAAGTTTAGTCCAGAAGAAATTTTAGAGCTTTTTCCAGAGATAAGTAATATTGCTAATATCAAAACCAAACTAATTTCTAATATATTTTCTGAAGATATGGGATTTAAAGATTATAATAAGTTAGTTTTGCAAATTAAAAGGGAGTGTAAAAATGTTGAAGGTATTATAATAACTCATGGAACAGATACTATGCATTATACTTCTGCTGCTTTGAGCTTTATGTTGGAAAATTTAGGATTTCCTGTGATTTTAGTTGGATCTCAAAGAAGTTCGGATAGAGGAAGTTCGGATGCAGCCTTAAATTTAGTTTGCGCAGCACAATTTATTGTAAAATCTAATTATGCTGGTGTTGCTATTTGCATGCATTCTAGTATGAATGATGATAATTGTTATATTTTACCCGGGTTAAAGGTTAAAAAGTTGCATAGTTCAAGAAGAGATGCTTTTCAAACTGTGAATAGTAAGCCAATTGCTACAGTTAATTTTAATGGTGAGATAAAATATATCAGTCATGATTTTATGAGAAAAGATAAAAGTAAAGAATTAGTAGTTAACTTGCTTAGCAAAAATCTTAAAATTGGTATTTTGAAAGTTCACCCAAATATGCATTATTCTGAAATTTCTAAATACAAGACTTTTGATGGATTGATAATAGAAGGAACTGGGCTAGGACATGTTCCGATAAATGAAAATGTTAAAGTTTACAATGCTTTGAAAAGTTTAAATATTCCAATTGTAATGACTAGTCAAACTGTTTTTGGAAGAGTTAACTTAAATGTTTATTCAACTGGCAGAAAATTGCAAGAATTTGTTCTTTCTGGGTCTGATATGACTTCAGAAACTGCTTTTGTCAAACTTGCTTGGTTACTTAGCAATAAGAAAGACGTTAAATTAATCTCTAGTAATTTGAAAGGTGAGATTAATGAAAGAATTTCTGATGAATTTTTGAAGGAATATTAGTTTTTGTAACCAATTATCTTATACACTAGTTTAGCTGCTGTGTAATCAGATACTATATTATTTGAAGGACATAGTTCAACAATATCACAACCAACTACATTTCTTTTTTTGAAAACTTCTTCTAATAAATCTGTGACTTGCTTGAATTGTAATCCATTTGGTTCTGGAGTTCCGACATCGGGCAAAACTGAAGGATCAAAAACATCTAAGTCTATAGTAATGTAAACATTTTTCTTTAAAGTTTTAATTATTTTTTTTATATCAAAATTATTACCAAAGAAAGTGTTAATTTTATTCTTTTTTATGAAAGATAGTTCATCTTTGTCTAAACTTCTAACTCCAACTTGAGTTATATTTTTGTTAAATTCTGAAATTCTGTGCATAACACATGCATGATTTAGTTTTTTACCTTCAAAACTATCTTTTAAATCTGCATGAGCATCTAGTTGTAATATTGAAAGATCTTCTTGATTTAATCTTTTGATTAAAGGTAATGTTATTGTGTGTTCACCACCTAAAGCAATAAGAAATTTATTTGTTTTTATATTTTCTAATTTTTTTAAGTCTATTATTGGTTTTAATGTTGCTATACCTATAATATAAGGTTCTAATTTTAGTTCATAATCGTATAATTCTAGTTCATTTGATGCCTTTAATATTGCATTTGGACCATTTATTGTTCCTTTTTTGTATGAAGTTGTTTTTTCGTAAGGAACTGGAAGTATTAATATCTTAGATTCTGCAAAATTTGGTAGATTCATGAATGTTTCCATGTTTTTCGTTAGTCTTATTTGTTTTAAATAACTTTTGGTTTTATCAACACTCCCAAGTGATTACAACAGAAAGATTTATAAATCATTATTTTGGGTTAAAAATATGACACTTACAAATATTTTAATGGAAATGGGTATTGATAAAAGTAGAGCTGAGACTGCTAAAATTCCTGAAGGAAGATTTTATGATGTTTTTGGTGAATTAGAAATTTTGCTGGGCGGAACAGAACATGGTTTTGAACATGCTTTAGATGTATTTAGTAATGGTGAGATCTTAGATTATCATCAAGTTAAGTTAGATGAATATCTTAAACTTGCTAGAATTGTAGCGGGCAAGATAGGTTATAATGTTAATCAAAGACAAATATTTTATTCTGTAGACTCTTTGAAAAATTATCTGGATGGACCACAAGAACAAAAATTGGATTTTTCTAGATTGAGAATCGAAAGATATAGGATTTTACATAATAACCCTCAATCAATAAGATATCTTAGAGAGTTAATTAAATCTAATGAATTAACAACAGGGGATCATGAGCATTGGAAGAAAGAAAGGAGTATGTGTGACGGCGGAGCAAGAGGAGTAGATATTTGCAAGGATATAGGTCGACAAATTAATAAGATATATGATGATTTAGGTTTGCCTAGACCAGGAATTGTAATTAATCACGGTCAAAGAAGAATAATAATAAATGAAGAAACAAGAGAACTGCTTAGACAAATAAAGAATTATAAAGAACAAAATTTATAAATAAGCTAGAATTTTTCGACTGATGTTAGTTGCTTTTGATGTTGATGATACACTTGCAAAATTTAATATTCCGTTGTTAAACGTGTATAACGCTATAGATGGAACTAATTACACTTCTAGAGATATTAAAAGTTATAATTTAGAAATGCTTTGGGGGTGTACTAAAGAAGAAGCAATACAAAGAATACAATATTTTTACAAAACTCATGAATTTGGAAGAATAGTTCCTGTTGAAGGTTCACAAGAGGCTGTTGAAAAATTAAGCAAAGAAAATCAATTAATAGTTATTACTTCTAGATTGAGTAGTGTTAGCAGAAAAACTGAAGAATGGTTAGATAAATATTTTTCTGGCAAATTTTCTGATATTTATTACACTAGTGAATGGCATTCGGCCAATGGTGGAAGTGGAAAAAAAGCAGATATATGTAGAGATAAGAAAGTTGATATTATTATTGATGATTGTTTGGAATATATTTTAGCTTGTCAGAATGTTGGAACGAGAGGAATATTATTTGACTTAAATGGTGAATATGGTTGGAATAAAACAGAAGAAGAAATTAAAAGAGTTCTTAATTGGGAAGAAGTTCTTAAAAAAATAAAAAAATAAAGAATTTTTTATTTTTTATTCAAGTAGAATATCATGTATATTGCTGATAAACCAACTAGAATATAAACTATATCTCTAACTATTGTTACTGAACCTAAAATTGCTTGTACTAAGTCGAATTTGAATAAACCGACTAATCCCCAATTTAGGCCACCAATTATGACTAGAATTAATGCTATCCAGTCTAATCCGCTTTTATTTGCCATCTAAACTACCTCCTTTTTTCGAGCAAAAGCTCTATTATTTTCTAGAATTATAGTTATTTAAAGATTGCTATTAAATCACAAGTTTTAAAAGTATATTTTTTACTCTAAACGTATGGAATTTGTTAAAGATTTGAGATGGAAGAAAGGAATGCAAGTAGATGAGCTAGTTAGTAGTTTGGGTAAGGTAGGATTTCAAAGTATTGAACTAAAAAAAGCTCAAGAAAACATTGTTAAGATGAAAAAAGATGGAGCTAAGGTTTATTTAACATTTACTTCCAATATGGTTACTTCTGGATTAAGAGGATTTTTTGCCCAATTAATAAAATTAAAAATTGTAGATGTTATAGTCACAACTATTGGTGGGATTGAAGAAGATATAATGAAAGCACATGGTGAAAATTTTATAATCGGTGGGTTTGACACAGATGATATTGAATTACATGAAAAAGGAATAAATAGAGTGGGTAACTTGTTTATTAGAAATGAGAGTTATTCTAAATTTGAAGATCTAATGAATCCTATTATTAAAAAATTATATGAAAAAAAGCATAGGTGGGCACCTTCTGAAATGTTTAAAGAAATTGGTTTAAGTTTAAAGGATGAAAATTCTATTTTATATCAAGCAGCTGAGAACAATGTACCAATATTTTGTCCTGCTGTAACTGATGGTGCATTTGGTTTTCATTTATTTATGTTCCAACAAAATAATCCTGATTTTATTGTAGATGTTGTAAAAGATTTTCAGAATATATTATTATCAACATCACAGGATGAGAAAAAAGGAATGATTAGTTTAGGTGGGAGTATTAGTAAACATCATGCAATACTAGCTTGTTTGTTAAATGGTGGGCTAGACTATGCTGTTTATATGACAACTGCAAGCCATTCTAGTGGAAGTATGTCTGGAGCTACAACTAAAGAAGCCAAAAGCTGGGGAAAAATTAAAGATGATTCCGATGCTGTGACTGTTATTGGAGATGTTTCTATAACCTTTCCATTAGTTATGATTTCTGTTTTGGAAGAGTTGAGTAGAGAAGGATTAATTTAGTGTTAGTGGTAACAATTAGTAAGATTTATAAATCTCTTTGTGTTTCAACTAATTATGGTAGATAGAGAAGATATCCAAAAAGCAGTAGAAGAATTAGATATTGCTAGAACAAATTTAGTTGGATTATATTTAACTATAATCGGAAAAAATTATGAAGATTTGGATATTAGCCAAAAAAATTCTGTGCTTAATGGTTTAGAGAATATTGTAAGATCGATGGGAAATGAAGATTTTACTGAAAAATTAATGGATACTCCAGAAACACGATCTAGAAGATTGAATTTAGCTTTTAATCGAAAAATTGCAGTTAGAGCTAGAGAAATTAAAGGATTGACTAGAAAAGGGTTGGCCGATGAATTAGGATTTGATAGGGCAGGATACATTAGATTGAGTAAGTATGAAACTGGTGAAGCGAGACCAAGTAATCCTCCGAGAGGAGAAGTAGCAAAAATATATATACATTGGTTGAAGGAACATGGATATGATCCTTACAAATTATAAAATTTAATTTTTCTTTTTCTTCCAGTTTATAATAAATAATATTCCTATAATAAATGCAATTCCGGAAATTTGTATAGCCCAAGACAGCATATACCATTCAAACTGATTTTTCAAAGCATTCATAACAATTAGAAAGATATATACTAGCCCAGCTAAAATGAAAGCAATCCCTCCTACTATTTCACGTTTCCAAGATATTAATATTACGATTAATAGAATAAATGCTGGAATGTTATGTATTAGTAAAGCTCCAATTGTTTGCCAGAAAGTTAGTTCTAACGAAAAGACATCTAAGGACATTAAAAATAGGAAAAATACGAATATAATTGATAATATTCTTGGTGTCCAGTACACAAATTTGCTAACTTTTCTTTTCATAATTAAAAGTTAAATTGTGAGTATTTAAAATATTTGATTTATAAAAAGATTTAAAAATCAATTAAGTACACTTTTTGCTATGGAAGCTAAGTTTATTTTAAACAAAAGGAAAGCAATTGAACAGTTAGAAATAGTTAAAGAACTAGCAGATGAAGTTTCTTATAGTTTTAAAACTAATAACGAAGTTGGAAAAATTTTAGAAGGAAAATGCTTGTTTAGTGTACATAGTTTTGAGGATTTAAGTTTGATAAAAGATAAGTCAAAAGTTTGGTACTTTCCACAAGCTTGGAATAAAGAGTTAGTAACAGAAATATTAAAAGAAGAGGTGAATAGTTTTGTTATTGATAATGAAAATGATTTGAAAGTTTTATTAGAGAATACAAATAAAGAAATTAATTTATTATTAAGAATGAAATTAAAGGAACATACTATCCATACTGGAAAATATTTTGTTTTTGGATTTAATAGTGAAAAAATAAATAAATTATTGCCAGAATTAAGAAGAAATAAAAAAATAAAAAAGTTAGGAATACATTTTCATAGAAAAACGCAAAATGTGAGTGAATGGTCACTAAAAGAAGAATTTATTGATAATATATCAAATGAAAATTTAAAAAATATAGACTTAATAAATATTGGTGGCGGATTGCCTGCTGAATATAAAAATTATAGAAAGGAAGTTATTAACAATATATTTTTCAAGATTAGTGAATTAAGAAAATTTTTGAATTCTAAAAATATTAAAATGGCTATTGAGCCGGGAAGATTTATTGCTGCCCCTGCTGTAAAATTAGAATGTGAAATAATAAGTGTATATGATAATAATATAACTGTGAACTGTTCAGTTTATAATTCTGATATGGATGTTTTTGTTGCAAATGTTAGGTTATTAGTTGAAAATGAATTAGAAAAAGGGGAAGGTTATACAATAAAAGGGTGTACTCCAGATTCTATGGACATATTTAGATATAATGTTTTTTTGAAAAAACCAAAAGCCGGGGATAAGATAGTTTTCCTAAACGCTGGCGCTTATAATTTTTCTAGTAACTATTTTAATTTACCAAAGATTAAAACTGTTGTTGAATAAATTTATAAATAACTTATACTTTGTTTGAGTATGGATTATGAAAAAATTCAGTTTAAGGCTGGTTTGGAAATACATCAACAGTTAGAAACACATAAATTATTTTGCAATTGTCCTTCTGAATTAAAAGATGAACCCCATGAGATATTAATCAAAAGAAGATTAAGAGCAGTTCCTGGTGAAGAAGGTGAAGTTGATGTTGCGGCGGAATATGAAAGCCTAAAAAATAAAGAATTTATTTATGAAGGATATAAAGATAGTTCGTGTCTTGTTGAATTTGATGAAGAACCTCCACATAATATAAATCAAGATGCTTTAGATATTGTTTTGCAGATTTGTAAAATGTTAAATTGTAAAATTGTTGATGAAATACAAGTAATGAGAAAAATTGTTGTTGATGGATCAAATACTTCAGGTTTTCAGAGAACCATGTTAGTGGGTTATGATGGAAAATTAGAAACTAGTAAAGGAATTGTAAAAGTTGATAGTGTTTGTTTAGAGGAAGATTCTGCAAGAAAAATTGCAAAAAATGATAATTCTATTATTTATAGATTAGATAGATTAGGAATCCCATTAATAGAAATTGGAACTAAACCAGATATAAAAAATCCAGAGCATTGCAAAGAAACAGCTGAATTAATTGGAATGATATTGAGAAGCACGGGAAAAGTTAAAAGAGGATTAGGTACAATAAGGCAAGATGTTAATGTTTCTATTAAAAATGGAGCAAGAGTTGAAATAAAAGGTTTTCAAGATTTGAGAAATATGCCTAAAATTATTGAGTATGAAATTGAAAGACAATTAAAGGAAATTGTGAAGCAAGAAGTTAGAAAGGCTAATAGTGATGGAACTACTTCTTTTTTAAGACCTATACCTGGTGCAGGAAGAATGTATCCAGAAACAGATGTAAAACCAATAATTATTGATAATAAACGATTAGATAAAATTAAATTACCGGAATTAATAGATGAAAAAATATTAAGATATGAAAAACAAGGATTGAGCTCTGAGTTAGCTAGAAGTTTCGTTAAATCTGGGTTTGAATTAGAAGATTATGATTATAAATTAGATAAAACTTTGATAGCTAGTGTTTTAGTTGAAGTTCCTAAAGATTTGAAAGCTAGATATAATATTGAATATGAATTCAAAGAGAAAGATTATAGATTTGTTTTAGATGCTTTAGAGAAAGATAAAATAAGTAAAAGCGCAGTTACTGAGATTATGTTAGAAATTGCCCAAGACAAAAAAATCGAGTTGAATAAATTTGAAAAAGTTAATGAAAACAAGCTAGAGGAAGAAATCAAAAAAATTGTTCATGAGAATAAAAATTTGAGTGATGGTGCATTAATGGGGATTATAATGAAAAGGTTTAAGAATACAGCAGACGGTAAATTAATAGCATCAATTTTGGCGAAATATAAAAATGGATAAAGAACATTTAAATTATGTTATCGATATGGGTTTGCTGATATCTTTCTTGATTGTGATTGTAACGGGTATAATAAAATTTCGTGCGTTAATGAATATTTTTGGTTTGGATTATAGCAGTCTACCGATGAAATTATTTAGTGTATGGCATGATTGGGCTGGATTAGTAATGGTTGTTTTAGTCTTAGTACATTTAATACTGCATTGGAGATGGATTGTTATTGTTACTAAAGATATTTTTAAAAGTAAAAAGAAAAGGTAAATATTTTCTAATTTTTGAAAAACGAAAAATTTATAAATAGTTATGAATATATATTCATAATCAATTAGGAGGTAAATGAAAATGCCGAATAGAGATGGAACTGGACCCGGAGGTAAGGGATCAAGAACTGGAAGACAGATGGGCAAATGTGAGGGTGCTAATCCTGGACCAGGTTGTAGTAGGTTAAGTAGTGGTAGAGGAAGATTTAGGAATAGACAAAATGCCTAGACCATGTATGAGAAGAAGAGTGAGAGGAAGACCTAACTCTTATTATTTTAAGCCGGCGGGAGTTAGAATGATTGAATTAGAGGAAATTATCTTAGAAATGGATGAGTTTGAAGCTTTAAGGCTAAAGGATTTTGAACAGTTAGAACAAGAATCTGCTGCCGAAAAAATGAGAATCTCTCAACCTACTTTTCATAGAATATTATTGTCTGCTAGAAAAAAAGTTTCTGATGCAATAATCAATGGGAAAGCTATAAAAATAGACGGATCTAGTATTAAAAAAAATGAAAACTAATAAATTAATCATTTCAGTCTTAATATTAGGTTATTTAGTATTATTATTCTTTCCTAACCCAGAAGATAACTTTATTGCTTATTTTTCAATTATGCTGTTATTTATAGCAATTATTATATTCTTATTAAAAAAAAGAAAGAAAAAATTAAGACCAGTCAAATAGGCCTTTAGATTTCTTTTCTTGTTGAGCTAGCTCTTTAAGTCTTGTTTGTTCTTGAGTCATTAATTGTATTTGCTCTTGCATTAAATCTTTAACTTCTTGATCACATTGACATTCAGTTCTTAATTGAGTTAGTTGTTGTATTCTCAATTGATTTTGTTCTACTTCAGATTCTAATTCTGTTGCTGTAGTTTCATCTCCACCTGCGAAGAATCTAGCAAGTCCAGACCTTGTTTGTATTTTTTCTTCTGCTCTTATTGTAGACATTACTGAATTGTTAAATTGTCTAGCTATTGCTGAAACATTTTTTCCGATTCCACCAGTCATGTTTTCCATTGATAATAATGCATGGACTGCTAATCTAACTTGATTTTGGTTTTGATATACTTTTTGTTGTTTTTCATTTAAACCAGACATTTCTTGATTCATTGTTTGTTGTCTTTCCTGCATCATTGATCTAACTTCATTTGTATTTCTAAATTGTATAACATCGCCTGCATTGTTTGTTTGCTCATTGGTTGAGATAACATTGTTGCCTACTTCATCATCTTGATTTGAATTGGTTTGTGAATTGTCGGAGCCTTGAGCGGCAAAAACAAAACTGGAAACTAACAAAATCAATACTAAAAATATTGCTTTATTCATAAAACGACACCTCCTTATATCTATAAAATTAGATATTATATATATAAATCTTACGTTAAATGTTTTAATTATTTAAAATTTTTTTGAACTCTTCTTCATTCATTAAATTTTCATCTTTTAATTTTTGTGCAATAATTAAATTTAATTCTTTATCTATAGTGGAGTCTACGAGATTTACGTAAACCATAAATCTTAACAACAATTCTTTGTCTATCTTTTTTATTACTTCTTTTTTCATTTTTTAGTTCGTTGGTTTTGTAATATTAACTTCTTTTATTAATATTGGGGCCATTATACATGGCGTATCTGCTTCCCAACTAGTTATTTGTTCTTTTTCTTTACCAAATAGTCTTATGTTTTTGAGTAAATTTAAAATATTATCTGAGACTCTTAAATTTTTAACGGGTTCTGAAATAACTCCATTTTTTATTAAAAACATTCCATCTCTAGGTATTGTTGAAAAATCACCAGTTGTATAATTTTGAAATCTTGTGTACCATGTGTTTGTTATGTATAATCCATTTTTTACATCAAAAACATTACCTTTTTCTCCATCTAAGACTAAATTGTGTGGATGAGGAGATATAATCCCTGCATTTCCTGTAGATTTAGTTTTATATCTTTGAGCAGAAGAGTTATTATGTAAATAAGTTTTTAAAATTCCATTCTGAGTTATATTTGTTTTTTGTGTTGGATATCCTTCTGAATCAAATTTTAAGGAACCTGCTCCGTTTTCTAAATTACCATCATCTATTAATTCAAAATCTCCGAGTTTTTTTCCTAATTTATCTTGAAAGAAAGACATTCCAGATTCAACATTAAATATTGAAGTCGCCGAACCAATATTTTCTAAAATTGGCGCAAATGCTAAAGGTGAAAATATAACATCATATTTGCCAGCAATTCCTTCTTTTGGATTTAATGATAGTTTTGCTATTTCTCCTGCTTCTTTTCCAATTTGTTCTGGATTAAACTTAGATAAAACTCTTGAAGTAGCTGTTTTATGGCCCGAGGCTTCTTTTGTTTTTAATGCTCTTACAGATAAATATAAACTTGAAGATTTGTCTTCTTGTTTTATTCCTGTAGATGTTAATATTGATAATTTACCATAAGATTTTTCGAAAGTTCCTGAAACTCTTGAAGAATTTTTTAATGCTGCGTTAATAGTTGATTCTACAACATCAACTTCATCCAAATTTTCAACTTTTGGATCATAAATATCTTTTATTTCTTTGTATGTATATTTATTTTCTGGTATGTTTACAAAGTTTTTATTTGGTTGTGAATATTGCAGAAAGTTTTTTAATTTTGAAATTGTCTTTTTTATAGATTCCTCATCAAATTCTTTTATTGAAGTCATTACTATTCTTTTATCTTTTGAAACAAAAACTTCAACACTAGATGTTGATTCAATACCTGTTTTTACAATTTTATTGTTTACAAACTTGACCATTGATTCGTTTATTGAGAATTTCTTCAAAATGATAGTATCAACTTTTTCTTTTAATAACAATTCTTTTATTCTTTCTAAGTCTTGCATGTTTTAACCTTCTCTTAATTCTCTTAAATATCTTTCCTTTTCTGCTTCATCTTCTCCGAAGTAATAATCAACACCATCTAACATCATTGCCCCAATCAGTTCATCTTCTAAATCGTTTATATGTACTTTGCACATACTTGCCCTTTCTGGTCTCATGCTATCTATAGTACTCGCTAAATCATGTTTATATGTATTTAACCAAAAATTTGCTATATCAAAATCTCCATTTGCAATGCTCATGTAAATTAATTGAGCATAATGGGTTTCATATATTTCTAAGGGATCATTTTCAAGATGTTTTTAATGGATAATCTTCAATATCTTCTGAAATAGTTTTTTCTTGAATAGACCTACATTCATTTTTGGCAAAATCTATTAATTCATCATTTACTTCTAGATAATGTGGTTTATGTTTTAAGAAGTCTATACCTACTATATTTGGTTTCTTTCCATGCTGTTCTTCGTATAATAATGCGTAGATGGCTAATTGTAATTTATACTCTTGCGTTATTAGCTCTTTTGCAGAGGTTTTATAATCCATTAAGCTTACTTTGCCATCAATATTATGAACTGCATCAACAAATCCTTGTACTTGAAATTCTGGCGAAACAAAATGAACTTCAGTCATTGGTTTCAAAATAGAAAAGGCAGATTCAATTGACATTTCTTTTATCTTTGGGTTTAATTTTCTCAAAAAGTTACCATACCAATTATTTAACATTTGAATAGATTCTTCATAATAAAAATCTAATTGTTCGGGAGTTAATTTTATTTTTCTTAACTCTTCAGAGAAATCCTGCCACTTCTGATTGAATAGACTGTTTAGAACTACTTTTAATTCAAACTCGTAATATTCTTCACTTATTTTTAATATGTCTATCTTAAAGAAATCTTCTAAAGCTAGATGAACTATTTTACCTCTGGTTAAATGAATTGAAGGAACTTTTTTTTGTAATCCTAATATGTATTGATAATAATATTTTCTTGGACATTGTTTGAATGTATTAATAGAGCTAGGACTCTGTACACGTTGCACCATTATCGACATAAAAAAGTGGTTAAGTTTTAAAGTATATCTTAGTTTGAGTATATATTTTGGGTTATATGCTTAGAAAAGTTTTTAAATAGGAAAATCAAAATTTAGCTTAAATGGAGGGGGTTCTTGATGGTTAGAAAATCTAAAAAATCGTCTAAATTACTTAGTACTAGGAAGTATATGACTGTTAATAAAAGAGCTGGTTTAGTTTTTGCTGGAATAGTTTCATTAATCTTAGGTTGGATTTTGTGGGAAGGTGTGTTGACTATTGAACAATCCATAGCTATACTATTGTATATTGCTGGTGCCTTGAAAATATTATGGGGACTATTTTGGAAATAAGGGAGGTTAAAAATGGCAGATAAAAAGAAAATGATTGAAAGTTGTAGTTGTTGTCCAAGCAAGGGATTTTTTATGTTTAAAGGGATAGTTGCTATACTTTTAGGTTTAATATTATGGTTTGATTACTTAAGTTTTTCACAAGTAATCGCAATAACGTTTGTTTTATACGGAATAAAAAAGTTATTTTATGGATGTTGTAGCAAATAATTATTTATTGCAAACTACATAAGATCCTTTTTCATTTCTATTTATTTTTTCAAAACCAGCTTTTTTTAATCTTAAGGTTATTTCTGATGTAAAATCTCGGCCACGTTTTATATGGTGCTGGGGGATGTAATGATATAATATTCCATGTTTTTTTAAAACTCTATAAACTTCTTTATAATTATTTAATGAAAAGAAATTTCCTGAAGACCTTGGAGTACCGGCATCTAAGATTATATTGTCAAAACTTTCATTTTGAAATTTTTTAATTTCTTCTGATAAATCTCCAATTATCAACTCAATTTTTTTGTTTGTAAATAAATCTTGTGAATATGGATTGAATTTCGCTATTTCTATAACTGTTTTATCTATCTCAATTGTAGTTATTTTATCTGCAGTTTTTGCTAGTCCGATTGAAGTATAACCCAAACCAGTTCCAGAATCTAAAATATTACCTTTTAATTTATCTTGAATTATTCTTTCTACAAATTCTTTTTTATGCATTGATGTGCCAGAGATTTGTAATATTGGATTTTTTGAAGTTGGAATTAATTTATATAAATTGTTATTAACAAAAAATTGAGCTTTCTGTAGATTATTTTTCATTAATATATAACAACATTTATCATATCTTTTTATTTTTGTTGTTATAATTCTTTTTCCTTCATAAATAATGCCCGTAGTTGTTAATTTAACTATAGTTTTTGTTAGGTTTAAATCTAAAGAAACTTCTATTTCTTTTTTGTTATTCTCTATTGCTTCGTTAATTCTTTCTATTTCTCTAGAGTCTATGATTAAATTCATAGTTATTTGAAGAAAAAGTTATTTAATAAGCTTATGCTAAATTTCCAATGAAATAATTTTTGAGATTTTCTTTAGCTGAACTTGAGTGTTTACTAAACATCTGTGTTGCATCTTTACCACAGCCATCAATTATTTTTTCATTTGGATGATCTGGAATATAATCTGTAACATCATAAACTTTACTTTCAATTGCTAACCAACAATCTTCTTTTGATTTGTGATTAGAAATATCTTGTATTGTGTATGAGGTTATTTCATTTGTAGTATTGTCTTCTATTTTTATTGGTTCTGAATTTATATTATCGGTACAACTGCTAATAAATAATGTAAAAATTAATAAAATTGTTATTAAAAATATTTGTTTCATTTGATTATTGTAAAAGTTTGATTTATAAATTTTGTGTAGAATAAATAGTTTTATAAATTATGTTTTCCTTTTAATTTTAGAGCCCTGCTCCTTAAACTCTTAGAGAATCCTTATGGACTCTGTGACTAAGAGAGAATAAGTGGGGCTTCATAATCAGTTATGATTTAACTTCCAAAAGCTTTTTAAATAGTTAATTTATAGCTTTACAAGAGGATCAAAAACTACTTTTATATTATTTTAAATGATTAGGAGCGTGAAAAAAATGAAACAATTAGAAAATTTGCCTTATGCATACAATGCATTAGAACCTTACATAGATGAACAAACTATGAGATTACACCATGATAAACATCATCAAACTTACTTCGATAAGTTTTTGGCTGCTATCGAAAATTATCCGGAATTGAAAAATGAAAACGTTAAAGAAATATTAAGACATTTAAATAAAATTCCGAGTGAAATAAAAACTGCTGTAGTAAATCATGGTGGGGGCTATTACAATCATAACTTCTTTTGGACAATTTTAAAGAAAGATGTTAAGTTTGAAGGAGAAATAAGCAAAGAAATATTAAAAAAATGGGGAAGCTTTGATAAATTTAAAGAAGAATTCAAAAATAACGCTTTAGGTGTTTTTGGAAGTGGATGGACTTGGTTGGTTTTAGATAAGAATGAATTAAAAATTGTTAAGACTGCAAACCAAGATTCTGTGATAAGTTTAAATATGATTCCATTATTAACTATAGATGTTTGGGAGCATGCGTATTATTTGAAATATCAAAATAAAAGAATGGATTATGTTGAAGCATTTTTTAATGTTATCAATTGGAAAAAAGTAAATGAGTATTATTTGGAGGTAAGAAAAAATGATAAAAATAAATGAAAATGCACCACATTTTAGTGCTAAGGCATTTAATAATGAAGAATTTGTAACTGTAAGTTTATCTGATTATAAAGGTAAATGGGTTGTTTTGTTTTTTTATCCGGCAGATTTCACTTTTGTTTGTCCAACTGAGCTTGGAGAGCTAGCAGATAATTATAATGAACTAAAGAAAATGAACGTGGAAGTATTGAGTGTAAGCACTGATACTGAATTTGTTCATAAAGCATGGTATGACAATTCTGAGCAAATTAAAAAGATTAAGTATCCAATGGTTGCTGATCCTACTGGAAATATTTGTAAAGCTTATGGAACCTATATTGAATCTGAAGGATTAAGTTTGAGGGGCACATTTGTTATAGATCCAGATGGAATTTTGAAAGCTTTTGAAGTGAATGATAATAGTATTGGAAGAAGTGTTAGAGAATTAATAAGAAAAATAAAAGCAGCTCAATTTGTTAGAGAGCATGGTGAATATGTTTGCCCTGCAAGTTGGGAACCTGGAGATGAAGCATTAAAACCAGGTATAGATTTAATCGGAAAAATTTAGTGTTTTCCCATTACTTCATTTTTTCCTTTTTCTAATTCTTCAACTTGTTCTTTATCTAATTCTAGCAATAAAGCTTGAAATTCACCTATATGTGTTTTTTCCTCTTTTGCTATTTCTAACAATACTTCTTTTATTTTTTTACTTTTAGCATATGCCGCAAACTGTTCGTATAAATTTACTGCATCTAATTCGGCTATAATTCCGGCTCTTAGAATTTCTTTATCTGCATCTTTTAATTTTTTTAAATCGATTGGTAATGAAGACATCATCTTTTAACCACCCCTTTGTTATTAGTTGATTTTCTTTTATATAGTTTTTGAAAAGATTTTTATAATTGTTAGATAAAGGGTTACTATGCAAATAGATAATATATATAGAATTTTGGAGAAAGAAGTTGTTAGTTACAAATCTCCTATTATTGATTTAATGAGAGCTAGAGGTAATAGCCCTTTTAGAATATTAATAGCTACTATTTTGTCTGCTAGAACTAAAGATGAAACTACTTCCAAAGTTGTTAGTAAATTGTTTCTAAAAGTTAAAGATTTTAAAGATTTGGAAAAAATAGATGTTAAAGAGCTTGAAAAATTAATTTATCCAGTCGGTTTTTATAAAAATAAAGCTAAACAATTGAAAAAATTGCCGATTGTTATTAAAAAAGAGTTTAATGGTAAAATTCCTGAAAATATTGATGATTTGGTTAAACTGCCCGGAGTTGGAAGGAAAACTGCAAATTTAGTGATGACTGCAGCATTTGGCAAGTATGGAATAACTGTTGATACACATGTTTTTAGAATTATGAATCGAATTGGTTATGTTAAGACTAAGAATCCTTTGGAAACTGAAATGGTTTTAAGGAGAAGATTACCTAAAAAATATTGGAAGAATATTAATTATTTTTTAGTTTCTTTAGGCCAAAATGTTTGTACCCCTATTTCTCCTTATTGTAGTAAGTGCCCTGTAAGAGAATATTGTAAGAGGGTTGGAGTTAAATCAAAAAGATAGTATATAATTAATTATATAAATTCATTAAGTTTATTCTTTTTATGAACCTATTAATTGAACAAGTAAAAGAGTTGCAAAATACAGCTATTAAAAATATTGTAGATAATAAATTAAAAGAATTTGAAAACAATAATGAATGGTTCTCAGAATTGTGTTTTTGTTTGCTAACTGCAAATTCTAAAGCTGAAACGGCAATAAATATTCAAAAAGAAATTGGTACAAATGGATTTTTAAATTTAAAACAAGAAGAAATTAAAGAAATTATAGAAAAGAATAAGCATAGATTTCATAATAATAAAAGCAAGTATATAGTTGAAGCTAGACAATATAAAGATATAAAAAAATTAATTGAACAAAAAAATGAGATTGATGCTAGAAACTGGTTGGCTGAAAATGTTAAAGGATTAGGATATAAAGAAGCTTCACATTTTATGAGAAATGTTGGTTACAAAAATTTGGCTATTTTGGACAGACATATATTAAAATTAATGTTTGAAAATAATTACATTAATAATATTCCTAAACCACTTAACAAAAAAATATATTTTGAAATAGAAAATAAATTTAATAGTATTGCAAAAGGATTAAAATTAAATTCTGCTGAACTGGATTTATATATGTGGTATCTTAAAACTGGTAAAATTTTAAAATAAATTATTCTAACAAGCCAGTTAAATAAATTATAATTATTCCAATTATAAAGACTAATAGATTTAGCATTGCTTTTCTAAAATCTTTTTCTTTTCTTAGTTCTGGAATTAAATCGGAAGCCGAAATGTATAAAAATCCCCCGGCTGCGAAAGGAAGCAATAAACTTGTGAAGTTAGGTATGTAATTTGGTAAAACATAACCTACTAAGCCACCAATAATTGCAGTTAATGCAGTTAAAAAGTTGTATAGCAGTGCCTTTGATTTTTTAAAACCCCCGTGAACTAAAACACCGAAATCTCCAATTTCTTGAGGAATCTCATGTGCTATTATTGCTAAAGTAGTTATTAATCCTAATTTTACATCTACCACAAAACTTGCAGCGATTATCAAACCATCTATAAAATTATGAACTGCTTCACCAAACAAACTCATATATGCAAATGTATGGATTTCACAATGATCTTTATGACAATGTCTCCAGTGAAGAACTTTTTCTATTAAGAAAAAGAATGTAAATCCTAATAATAATATAACAAATACTGGAACCGGTTCAGTATTTTCTAAAGATTCTGGAATTAAATGGAAAAATGCTGCACCAATCAAAGCTCCTGCTGATAATGCAACGAATAACATTAATACTTTTTCTAAAGATTTTGATTTTAAAGATAAAGTGAATATACCAACTAAAGAGATTAAGCTAACAAATAACGTGCTTAATATTATCCAATAAATAGTTTGCATTTAGTTTTTGAATTTTACAGGTATAAATAACTTTTTATTTTTTCCTTATGTGTTTTTTAAGGGAAATAAATAATAAAACAGAAATTAAAGAAACGATTGAACCAAATGCAAATGTCATAGTTGGATTAATATCCCAAAGTATTCCTGCGATTAAACTTGCTGGTAATGCAGTTACACCAATACAAGTATGGAATAATCCCAAAGCAGAACCTCTGTGTTCTTCGGAAGATAAATCAGATATTAAAGCACGTTGATTACCTTCAATCATCGCATAAACTAAACCATACAATGCAAATAGAACTACAAAGAAAGTTATTGTATTTGCAAATATAAATCCTAATGAAACTATTGAAAATAGAGTATATCCGTAAATTAATACACGTTTCCTGCCTATATGGTCTGATAACTTGCCCATTGGAATAGCAAAAGTAAGATAAAATAAATTAAAGAAAATGTAAAGTAAAATTGGAACTGCTAAACCTAATTTACCCGGTAAAAAATTGCTTGCTTTTAGTATAAAAAACATATAACTAAAATTTGCTAAGGCAAAAATAGTTGATATAAATATGAATAATTTTACTTGTTTGGGAAGTTTTTTTATTTCCCATTTCATTGAATGGTTTGTTGTTTTTTTCTTATTCTTTTCTTTAACAAAAGCTAAAGGAATGATAGCAATAAATCCTAAGATTGCAGCTATAAAAATTATTTTTTGAAAACTAAAATCGAAATACCAGAATAAAACAAAAGCAGTCATTGCACCAAGAACTGCACCAGTTGTATCCAATGTTCTATGAATACCAAAACCTTTGCCTTTATTTTTTGGCATAGATTCTGAAATCAAAGCATCTATTGGAGCAGTTCTCATACCTTTGCCCAATCTTTCTAAACCTGCAAAAATTAAAACTTGTTGCCATGTTTTTGAAATTACTAATAATAGTTTGAAAGATGCAGAAGTTAAATATCCAGATAAAATAAAACGTTTCCTTTTTCTTTTATGATCTGATAAATGACCAAAATAAAATTTTATTATACTTGCGATACAATCACGAACACCACCAATTAAACCAATTATTATTCCTGTTCCACCTAGTGAAGCAATTAATAAAGGTAAAATTGGAACTATTAATTCACTGCTAAAATCATTAATCAAACTCACAATGCCCAAGAAGATAACATTAGTACTGATTCCATTAATGACCTTCTTTTGCATATCAAATCTTCACGTTTTGAGTTTATAAACTTTTTTTAAGTAAGGTTTATAAAGATTAATTTTGATAATTAGAATAATGATTAATTGTGTGAAGTATGCTGATAAAAGTTTGGGAAAAAGTAGTGTGAAAAATATAAATGTTCTTAGAGATTTGGTTTGGATTGACGTTTCTGCAAAGGATAAAAAAGAATTGAAAGAAATTCAAAAAAAATTTAATTTAAATGAAAAAGATTTAGAAGATAGTATAGATATACGTGAAGTAACAAGAGTGCATGATAGAATTAATTATTCTTTTGTTGTTTTAAGATCTACTAGTAAAAAAAATTATATTCCTGTCGGTGTTTTTGTTAGTAAAAGATTTTTGATAACAATTCACATGAAAGATATTCCTGCGATTAATAGCCTTTTAAAAAATAATATTGAGATTAAAGATGGTTTTTCCAAAGGAATTGATTTTCTTTTTTGTAAGGTGGTTTCTGAGATGAATAAAAAGACTGAGGAAGATATTGAAAAATTTGATGATGAGTTAGATGAGTTTGAGAATAAAATCATTAATTCTAAATTAGAGAAAGTAGATGATATTTCCCCATTAAAAAGAAAGTTAAATTATTATAAAAAAGCTTTAAGTTCTAATAAAGAAGTTATGCAGAAATTGTTGAGCGGAAACGGAAAGTTCTTTTCTGAAAAAAATTATTCTAATTTAAATTATTTGAATATTGAAATTATGCAATCTGAAACTGCTATCGAATTTCAAAGAGAAAAATTAACTGGAATTTTAGAGATGCATATGATAGGGGTGTCTAATAAATTAAATGATATAATGAGAGTTTTTACTGTTGTTGCTGCTCTTTTTTTATTGCCAACTGTTATAACTGGTATATGGGGTATGAACTTTGCTGAAATACCTTTCTTCGGATTTAAATATGGTTTTTACATACCGATAGTTATAATAATCATTAGTATGTTGCTTCTTTATTTGTATTTTAAGAGGAAAAAATTAGTATGAGGGGAGACAAGTTTACAAAACGAGCTTTAGAAGAAGGTTATTTAGCTAGAAGCATTTTTAAAATTAAAAATATTCAAAATAGATTTCATATTATTAGAAAAGGAGATTATGTTTTAGATTTAGGAGCTGCACCAGGAAGTTGGAGCCAGTATGTTTTAGAACTTGGCGCAAAAGTTGATTCTATTGATTTAAATCGTGTAAAATATGGAAATTGGATAAAGATTGATATTTTTGATGAAAAATTATTTGAGGTATTGGAAAGAGATTATAATGTTGTTTTGAGTGATTTGGCACCAAGAACTTCTGGAATTAAACATTTAGATGTAGAAAGATCTATTGGGTTAAGTCAGAGAGCTTTAGAAATTGCTAAACTTAAATTAAAAAGAAATGGAAATTTTGTTTGCAAAGTTTTTCAAGGTGAAGATTTTAAATTATTTTTTGATGACATGAAAAAGAATTTTCAAGTTGTTAGAAGTATAAGACCTATGGCTACTAGAAAAAGTAGCAGAGAAATTTATTTGATTGGGTTGGGAAAGAAATAATTAATTCATCCTTATTTTTCTTAGTCTTATTGATGGCCCACCGGTGAATACTGGTATTCCTTGCATAGGTTCACCTTTTCCACAAGTAGCAGCAAAGAATTGTAAGTTATTAGCAACCATATCTACTGAAGACCAAAGTTTTGGGGTTGTTATTTCAATAGCAGGATGTTTTACTGGTTTTGTTATTTCTCCATTTTCTATTAAATAAGCTTCATCACCAGTATATTTTTGATGAAATCTTTTATCATCGATATTCCATTCCATAAAACTTTTAATATACACACCTTTTTTTATTTCTTTAAACAAATCTTCCTCAGAATTTTTTCCTGGTTTAACAAAAGTGTTAGACATTCTTACCATTGGTTCAACTGAATAATTAGAAGCACGTGCAGAACCGTTACTTTGTATTCCTATTTGTTTGGAAGTCGCACGATCATGTAAAAATTCATTTATTATTCCGTTTTTCATTAAAACTCTTTCGCTTGCTTTTATTCCTTCATCATCGTATGAATAATAACCATAACTTCCTTCTAAAGTAGGATCATCAACTGCTGTAACTACTTCTGAACCTATTTTTGTATTCAACATATTTTGTGTTACAAATGATTCGCCAGCTTGCGCAGATTCTCTTCCAAAAATTCTATCTGCTTCATATGGGTGGCCTATAGATTCATGAGTTGCAATACCAGTAACTTCTGGGCCAAAAACAACATCTAATTCTCCTTTTGGACAAGCAATACCTTTTTCTAAATTTTCTTTTAATGCTTTTATTTCATTTTGTAAATGAGATTCTAGTTTCCATTTTTTTAGTACTTCAAAACCAGTTGTAGAACCAAATTGTAAATTTCTTTGTATTGAATTTGCTCCGCTTAAAATTGTTAGGAAATAGAAAAAATGAACTCTTGGAATTATTTGAGTTACATTTGTACCTTCAGTATTAATATAATATTTTTCTGTTAAATCTTCGGTTAATGAAAAGTATTTGTGATTTACGTTTACTAATTTGTCTATTTCTTTTAAATATTCTAATTTTTGTTCTTCATCTAAAATTTGTTTTGATTTTATATTAATTGATTTTTTCACTGATTTATTTTCTGAAAATAAAACTTTTTCAGATAGTCTAGAAGCTTTTTTTACTAACATTATTGATTTTTCTAACTCTTGTTTAATTTTTTCCTTTTCTAATGTGTTTATTGCGGCAAAACCTAAGTTATTATTTATTATGAATCTAACACCTAAACCAATAGTCTGATCAAATCCAGACATTTCTAAATTAGAATTATTTAATACTAAACCAGAACCAGAACTTTTTTCTAGCCTTACTTCTGCATAATCTACTTCTTTTTCTTTTAAATAATTTATGGCAAACTCTGCTAATTCTTTGGACATATATTGGAATTGTTTGAGTAGATTTATATAAGTTTTGAAAGTAGAATTATTGTTATTTATGCTATTTGTATAAATAATATGTTAATATTTTATCTAATTTTTATTGATATTTATACCAATAGTAAACTTTATATATTAATAGTATAAATGATATTCATATAAATGGCCTCACCTTTACCAAAATGGATTATGCAAAGATATTCTATCCTTTGGAATACTTTTCATGATAAAGAGTTTGATCATGATGCTGCTTTTAACTTATTGAATAATGAGAAAACGGTTAGTATTGCTATTTCTAAATTAAGAAAAAATGGTTGGTTGGAAATTAAACTAGATGAAAATGATGCTAGAAGAAGATTGTATAAATTAAAAAGTCCAGAACAAGCTGTAAAAGAAATAGGTGAGAAAAATGAATAATAAATATTTTATTCTTTTAATGATTTGTATAACTTTAGTTGTTGAATTCGCTTCTGCAGAAATAATCAGTAGTTGCCAAACTATATCTAGCCCAGGATCTTATGAATTAAACCAGAGTATAACTAGTACTACAACATGTATGACTATTGCAGTTAGTAATGTAGATTTTAATTGTAATGGTTCAACTATTTCTTATAATTCTGGGGGAGGAGCGACTAATTATGGAATTAATGCTATTTATCTGCTTGTCCCCTTAGAAAACATAACTATAAGAAATTGTGATATTAAAGATGTAAACGCCGCAGGAACCCCATCGGCAGGAATACAATTTACTAGAGTTACAGATTCAGTTATATTAAACAACACTATACAGACTAATGGAACTACATTAAATCATGGAATTACGCTTACAACCGGATGTAAAAGAAATAGAATAGAAAATAATACTATAAATACTTGGGGGAGTGGAATAACAAATGTAGGAATTTACCTTAATACAGAGGCATCAAATAATAATATAACTGGAAATATTGTAAGAGGTGTAGGTACATTAACTAGTTATGCTGTTTATTTTGCTGCCGACGCTAATAATAATAGTGTAAATAATAATAATCTTTCTACAATTTCAACGGTTGTTGCAGCTAATGCTGACCCACATGTTGTTGTTATCAGTGCGAGTAATTTGAATAATATCACTAATAACAATATATATGGTGAAGGCGCGCAGAGAGGATATGCTGTGTATATTACCACAAATGCAGAATCAAATAATATTCAAAACAATGATATTATTATTAATCTTACTACTGGTGCAATAAGTTATGGAATTTATATTTTAAGATCACCTTCAACTAATGTGATAAATAATACTATAACCCCTATTGGGACAGGTACTTTAAGAGGAGTTTATGTTGCTAATGCACAATATACTAACATACAAAATAATAATATATCTATCCTTAGCCCCGCTATAACAACTGCAGATGGGATTCTTGTTACTGCCTCACCAAATAGTTCAGTTTTAAACAATGATATTTTAATTAATGCAACTTCTACTGTCAATGCCATATCTTCCACTTCCTCTGCTAATAATCGTATCGAAAATAATAATATAAATATTTTAGGGAATGGTACTGCAACGACATTTAATGGTGTTTTGACTACTACTTCGTATTCTAACTCTATAATAAATAATAGTATATATATCAAAGGAATAACTGTATTAAACGGAGTGTTACTCACTACTTCTCCAGATAATATTGTTGAAAACAATTCTATAAACGTTACTGGAACTGGAGCTACAAATGTTGGAATTTATTTATCTTCTGCTGCACCTTCAAATATTGTAAGAAATAATACGATATATTCCTCAGCATCAATTCCTGCATATGGAATATATTTACTTTATGATGGAGTAAATAATCTTATAGAAAAAAATACTATAACTACTTATGGAACAACTAATGCTAATTTTGGTATTTATTTAAGCACCGGAACCAATGAGAATAGGATAATAAACAATACAGTTACTACACTGGGCGCAGGTACTACAAATTATGGAATTCATTTGCTTACATGTAATAATAATTATGTTGGTTATAATAATATTTCTACAAACGGTACTACTGCAAACCACGGGATATACATTCTTACACAAGCAAATAATAATACTGCAGAAAATAATATAATTTCTACGTATGGAACAACAGGTAGTTATGGAATTTATATCAACAGTGCGAATTATAATAAATTAATTGGAAATAATATCACTGCTAATGGATCAACACAAGTTGCTGGAACTACAACAAGTAATTATGGTATTGTGGTAGGTGCAAGTTCTTACTTTTCTGAAGTTTATAATAATACAATTTACAATGGGGGCGGGAGATATAATTATGGAATTTATAGTCTTACTAATTCTAGATGGGGAACATTTACAGGAAATAATGTGAATACTGGTGGAACTGGTAACCTTAATGTGGGAGCGTATATTTCAGAAAGCCATTACAATACTTTAGAAAATAATGTATTTTCTACATCTGGATCTACTACAAACCATGCAGTATATTTACATTCTAGTGCCAGGGAAAATGTTATAGAAAATAATAATATATCTACCTCAGGTGGAACTGACTCCCATGCATTCGCATTTTTATATGTTGCTGCAGGAGGATATCCGGAGAGGAATATTATCAAAAATAATGAACTTTTAAGTATTTCTGGTAGAGATATTGACTTTGCAACTGCATCTATAAATGGAACCACACTTATTGATCAAGTTATTGGAAATTATTCTTTTACTGGTACAGCAGGCACATTAATAATAAGAAATGAATCTGCAGGCCAAATAGAATTTGGAGCAGTTTTGTCTGGGGCGAGTACATTTTTTAGTAATAGAATATTCATATGGCCTAATTTAGCCGGAATAGAAGAAAGTACTTCTGCTTTGAATAAATCGGCTACAATAACATTTTATAATGTTTCAACAAGTTCGACAGAACTACAAATATATAGAAATGGGGGGATTTGCCCAGAAACAATATGTACTAATCTAACAACTATGCAGGCTGGAAATGTAACATTCAATGTTACACGGGGAGGGAATTATTCCATACTTGCAACATCATCATCACCATCAGTTGAATTAAATTATCCAGATAATAGTTTTAATAGTTCTTCTCAGAATATAACTTTCAATTTTACTGCTATAGACGATTCTGTTGGAGACTTAAATTGTAGTGTTTATATTAATAATGTAATAAATCAAACAAATTATTCTGTTTCTAATGGCACATTAACTAGCTTTATTATTAATGGTTTACAAGAAAATAATCATACTTGGTATATTGAATGTTATGATTATTTAGGGAATAGAAATGTATCAGAAACAAGAAATTTTTCTGTAATAATCTCTCAACCATCTTATAATTTCAATTATCCTGGAAATAATTCTTATATCAATGATGTTTCATCAGTTTTGTTGAATTATAGTGTTTTTGATAGTGATTTAAGAAATATTACCGTACATCTTTATGGAAATGACGTTTTGTTGAATACAAGTGAAAATATTGCCAACGGAACTGAATTGATTTATAATTGGACTGGATTATCTTTAGGTAAATATAATTGGTCTTTGGAAACTTCTAATGGATTAAAAAATTCGACAAGAGAATATAATTATTTTAATTTGACTAATCTGACAGTTAATTGTGAAGCTGGTGGGCCTTATCAAGGAAATGCTTTGGTTTTAGTTCATGGTAATGTTAGTGATGGCACAAATTATTTGAATTCTGGTAGTGTTAATGTTAGTATTTTAGATGGTGAAACTCTAGTTTCAACAAAAAATATAACTTTGAGCTCAAATGGAAATTTTGAAACTAGTTTTGCCGATTTAACTTCTGGATTGTATACTTTAAATGTCACCGGGAATTATTTTGGGGTTAGTAAATCTTGTGTAGATGATGTAATTTTGGGAAATTCTGCAAGTTTAGTTTTGAATAAAATTATATCATTATATAATTTAACAAATGAAACATTGGATTATAACATAACTCTTAAAGTTATTAATAAGGGAGGAAGCAATGCAACAAGTACAACATTGATTGATGATGATTCTGATTCAAGCCCGTATAATATTGGAAATATTTCTGGAAATGAAACAATTAGTTTTAGTTATATAAAAACATTTGCGAGAAATAGTAGTATTTACAATGTAACCTTTGCAATAGCCAATGTTAGTGGAACTGATTCATATGGTGGCGGAGAAGTATCTGCAAGTTCATCACAAATTCTGCTCACTGTTCCAGATACAACCCCCGAACAGCAAATAAACTTGATTAAAAATGCATATTATTTATCAGAAAATTCTACTAGTGTTACTTACAATTTAAGTATTGAGGTTGTAAACTCCGGAGGAATTGATTTGAATTCAATAACATTAATAGATTCTGATTTGAGTATTAATACTGTTATAAACTTAAATAGGACAGAGAATTATTTAGATTCTGGGATAATTGTTATTGATAAGGCTGCATCAAATACTAATAAATTATTTGTAAGCGCTACTGCTACTGTGAATGTTTTAACATATTCTTCAAATCAAATATTAGTAAGAATACCCGGTTATGGTGGGCCAGCGGATGCTATTGTTTATACGCCTAGTTCAGTATTAACTTCTACTTCATTCGATACTAATATAACTGTAGAAAATCAAAATTCAGATATAGGCCAAGATTTTGTTGTAGATTATTGGATAACTAGTGATAATGAAACAACAAATTATAGTTCTGGCCAACAAACCATATATGTTGGAGCTTCAAGTACTTCAAATATAACAGCTATATTAACTTCACCATCTAGTCCTGGAAATTATAGATTTAGATCTTTAGTGACATGGGTTGGCGGAACTGCAACTTCTTACGATAGCTTTGAGGTTACAGCACCTAGTGTAGTTTCTGAAACCCCTTCTCAAAATGGGGGAGGATCTAGTGGCGGTGGAACGCGGGTAAGACCTATTGAAGAAATAACTGGAGATGTTATTTTTGATCAGAATAAATTGATACAGGTCATAGAATATCCAGATAATATTATAATATCTTCTGAAGAAAATTTAACTAAAGAATTTATTGTAAAAAACACTGGAAACAAAACACTACATAATATGAAAATAACCATATCTGGATTGCCTTTGGGATTTTATTCAATAACTCCTAACTCAGTGGATATTGGTGTGATGAATACTCAAAGTTACAAAATAGTTTTTACCCCTACGGGAGATTCTAATAAATATTTATTTAAATTTATAATTAGTTCTGATGAGTCTTATAACGAAGAAAATTCAATTTTACAAGTTATAAACAAAGACAAAGAATCAACAAATTTCTTCAATAAAATAAATCCAAAAGTTTATACTCTTTTTACGGTAATGTTTGTGTTTGGAATTTTGGTTATTCTATTGATAAGAACAAGCAATAAGACCATAAAAAAAGTATTTCTAATAAGTTTTCCAATTATTCTCATAGGAATCAATGAATATTTTTATTCAGATGGGATAATTAGTGGTTTGATATCAAAGGATTTATTTAATTATAATAATTTGATTATGATACCTTATTTGGTATCTCTTATTATATTATTCTTTGTTTTTTGGATAATCCTTCGGAAGTATAAGATAAAACCTTACGTGAGAAAACAGAAATATGCCAAGAATACGGTAAAAGGTTTGCTGAAGAAAGAAGTATATACCTCTTCTGGCCACCATATGGGTAAGATTATGGAAATTATTGTTTGTAAAAATAAAATTGATAGTTTGGTGATAAAATCAAGAAAAAAAACTAAAGCTAAGGGGATATTAGTGAAGTATAAAGAAGTAAAAAGTATTGGTCAAATAGTGATTATAAAATGTGATTCTGTAGAAAAATTTAGAAATTTGCAAATCTAATGTTTTGGAACATAATATTTTATAAATAGACTTATTTTTTCTTTTGTATGTTAGATTTATTTCCTTTTGACAAACATAGAGATGCACAAGAATCTTTTATGAAAGTTGTAGGCACTGCATTAAAACATAAAAAAGATGTTTTGGCCCATGTTCCAACTGGAGTTGGAAAAACTGTTGCAACATTAGCTCCGAGTTTAGCTTTTGCTTTGGAAAATAAAAAACATGTTATATTTTTAACTTCTAAACATACACATCATAAAATTGCTGTTGAAACTTTAAAAATAATAAAAGATAAAAAAAATATTAATTTTCAAGTTGCGGATTTTATTGGTAAAAGATGGATGTGCCCAAGAGAAGATGTTGGAGCTTTAAATTCTAAGGAGTTTGGAGAATTTTGTAGATATGTTGTAGAAAATAAAGAATGCCCCTATTATGAGAATTATTATAGTAGAAGTAGAATTTTTACTAATAAATTATTACTTGATGAACTAAATAATAACATCTTTCATGTTGAAGAATTAATTGATAAATGTAGAAATGCACATGCTTGTAGTTTTGAAGCGGCTGCTGATTTGGCTAAAAAATCTAAAGTTGTAATATTAGATTATTATCATGTTTTGAATCCAATAACAAGAGCTAATTTTTTTAAGAAGATTGAAAAGGATGTAGAAGATTGTATTTTTATCTGGGATGAGGCACATAATCTGGCTGGAAGAGCAAGAGAATTGTTAAGTGAATATATTAATACTTTAAGTTTGGATTCTGCGATAAAAGAAGCTGAAAGGTTTAATCAAGATTTGGCTAGTGTTATAGTTGGGTTAAAAGAAAGTTTGTTGGGTATGAGTGAAAAATTAAGTTTAGATAAAAATGAGGTTTTAGTTAATAAAACTGATTTGATTAATTTGAAAGATGAAATTATAACTGAAATGTTTGAAACTGCTGAAAAAGTTATTGAAGAAGAAAAAAGAAGTTATTTAAACTCTTTAGCGGGATTTTTGATGCTTTGGAAACAAGAAGACAAAAGATTTACGAGAATTTTAAAAAGAAGTTTTAACAGAATGGGCAAACCTATTATAAGTTTGTATTACAACTGCTTAGATCCAAGTATTGTACTGGCTCCGATAATCGAGCAAGCACATTGTAACATTTTTATGAGCGGGACTTTACATCCTTTAGATATGTATGAAGAAATATTTGGTTTAAAAACTCCAATAAAAGTTGAATATGAAAATCCATTTCCTTCTTCTAATAGATTAGACTTGATTGTGCCTAACATTAGTACTAAATATACTTCAAGAAATTTGGAAATGTATGAAAGAATTGCTGATAATATTAATGAATTAATTAAAGTGATAAAAGGAAACAAAATATTCTTTTTTCCAAGTTATGAATTGATGGATAAAGTTAAAGATAAAATATTTGGTGAAAATCTTTTTATAGAGAACCAAGGAACTGATAAAGGTTCTAGAGAAGCATTACTTAGAAAATTTGTTGAGTTAAAAGATAAAAGTTGTAGTTTATTGGCTGTTAGTTCTGGCAGTTTTGGTGAAAGTGTAGATTTAATTGGTGATCATTTAGTTGGAGTTGTTATAGTTGGCATTCCTTTTGGCAAAGTAGATTTAGAAAGCAATGAATTGATTAGGTATTATGAAGAAAAATTTAAGAAAGGAATGGAATATGGTTATATAATTCCGGCATTTACTAGTATTATGCAGAATTCAGGCAGGTGTATTAGAAGTGAGAACGATAAAGGAGTTATCGTTTATTTAGATGAAAGATATTTATCTCCAAATTATAAAAAATATTTTCCATCCACTGTTAAGTTTAAAGTAGCTAGAGATTATAAAGAAGTTGAGAAGTTTTTTAAATAAAATTTATATACTAGTGAAATAATTTTTTATTTATGGATATACAAACTGCCGCTTTGAGGTTTGGAATTACTTTTCTTTTAGCATTTATATTTGGTATAGAAAGACAAAGAGAGCATAAACCAGTAGGTTTTGGAACTTTTAGTTTTGTTTCTGTTGGTTCATGTGGTCTAGCTTTGGTTGCTACAGATCTTTACTCAAATAATCCTTTGCCTTTGCTTGCAGCAATTGTTACAGGTATTGGTTTTCTTGGAGCAGGTGCATTAATCAAAACAACTGATAAAATATTTGGATTTACTACTGCAGCAAGCATTTGGTTATTTGCCATAATAGGCTTAATTGTTGGAGTTGGAGAGTATAATATTGCATTGATGATATATATTTTAGTCTGGATAGTTATAATTGTTGATAAAATTCTACAAATAAAAGGTATTGGATCTTATCAAAAAAAATTGATTATAACTACTAAAAATATGATAACTGAACAGGAAGTTGACAAATTGTTTGATGAATTTAAAACGAAACATAAATTAATTGGTGTTGAAATGGATAAAACTAATAATAAAAGCAATCTTATTTATTTAATAGAAGGCACAAGAGATAATATAAATAAACTAGCCAAAAAATTATATGAACAAAAATGGTTAGCTAGTGTTAAGTCTGAATAAAAGAAAAAGTTTAAATAACTCCTAGATTTGATTATTTATTATGTACACTAGTGAGATAAAAAATTCTTTAGAAGGCAAAAAGATAACATTGCGTGGCTGGGCACATGAATTGAGAGATTTGGCTAAAATTAAATTTGTTTTACTTAGAGACGAAGAAGGAATTATACAATGTGCTATTAAGACTGGAAAAGCTTTTGATAATTTTGGTGAATTAAGCCAAGAGAGCGTAATAGAAATTACTGGAAATGTTAAAAAAGCCCAAGTAAAAAGCCCAGAAGTTAGTGTTAAAGATTTTGAAATTGAAGTTGTAGAATTGAATTTATTAAATAAAGCTGAAGTACTGCCTATTCAAGTTGTTGAGAAAGATATTGATACTGGATTAGCTAAAAGATTGGATTATAGGTCATTGGATATTAGAAAGCCACGAGTGTCTACAATTTTTAAGATACAATCAACAATTGCTAACTCATTCAGAGAATTTTTTTATAAAAAAGGATTTATTGAAATAAGGCGAAATATTTTGACAGAGATGCTTATTTGGCACAATCACCCCAATTGTATAAACAATTGTGCGCAATTAGTTGGGGTAAAGTATTTTCCACTTCTCCTGTGTGGAGAGCAGAAAAACATAATACACCAAGGCATTTGAATGAAGTAAGACAAATGGATATTGAAGTTGCTTTTGCTGATCAATTTGCCGTGATGAAATATCAAGAGGAAGTTATGAAACATATTATCGAAAATGTTATTGAAAAATGCAAAGAAGAAATTAAATTATTAAATTTAGATTTAAAGATACCTAAAGCAAAGTATATCAGTTATGATGAAACTATTGAATTATTAAATAAAAATGGAGTTAAAATTAAATATGGTGAGGATCTGGAACCGGAATGTGAAAAAAAGTTGTGTGAATTATTCAAACATAGTTTAGTTTTTGTACATTCCTGGCCAACATCAATAAAACCATTTTATATATGGCCAATTGATAAAAAAGTTAGTGGTGGTTTTGATATGTTGTATGGTGGAATGGAATTAAGCTCTGGTGGACAAAGAGTTCATGTTCCTGAAATATTAATTGAAAACTTGAAGAAAAAAAGTTTAAATCCAAAAGATTTTAAATGGTATGTTGATGCATTTAGATTTGGTGCACCCATGCATGCAGGTTGGTCAATAGGGTTAGAAAGAATAACTATGGTTGTTTGTAATCTAGATAATATAAGAGAAGCTTGTTTGTTTCCAAGAGACAGAGATAGGTTATCACCATGAATTTCATACAAATACAGGAAGCATTAGAAAAAAAGAAAGGCAATGTAGCAGTAAGAGGATGGATTTATAGAATTAGAAAATTAAAAGATAAAATATTTATTGTTTTGAGAGATTCTTCTGAAATTATTCAATGTGTAATTAAAAATGAAGAAATGATTAAGGTTGCAGATAAGCTATTAATGGAAAGTTCTTTAGAAATTGAAGGTGAAATTTATTCTGAACCAAGAGCACCAACTAAATATGAAATTGATGTTAAAAAATTAATAGTTGTTCACGCTTCTGAAGATTTCCCAATAAATAAGGACCAAAGCCCAGAATTTTTGGCAGATAATAGACATTTATGGTTAAGAAGTAGAAAAATGACTTCTATTCTGAAAATTAGAAGTACTGTTTTAGAAGCAATGAGAGAACATTGGAGAAAAAAAGGATTTTATGAATATCACAGCCCAATGTTTATGGGGATGCAAGCTGAAGGAGGTTCTACTTTGTTTAAAGTAGATTATTATGGTAAACCTGTATATTTATCCCAAACTTGGCAATTACATGCTGAACCAGCTATATTTGCTTTAGAAAAAATATTTACAATACAACCTGCATTTAGAGCTGAAAAGTCAAAAACATCTAGACATCTATCTGAGTTATGGATGGCAGAAATGGAAGCTGCATGGGAGGGTTTTGAATATTTACAAGATGATGCCGAAGAAATGATTAAACATGTTGTTAAAAAAGTATTAGCTGATAACAAAGATGAATTAAAAATTCTTGAAAGAGATATTTCTAAGTTAGAACCTGTGTTGAAAAAGAAATTCCCAAGAATGACTTATGATGATTCTTTAAAAATATTAGCTAAACATGATATGAAATTAGAATGGGGCAAGGATTTGAGAACTTTTGAAGAAGATAAATTAAGTGAGTTATACGATACACCGATTATCATAACTAAATATCCAAAGGTAGTAAAAGCATTTTATATGAGAGAAGATCCTAAAAATTCAAAAGTAGTTTTGGGTTTTGATGTTATTGCCCCTGAACATTATGGTGAAATTGTTGGGGCTTCTGAAAGAGAAACGGATATTAAAAAATTAAAAAAGAATTTAGAGGAACAGGGAGAAGACCCAAAAAAATATGAGTTTTACTTTGATACAAGAAGATACGGTAGTGTTCCGCATGGTGGTTATGGCGCGGGTGTTGAAAGAATTATTTCTTGGATTTGTGGCCTAGATAATATTAAGGATGCTATTGCTTTTCCAAGAACTATGACTAGATGGACACCATAAGTTTATTTTAATAAACTTTATAAATTATTCAGCTTTCCCAATTTAAATGGAAAATTATTTTATAACTTCTGAATCTGTTACTGAAGGACATCCAGATAAAATTTGTGACCAAATATCTGATGAAATTTTAGATATATTAATTAGTCAAGATCCTACTTCTAAAGTTGCTGTTGAAACTTTAGTAACTACAGGTAGTGTTCATGTAGCTGGAGAAATTACAACAGAAGGATATGTAGATGTTCAAGAAACAGTTAGAAGAGTTTTAAAAGAAATTGGTTATATTAATCCAAGATTTGGTATTGATTGTCAAGATGCAGGTGTTTGGGTTGCTATTCATAAACAAAGTCCTGAAATTGCTATGGGTGTAAATAGTGAGGAACAAGGCGCTGGGGATCAGGGGATGATGTACGGTTTTGCTTGCGATGAAACAAAAGAATTAATGCCTATGCCAATAATATTTGCGCATAAATTAACTAGAAAATTGGCTGAAGTAAGAAAGAAAAAAATAATAAATTATCTAGGACCAGATGGAAAATCCCAAGTTACAGTTCAGTATGTAAAAGGTAGACCAAAAAGAATTGAATGTATTGTTATAGCGCAACAGCACACAGAAGAAATTTCTGAAAAAGAATTGAGAAAAGAAATTTTTAAAAAAGTGATAAAACCTATATGTGGAAAATTAATAGATAAAAATACTAAAATTCACATTAATGCTACTGGAAGATTTGTCATTGGTGGACCAGAAGGAGATACTGGGGTGACTGGAAGAAAAATTATTGTAGATAGTTATGGTGGAATTGGAAGACATGGTGGCGGTGCTTTTTCTGGAAAGGATCCTAGCAAAGTAGATAGAAGTGGCGCTTATATGGCAAGATATATTGCTAAAAATATTGTTGCTGCGGGTTTAGCAAATAAGTGTGAAGTACAAATAAGTTATGTTATTGGTGTTGCCAGACCAAGTTCAGTAAATGTTGAATGTTTCGGAACTAATAAAATTCCTGAAGAAAAAATAATGAAGTTAATATATGAAAACTTTGATATGACTCCGAAAGGGATTATAGATAAATTAGACTTATTAAAACCTAAATACAGACAGACTGCTGCTTATGGTCATTTTGGAAGGAATGAACCTGGATTTACATGGGAAAGAACTGACCGAGCATTGTTATTAAGAGAAGAAGCTGGATTAGAATAAATGGTATACTTGATAAATTAATCCTAGTATAAACATTAACATCAAAAATATTCCTATTATATATTTTTTACCTAAATGATATTCTGGAGTTCTGTAATGTTTTTTTCTCGCTCTGTGAAACATTAAAACTATTAAGATTCCATCTATGCCACCAGCAATAGCTCCAGTTATTCCAATAACTTTTATAAAACTTGTAAAACCTGTTAAAAATATTACAAATGGAATAACAACAGTTAAACACCAAGCCCAAAAATTTTTAATTTTATAATCATAGAAGTGAACATTGCAAGTGCTGCAAACAAATTGCCAATAATCAAAATGAATTTGCCAAAAGATTCTCCTAATCCAATTGTTGCTATTTCTGTTGTTTTTGCTCCAGTGATTCCGAGAACTGCAAAAGTAAATAATAAATAAGCAAATAAAGGAATTAAAGAACCAATAATTATTGTTTTTTTTAACTTTTTTTTATCGTGAGATAGATATTCTTTCATTTCTGGAATTGCTGCAGTTCCTATGAACGCGAATAAGACAACACCATAAGGCAAAAATATATTTTTTAGATTTATTGTAGCTAAATTAGCTAAATTAAACTTTCCTGAAAAAATTGAATATAAAAATAATCCACTAAAAATTAAAAAAACAGTTGTTATAAAAAATACTTCTGATTTTGCTATCGTTTTTAAACCAATGTAAATTATTGAAGAAGCAACAACAAAAAACGCTATTGAGAATGTGATACTAGATAACCCAAAAACTGTAGCTAAAGCTTGACCAGAACCTATAATGTAAGCTATTAATGCACCATATATTCCAAATACCATAGAAAACATCATTAGCTTTTTTCCCGTTTTACCAAGATAACGTTCAGCATAACCAGGTAATTGATGATTTCCCGGAGTTCTTAGTACAATCTCTCCTAGAAATAAATTTAACATCATCATTGCTAAACCAATTATAATTATTATAAAAAATCCAGGAATAAATCCAACTTGAGAGATTACATAAGGAATTCCTAAAACTCCTGCACCTATAATTGTGCCGCATAATAGAGCAGTTGCTCTAAAAGTAGATAATGAATTCATAACTAAATTTTGGATTCTTGTTTTATATAGTTTTTTGTTTCATCTATTACAAATATTTTTCTTAATTCTAAAATTACTATTCCTACAAGTACTACACCTAATGAGATTAACCAATCATTTAAAGATAATTGAACTAACTCAAAAAATTCACTTATTGGTGTATATATTAAAATTATTTGTAATCCTAAAGCCAATAATATTGAAATTAATAAAAATTTGTTATTAAACAAACTCATTTTGAATATACTTTTTTTATTAGATCTACAAACAAGTACCAAAAATAATTCAAATAAAATTACTGTTGTCAAAACCATTGTTCTTGCTTTGTCTATATTTCCAGAAACATTATAAGAATATGAAAAAATAGAAATACCTATTACTGTTAATAACACTGCAGATAAAATTAGAAATGGTGTTGAACCATTTAATATAGACTCCTTTGGATTTCTTGGTTTTCTATGCATAATATTTTTTTCTGCAGGATCTACTCCTAATGCTATTGCAGGCAAACTATCTGTGATTAAATTAATCCAAAGAATTTGTAAAGGTAATAATGGTAAAGGTAAAGATAAAATTAAAGACATTGTAATTATACCTATTTCTCCAAGATTTGCAGATAATACTAATTTAACAAACTTTTTTGTGTTATCATAAATTCTTCTTCCGTGACTTACTGCATTAACAATTGAGTTAAAATTATCATCTAATAATATTACATCTGATGAATCTCTTGTAACATCTGTGCCAGAAATACCCATTGCTATACTTACATTTGCTTTTTTTAATGCTGGTGCATCATTAATACCATCTCCAGTCATTGCTACAATCTCTCCTTTTTCTTGTAAGTTTTCTAAAATTAGTACTTTGTGTTCTGGGTTTACTCTTGCGTAAATGTCTACTTGGTTAATAATAGAAGATATTTGATCTTTGTTCATATTTGAAAGTTGTTCGCCAGTAATAACTCTTGTACCTAAGTTTAATTCTTTTGCAATTGCTTGTGCGGTTAATGCATTATCTCCAGTTATCATTATTACTCTGATTCCTGCCTTTTTGCAAAGCTTGATTGCTTCTTTTGCTTCTTCTCTTGGAGAGTCTATCATACCTACTAATCCTAAAAATATCATTTCTTTTGAATTGTTTTCTTTTGAAAATGCTAATCCTAAAACTCTTAATGCTGAATTAGCCATTTTTGAATTCATTAATAATATTCTTTCTTTGTCTTTTGGATCAATAAATTTTATTCTGCCATTATCATAATAATATTTACATTTGGCTAATACAATTTCTGGGGCACCTTTCATATGAATACACTTTTTATCTTGATATGAATCTAAAGTTGCCATAAATTTTTTAATTGAGTCAAATGGAGTTTCATCTACTCTTGTAAAATTTGTTTTGATATTTGCTTTTTTTGCAGCAACTAATAATGCTAATTCTGTTGGATCTCCAATTTTGTTTTCTAGTTGAGAATTATTACAAAGAATTCCAGTTTCTAATAATTTTTCAATTCTTTTTGTATCATATTTTGTTGAAAATGAAGTTTTAAAATTTCCTTTTGTATCGTAACCATTCCCAGTTACTTGTATTAATTCGTTATTTGCATATATTTGAGTTACTGTCATTTCTCCTTTTGTCATTGTTCCTGTTTTATCTGCACAAATAACAGTTACAGCACCAAGAGTTTCTATTGATGAGAGTTTTCTTACTAACGCTTTATTTTGTGCCATTCTTTGCACACCTAAAGCTAAAGAAACAGTTAGAACTATTGGCAATCCTTCTGGTATTGCTGCAACTGCTATACTTATCGCAGTCATTATTGATTCTGATAATGGAATTTTTCTAATAAAACCTAATCCTAATAATAATATAACTACAAAGAGAATAATTTTAGTTAAACTTTTACTTACTTTTTTTAATTTTTTTTCTAATAACGTTTCTTCTTTTTTTATAGTTTGTAATGAACTGGCAATTTTACCAAATTCAGTTTTATCTCCTGTAGAAATTACAACTGCTTTTGCTCTACCAGAGGCAACAATTGTTCCTGCAAAAACCATATTGGTTTGTAGCGCTAATGTTTGAGTTTGTTGTATCTGTTTTGTTATTTTTTCTACTGGCAAAGATTCTCCGGTTAAAATTGATTCATTTGTTTTAAAATCAAAAACTTGAATTAAACGAGCATCCGCAGGTATTTTGTCTCCTTCTTCTAATATTAATATATCTCCCGGAACAACTTCTTCTGAATTTATTATGATTAAACGTTTGTTTCTTATAACTTTGGCTGAAGAGGCACTAATCTTCTTTAATAATTCTAAAGCACGCTCCGCTTTGTATTCTTGATAATATCCAAGCACACTATTAATTATTAATATTACTAAAATTACCGAAGCGTCTAAAAATTCTTTTATTATTAATGAGATTATTATTGCTAAAAATAAAATATAAATTAATGGACTTTTAAATTGCCTAATAAAAATTGATAGTTTAGAAATACCTTTTTGTTTCTCTATTTTGTTTAAACCTACTTTTTTTAATCTGTATTCTGCTTCATGTTGGGATAATCCATTATTAAAATCAGAGTTTAATGATGTTAAAACTTGTTCTTTTGATTTGGAATGATATGGAATCATTAGTAAATTTTATTATTTATATTATATAAATGTTTTTTATGGGGCTGCTCGGATTTGAACCGGGATCACCAGGACCCCATCCTGGTAGGCTAACCAAGTTACCCCACAACCCCAAAAATGACCCTACTGGGATTTGAACCCAGATCTACCGGGCCGAAACCGGTGACTCTATCCAAGTTAAGCTATAGGGCCTTAAAATATTAATTTTCATAAACTTATAAAATAATCGGAAAGCTTTTTATATTTGTATTTCCAGATTTTGTTTGGGGTGAAGTTATTGAAAAAAAAGAAAGTTTTATTAAAAAAGAAAAAAGTTCCGACATTAGTTAAAGTTATTTCAGTTTTCTATTACATAGGTGCGTTCTTAGGTTTACTTTTTGGAATATTATTTATGGTTGGTGCTAAGATAGTATATTTAATACTAGACCAAATACCCGAGCTTGCAGCGCTAGGTTCTGGAATCTTTGTTGTTTTAGGAGTAATATTAATAGTAATGAGTGTTGTTGACTTCTTTATTGGAGTAGGATTATGGAACGGTAAACGTTGGGCTAGAATATGGGTAATAATCTTCTGTGCTTTAGGAATTTTAAGTGCCATAATTAATGGGATACTTGTAAATTTGGGTAGCTTAATAATAAACTTAGCTATTGGATTGTACTTTTACCTAGATAAAGACGTTAAAAAAGCTTTTAATTAATTTTTTATATGGCCTTACGGGGATTTGAACCCCGATCGCCCGGTCCGTAGCCGAGAGCTCTATCCAAGTTAAGCTATAAGGCCTCAAGAGTAAAGAAATATGTTAGTTAAAAAAGCTTACCCTCTAATGATATTTTAAAATCGTTCACTTTGTTTCTTATACCCTCGTCAGATACATATAAGTCTAAAACTCTTCTTGCATGGGCTAAATCTTCTAATTCTACATGTTGAAGTATTAACTTTATAATTGAAGGTGGAACTCTACTTTCATATTCGTTTGCTAATGTACATAAATCGGAGTAATAAAACTTAGGTTTTACATCTTTAGAATTAGGATCCATGATTCTGGGGATTTACAATTAGTTAAAAACTTTGCGTTACTCTATTTTTAAAAATAAAAACATTTAAAAGTATTAACAAGAAGTGTATAACATATGGATAACAAAGGGGTAAATGCAGTTAAAAAAGAAAATTTTTCTGAATGGTACACTCAAGTTATACAAAAAGCAGATTTAATAGATTATAGTGAGGTTTCTGGCTGCTTAATTTTTAAACCAGGATCTTATTCTATATGGGAAAACATACAGAGTTATTTGGATGGTAAATTTAAAAAAGATGGAGTGAAAAATGCATACTTTCCTTTACTTATACCCGAGCATTTATTTAAAAAAGAAGCTGAACATGTTCAAGGATTCGCTCCAGAAGTTGCTTGGGTAACTCATGCAGGAAATACTAAATTAAATGAAAGATTGGCTATAAGACCAACATCTGAAACTATAATGTATGATTCTTATGCTAAATGGATTAGAAGTTGGAAAGATTTACCATTAAGATACAATCAATGGTGTAATGTTATTAGATGGGAATTTAAACATCCTGTTCCATTTTTGAGGACTAGAGAATTTTTGTGGCAGGAAGGGCATAGTGTTTTTGCTACTAAAAAAGAAGCTGATAAAGAGGCCATAAGAATTTTAAATTTTTACGCTGATTGTTATGAAAAAATTTTAGCGGTTCCTGTTTTGAAAGGAATAAAATCAAAAAATGAAAAATTTGCTGGTGCGGATTATTCTCTAAGTGTTGAAACTTTATTGCCTAATGGAAAAGCAATACAAGGAGCAACTTCACACAATTTAGGACAGAATTTTTCAAAAGCATTCGGTATAAAATTTTTAGATATATCTGAGAAAAATGATTATGGTTGGCAAAACTCTTGGGGATTTTCAACAAGAAGCATAGGCATAATGATAGCTATACATGGAGATGATAAAGGAATAATATTACCTCCAAACGTTGTCTTGAATAAAGTTGTTGTTGTCCCAATATTATTTACAAAAGATAAAAAAGAAATAGTAAATGTTGCAAATTCTATTGTTAAAAAGTTAAAAAAGTTTAATCCTTTGTTAGATGACAGAGATGATTATAGTGCAGGATGGAAGTTTAATGAATGGGAAATGAAAGGGATTCCGTTAAGAATTGAGATTGGGCCTAAAGATTTAGCTAGTAAACAAGTTGTTTTTGTCAGAAGAGATAATAATGAAAAAATTAATGTTAAAATAAAAGATATTGGTAAAGAAGTTCCAAAAGTTTTGAATGAAATACAAGAAAATTTGTTTTTGAAAGCTAAAAAATTTTTAGAAGGGTCTATTCAAAAAGTTCAAGATATTAGCGAATTAAAAAAAGTAGTAAATGATAACGGAATTGGAAAAGCTAATTGGTGCGGTAGTCCTAGTTGTGAAGAAAATGTTAAAGACAAAACCGGAGCTAAAAGTTTAAACAGTGAGTTTAATTCTAAAGCCGAAGGAAAATGTTTTGCTTGCAATGCTAAAGCTGAATATGTAACTTATTTTGGTAAGAGTTATTAAATTAAATTCTGTAAGAAACCTAACATTTTTATGTACCAAGGGAAGTTTTGAATATCTAATTGAAATTCTTTTTTTAATTTAAATTCTCGATCATATTCATCTTTATATCTTAAAGTTAAGTCTATTTTATTATTCCAAAAATGCTTAGAGTTTGTTTTTATTACTATACTTTCGGCTTTTTTTGTTTTTTCTATTTCTATTGGTTGTAATCCATTTATTTCTAATACTATATCTTTTATTAATGCATCAGAACTTAAAACAAAAGATAAATCGAATTCTTCATCATAATACAATTCATCCGGATAATCAAAACCTGTTATTAAAACATCTGGCTCGGTTAATAAGTTTATATTTAATTCTGAAACTAATTCTATTTGGTTTTTTGTTGCAGTTATAATCATTTGACTATTTCTTGGAACGTTTTCAAAATTTATTTTTTCAGTTACTCCGATTTTTGCGTCTAAATTTCTGCAATCTTCTTCTAAACAAACTTGAACATCTTTTAATAAAACATTTCCTAAATTTCTTAAATCACAATTTATATTTATATTTTCAAAATCATAATAATAACTTTTATTGGTATTACAAGCTAATGATAGTTCTTCTGAATAAGTTTTTTCTTCTTTTTCTTCTAGTTTATTAATTAATTCTAATGCTTCTTCTTCTGTTATAGTATCATATTCTGGAGAAAATTCTAAAGTTGTACTTACTGTTTTACCGAATGAATCTATAATTTCTATTACTGAAGTATAAACATAATTTCTTTGTAAATCTGATGGCACTTCAACTATGAAGAATGTAGATTTTTTTTGTGAAGGTTTCAATAATACAGGAATAACATTATCTTTTATTGTTGATGGGGATTTTATTATTGTTAATGTGTCTGAAAGATATTTATTATAATCATTTTCTACTGTAACTTTTACTGGAACAAAGCTACCTGGTCCAACATTATTATATAATGTTTCTATTTCTAGGTTAAATTGAGATTGTACACTATTTCCTTGTGAGATTACTTGTGCGCTATTCTTAAAATCAGAAGAAGTTATTTTAGTGTTTGTTGAACGCCAACTGTATTTAACTGAACTTGATCCTGCATCTAATGTTTTATCTAATTCTATATGACCTGGGTCAATCCAACCAAATTGTTTGAATGTAACATCGTATGGAACCCATCCTTGGTCAGGGAAATAAACTTCTGCCCAACCATGATTCTCAAAACCATAGTTAATATTAGAGTATGCAAATCCAGAAACAAATCTTGCTGGAATTCCTACTGAACGACAAAATGAAATAAATAAAGAAGTAATTTCATCACAAACCCCTTCACCATTTTCTAAGACCCAGGATGATTTCTTTGCTGCTGAAAGAGTTACTGTGTTTAAATCATATCTTACATCTTTGCTAACCCAATCTGCAAGTTTAAACACAGCAGTATACATATCAGTTTCACCATCAATGACTTCTGAAGCCTTGTCAACTATTTCTGGGGTAATGTCAATAACTTCACCAGACTGCAAATATTGCTCGTATTCTACTGGTAAATTTTTTATAGGAAATGAAACTGGAGATATAGGATAAATAACATTTTTTGTTTTTATTTGAGAAGTTAATTCATATTGTATTTTTGGCTGGAATTCTGACCATTTAAATATAATTTGTTCGTCTTTTGTTGAATCTGGATTTGTGTTCAGAGAAAGAACTTCCTGCCTTTCTGATTCTCGCGGGAATAAAAAAAGAGTTGCTTGAAAAGAATCTAAATTATTTCCTTCTAAATTTACTTCTCCATTACTAATATATTGCATTGTTAAATCAGTTAAATCGTTATAATTCTCTACATTTTCGGCTAAAACTAATGGAATTAGTAATAATAATATTAATATCGCCCTTTTTATCATAAAAATAATCGAATTAATTTCTATTTAAGTTTTTCCTTAAATCTGGATAAGAATATTTCAAATTGTTCTTTAGCTATACTACCGCCACAGGCCAAATCGTGACCCCCACCAAAACCATCTAAGCCTTCTAAAGATTCTCTAAATATTTTTTCTATTTTTTGCTTTGAGCTACGAACGCTCATTATCATTGCATCATCTTTTTGTCTTATTACCATTATGATTTTTTTAGGATATTTGTAAATCATTAAGTTTGAAAGTTGACTTGTGTAAGAATTTTTGCTTGTTGGCAAATATACAATGAATAATTTATCTTTAGTTGGTTTTTGAAGTTCTAATTGTTTTATAATATGTTCATATTCTTTTTTTTGCTGAGATACTTCTCTATTTATGAATTTGGCTCTTGGTGTAATGTTTTCAATTAATTCCATTGGATCATCTATTTTTGTTAATAATGAAGCCATTCTGTGAATTTTGTATGTTGGACCTTTTAAAATTAAAGTAAATATCATTATTAAATCTCCAAGTTTAGAATCGAATATTGCTTGATTGGCTTTTTTTATATTTTTGGGCAATATTAATGGATATAATTTTGAAAACTCTTTTGCAAATTTTGGATAATACCAATCGGAAATTGTGCCAATTGTTGCAAGCCATAAAAACTTATTTTCTGCTATTTCATTAGCATAATATGTTGTTGGTTTATTATCTTTTGGTTTGTTTAACATTGGGTTATAATAATGAACTCTTGATCTTTCTAAAGGTTGATGGTGGTCTAGCCAAATTACAGGAACATTAATTTTGTTTAAAAGTTCTTGGTCTACAATTGGAATGTCTAAAATAAAAACATAATCTGGACAATATTCTTCTATCTTTCTATAAAGATCTAGTGTTAAAGTCGGTTTTGTTTTTAGTATAACTCCTTTACCTTTGTCTATGTATTTTTTAAGAATTAAATATGAACATAAACCATCTGGATCATCATCAAAGAAGAACAGTGGATTTTCTGCTTTTTTTAGATAATCACGAAATTCTTCTATTTGTTTCTTTGTTAGCATAGGGAAAAGTTTATTAATTTAGTTTATAATGTTTTTGATTATGAGACAAGAAACTCCAATGTGGGCTTTGCCATTAATGTTTTTCGTACTTGGAGCTATCGTTATGATAATGTTTGTTCTAATTTATAGTTCATTAAAGATGTGATGTTAGATTTCCGATGTATGCTGAGATTATTATTACTATAATTGCTATTGTTAAATGTTCTAATATTACTTTCAATGGATTTATTTTTTCTCTTTTTGCCAAATGATAACTTATTATTGTTAATAATAGAATTGCCCACGCTATGCTTATATATACTGCTGTGGTTAGATTAAATAATAAGATAGGTATTAAGAATGAAATTCCTAAAATGAATTTTGAGAGAAAAGTTGCTGAAGTTGCTTGCCAAATTTTCTTTTGTTTTGTTCTTACTGATTCTTCTGAGATGTGCATTCCGAATGAATCTGATAATGCGTCTGCAATAGCGATTACTATTACACCTGACATAACAACTAGTTTAGAGTTTGTTGAAAAATTTAAACCTATTAATAAACCTAAGGTTGTAATTATGCCTGATGTTAAACCAAAACTCAAACCTTGTCTAATTGCATTATTCATTAAGTAAAAATAGAAATTAATGTTTAAAAAGTTTATCTAACCAATATTATCGTTTCTTAATCTTCTTTTAATATTTAATCTTCTACTTGGCCTCATTCTTTCTGCACCAATACCTTTTGCTCTTAGACCACGAGATTTTTTACCTGCAGAAGTTAAACCGTGAGAAACTCTTCCTCTGTGATTTATCATCCAACTAAGATTTTTATCGGATTTTATAACAGATTGATGAGGATCAACCATAATAACTTCGAACCAATAATATAAACCATCTTTTAAGATTTTATATGAATTTAAAACTTCTAAGTTCTTGAATTTTTTTGCTGCTCTTTCTTCTGCTACCGCTCTATAATTTTTATCTAAAATTTTAAAACGTCTCATGTGTGTTGTTCTTCTACCTTTTCTTATTTGTGGACGCATTCTTCCACCTCTTGGTAGTTTTACTCTAACAACTATAATTCCTTGTTTTGCCTTGTAACCTAGTCTTCTAGCTGAAGGTAGATTTGTTGGCTTATCAATTTTTTGAACAGAAGGTTCTCTTCTCCAAGCTAGTAATCTTTCTCTTGTTAATTCCTTGTTTGGATGTTTGAACGATTCTTTAACGTGATTATACATGATTAAGTTGAGGAAAATACTTTATTTATAAAGGTTTCTAAATAAAAATTAGAAGTTAAAAAACTTCCTAAATTTTTTGAGCATCGCCTTCGGCGATACGTACCACGAAAGCATGACCATACCTGTAGTCGCCATGGTCGTCGCCAACGACATCAAGCCTGAAGTCTAATTCCCAGTCGCAGACGCCAAGCGCAGAAACTCTTGTTGTTGGTTCGCTTACATCTTCTAAGCTAAAAACAACAGGCTTATTTTTGTAAGTACTAGCTATCTCAGCTAATTGTTCTGCTCCTTGTTCACTAGCTAAAGCAATAACATATGGGTTTTTTGCTAACTCAAATACTGTTTGTTCTCCTGTGTTGAAACCTGGTTCAACAAATCTTACTGAAGGATCATTAGCTTGTAATTTAGCTTCTAGTTCTGATTCTTCCATTTTTGGTAATCCATCTGAGCCCAATATTGGTCTATCTTGAACATAAGCTCTTCCATCTGGTAAATATAGTAAGCCTGTATCTGCTCTTAACCAGGAAGATCTCATAATTTGTCTTATTTCTTTTGAATATTGATTATTTGGGTCTTTGATTACAGCTTCATATACCATATCAGTTACTTGAGAATATATTGGAGGTTGTTCTCCTGCACTTCTTATTTGTTGCATACATTCTGTATGTGTTCCTGTATATGCTGGATGTATGAATGTTAATCCTGAACTTGTTTGTAATTGTGTTTTTCCTATTGTTGCTTTCATTTTTATCTCCTTGCCTTTTTTTGAGGTCTTTTTTGATTATAATTTTCTAGTTTTATTGATTAGATTACGTTTATAAATCTTTCTATTTTAACAACTTAGAAGTAGTTACATAGTATTAGAACGTACTATATTATGAGCTTGCCAACCACAGCAAAACTGTTTATAAATATAGTTTAACTCTTTATTCTATGCAGAAAACGGGCTATTCCAAAAGAGAGGTTGTTGAGTTTAATTTTGAAAGTATTAATCTAGAAAGCAATGAATTTTTCGGAAATTCACCGCCAAGTGTTTTTGTGGGAAGATTTGGTTACCCTGAAGTTAATGTTGGAGTTTTAAGTCCTGTTGGAAGTAAAGAAAATGCCTATTTAATGGATAGCCCAAAAGATTGGGTTAAAAATAATTTAAAAGATTATGAAATAATGAAATTAAGAGCACAATTAATTAATTCTAGATTTAAAAGTAGCATTAAAAACTTTAATAATAGATTATTGGATATTTCACAAGAAGTTGGGATGGCTTACAAACCAGTAGAAATTGAGGTTGAGTTAAAAAATAAACCAGTAAGTAACTTAATTCTTAATAATATTACTAGTCCATTAAGTAATAATGCAAATGTTAGAAATATTAAATTGACTGAAAATCCAAAAATACAAACTGTTGTTGAAAAAACAGTTTCTGATAAAGATTTGAAGGCAGTAGAAGGAATAAAAAAGTTGTATACTAAAGGTATAGATGAAAATTTTTTAAGTAAAATATTATCTGTTGGGTTACTAGGTTTGGGAAAAAATAGAAAATTAGTTCCGACAAGATGGAGCATAACGGCAACTGATGATACAATTGGTAAAGAATTATTAAAAGATATTAAATTTAATGATATTATTGATCATACTAGAATTTACACTGGACAATATTTGGGAAACTTTTATTGTATTATGTTTTTTCCAGGAATTTTTAGCTATGAGTTATTTGAAATGGAAGTTCCGTTTAGAAAAAATCTTTGGAGTAAAACTGGAAAATTTTATGCTTATGATTATGAAGATTTTAATGGCAGAAAAAGTTACGCTAATGAAACTGCCGGCGGTTACTATGCTGCACGTTTAGGAATATTGGAAAAATTAAATGAATTAAAAAGACAAGGTTCTGTATTAGTATTTAGATTTATTAATGAAGAAGATAGATTTCCTTTGGGTGTGTGGGTTTGTAGAGAAGCCACTAGAAAATCTTTAGCAAATAATTATTTAGAGTTTGAAGATAAAAATTTAGCTTTAAATTATGTTAAATCTTTAGCTAAGAAAAAATTCAATGTTGAATTGGATGAGCTAACTAGTATTAGTAAAATTATAAATGCAAAACAAAAATTATTAATGGATTTTATTTAAAGATTAAATTCTTTTTTAGCTTTTAATCTTTTCTTATGTTTGTGTCTTCTTATGAAAAATAAAACTATTAATAATAAAATTATGAATACTGTAACATATGTTCCAGTTTTATTTGGTTTAATATTATCTTTTGAGTCTACAAAGTAACTTGGATCATAAAATACTGTTTTTTCTATCATTCTTCTTTCATTAATTGAATCGGTGTAATATAAATTAACTTTTATTTCTCCTTCCAAAGGAACAGCTTCAAAATCAGCAGTTGTATATTCATTTGCATCTAGGTCTCCAACTATGTTTTTATTTGATGCTTTTACAATAATGTTTTTTTGTTTTGGAATTTCCACAGTTAGAGCTTTTATATCTTGATCTCCAGTGTTAAGTACTTCAAGAACAAATGTTTTGTCTGCTATTTTGTAATTATCAATGTGAACTTCAAAATCTGTTGTTACATCTTCTACAGTTATGTTAAATATTTCGTAAAAATAATCATCCTTGCTTAAACTATTACCTTCTCTATATCTTAGTTCTACAGGATAATCTCCATCTAAAGCATCTTTATCGACTCTTATCTTATATATTGAGTTCCAGCTTGAATCATAATCTTCTCTTACATAAGTATCAAATTCTATTATTCTTGTGCTAGCTCCATCATCTAATGAAAAAGGATAATCAAGAATTAAATCAATGATTGCACCATCTTTACAATCTTCAGTTACTGTAGAAACTTGAAATAAAACTTCTACATA
>JAGWAE010000017.1:0-1519 GCA_018302135.1 Candidatus Woesearchaeota archaeon
AAATAAGCAGACGGAAAAAATGAAAGTTCGGAGCTGGTGGTCTAACCTCGCTCAGGTTGGCTATTAAGTAATTATTGTTAGTTCGCTATGGTCTGCAAGCCCACCCCTAAACATTCCGGCTGAAGCTGTTCTTGCTTTCTTCTGATGGTTTTCCATGAGCTCCGCAAATTTTTGTTCGTCAAAATTGTATCCAAGACTTTTTATTTGTGTTGGAGAAAGTCCGTGGGTCGAGTACATTTTAAAAGCCTCCTCGGCGGTTATCTCACGCACAACCTGTGTTGAATCGTCACCTTTTCCTTTTCCTAAAATTGAAACTGCCTCATCGACAGTTTTTTTGTAGCCTTGTTTTTCTTCCAAAATCGCATTTTTTATTTCTTCAAAATTTTCCAAAAGTTCAGTGTCTGTTTTCGAACACTCCTCAACAATTGCCGAAAGAACGGGCTCAATTTCAGCCTGTTCTAAGTTATCAAGAGCTCTTCGAATCAGTCTTCTTAAAATATAGCCTCGGTCTTTGTTTGAGGGAGCTATCTTCGCAGAGAGAAGATATACAGATGCTCTTAAATGGTCCGTGACAATACGCATTTGCTTTTCATTGTCTTTGTAGATCTTTCCTGTTTGCTCTTCAACCGCTTTAATAATTGGAGTAAAAAGGGAAGTCATAAAAATATCCGATTTGTCCTCAACTGCAGCCAAAAGTCTTTCAACTCTACCATCCCCACCATTATATGCAGCTAACACTTGTTCCATATTACCATCAAATTTATCCATTAAATAAACTAAATGCCTTGCAGTAACATTAATATTTGTTTTAGGATTGTATAATTCCGTAGGATTTCTAATTCCATACATTCTCCCAGTGTCAGGCATAATTTGACCAAGTCCAATTGCACCCTTAGGCGAAACTGCATTAGGATTACCATTACTTTCTTGTTGTATAACAGAATAAACTAGTCTAGGTTCTAATCCATAACGTTCAGCAACTCTATTTATATCATCTTTATATTTAATTAATCTTGGAAATCTCTCACTAATTGAATCAATACTTGGAATCACTATAAATTGTCCAGTATGAACATCCTCGATCAGATTAGGATTAAGCTCAAGTAATTTCTCAACTTTAATTCCATAGTGACTAGCAATATGATGTAAATCTTCTCCTCTTTGAACTTGATAGATTGGATTATCTTGTAAAGTATCAACAATTCTTAAATTTTCAGCTGAATTTTCTATAGGTATAGCTGCTTCTACTTTAGACTCTAACCCACCAGCATTTACTTTTTTATCGTCGCTGAGCAAGCCAAGAGTGTATGCAGTAATACATAATCCAACTAAAATATTTTTAATCCTCATTTTCTAATCACCGTCGGGATTTAACTATTGTAACACACCCCTTTATAAATCTTTCGATGGCTTACTACTAATTAATAGTCATAAAAACAACAAAAAATCACACCAAAAAGTTTTTTAACAACAAACTATTTATTTTCATTGAAATGAGTAAAATAGAGGAAACAATTGG
>JAGWAE010000017.1:1524-12464 GCA_018302135.1 Candidatus Woesearchaeota archaeon
AAATATGAAGATAATGATTCTATAGATATTAAAGTTTCAATATTCAAACAAGTTAGTCCAAACAGATTCAAAAAGATAGAATACATAGCCAAAACAAAAAAATTAGAGTTCGGTTCAATTATTCCAATAAAAACAGTACTAATTGAAGCAGTAAACAAAGGTTATGTCGAAAAGGGAGAAAAAATAGTATGTGTTCAAGACCCAAATATTGGTGCAGGTTATGAAGGTTTATTATTTATTTTTGATGTAGATGAAATTTTCTTCAAAATTGGTCAGCAAAAGCTATCAGAATACATTAGTTCTGAAATTGTAGAAGCTGTAATAAACTTAGCAAAAGAAATTGGAGAAGAAGGCAGAGAAGGCAGAAAGATAGGAACTGGCTTTATTATTGGAGATCCAAAAGAAGTTAATAGATTCCTAAAACAAATGATAATTAATCCTTTCCATAATTTAACAGAAAAGCCAAGAATTACAGATCCAGATTTAAAAGAAACAGTAAAAAACTTCGCACAATTAGATGGTGTATTTGTTATTGACACAGATGGAAGAATATTAAGCGCTGGAACTTACATTGATATTGATTCTTCTGGACTAGAATTTCCAGATGGATTTGGTACAAAACACAGAGCTTGTGCTGCTTTAACAAAAGAAACAAATTCTATAGCAGTTATAGTTTCAGAATCTGGCGGAAAAGTTAGAGTTCTAAAACAAGGTAAAATATCAATAAAAATTTAATCTTCTAAAAATAAAATTGCTTCAACATCTGCAGTAAATGGAGCTTGACCAACTTTATTTTCATCAAAACCAATAGCAAAAACTTTAGACTCATATCCAGTTAAATTAATATTAGTTGGTGAACAAATTTCACTTCCTAAACTTCCTTGAGTAATAACTCTATAATTTACTTCTCTATTTTCTTGATTTTCAATTAAAACACAATAATACTTTCCATTAGTATTACATTTAATTTCGCTAGTCCAATTGTCACAATACAATGCAGGTGAATATTTCGCATCAAAGTCCAAAACGACAGCAGTTGCAATTCTTTTATCTTGCTCAGCTATAGTTCTTTGACCCATATTGCTAACTCCAACTAAAACAAAAACAGACATAACAATAGTAAAACCAACTAGTAAAACAGTAGCAATTAATGGACTTATCCCCTTTTTCATAATTTAAATATTTGTTGTATTATTTATATAATTTTCTACGCGCGGGACGGGATTTGAACCCGCAACCTACAGGTTAGGAACCTGTTGCGCTATCCAAATTGCGCCACCCGCGCACAAAACAAAAGAATGAACATAATTTAAAAGATTAACTAAATGCGCCGACCGGGGCTCGAACCCGGATCCTAAGCTTGGAAGGCTGAGATGCTAACCATTACACCATCGACGCACAATTAACAGATAAACTAGCTTTTTATAAAATTATTGTTTTTTCCTAAAAACATAAAATATTACTAAGATAGAACTAAATAGTATAAATGAATAAAATCCAAAGAAAGGTATTTTTTCTTTTTCTAAAACACAAGGAGTACCAGAATTACCAGAACTAGAAATAGTGTTACCTAAAAAATCATAGATTGTCCAAGTGCTCGTTCCAAATTCATCATCAGGATTACCATCTTCTTCACAAGGCTCATTAACCAAATATTGGTTAGGCCCTACTATTGGAGGATCAGTAGTCCCTCCTCCGTTTCCCGGTTCTTCTCCGCCCTCTTCTTCATCATTCGTACAATCAGAAGTATCAAATGTACATCCAAGAGTACCAGTGTTTGGATAACATGCTAATATTCCACCATTAAAACCTTGAGTAACACAAGTCTTACCATCTAAATCAGCCCCATCACATACTTCGCCAGGGTCTAAATCGCCATCCCCACAACTATCTGGAATACCTCCATCAATTATACTTATTACTTCAAAATCAAAATAATTAGCATTATTAAGTATTAATGCATCTCTAACATAAACAATAAGACCAGTTCCATCTGCAGAGAAAGTATTTGCGGGTACCGTATAGGTTGCAGTGTTAAGTGCAAAACTAACATCTGTACCAAAATGTTTAACCAACTGTTTATATGGAGACAACTGAGTAAGAATCAAAACATAATATTCATCATAAAATACACTACCTGTATTAACAATAGTCAACTCCTGTCCAATATCATCATTAATCTCATTAGGTGACACATCTATTTCTAACTCAGAATAGTGTGCTAAAGGATTAAAATCGACAACAAACAAATTGAGATTATCCGGAAAATTACATTGTCCAAAACAAGTTCCATCGGGTTCAGCAGTACATGAATCACTACATCCATTCTTATCAGGACTAGACCAATAATTTCCAGCGAGAGTAGTTCCACCCATAATATTCACCGAAGTTTGAGAAGGATCAAGATTAAATGAAATGAGTTGTAAATTTCCAGTATCACTATAAGCATTTAAATCATTGCTAAAATAGTTATTATAAAATATAGTTCCAGAAACATCACCAACAGGTTCTCCCCTATTGAAGTAGATTCCATTAATATTAGAATTAGTTATATAATTTGAACTAAAATTATTTTTAGTAAATTTTTTATCTGGATCAATAATAACATCAATACCATTATCACACAAATCAATAGTATTGTTGTATACATTACTAACCACACTTGAACTTTCAAACCTAATTCCTGATTTAAATTTACTAATGCTATTAGAAAAAACTTTGGAGTTGATTGGTTCAAAAAACCAAATCCCAAAATTATCAGATCCACTTCCAGGGCCATCAACTTCTTTAATACTATTCTCTCTTACTTGAGAGTTATCAGATCCATAAATCCCAATTCCAAGCGCCTCATCCATTTCCAAGACATTCTTCGAAATGTTAGTCATATTGTTATTAAAAATATAAATTCCTGACGAAGATACAGCGGTTTCCAAAGCTTTAATAAAATTTCCTTCTATCTTAACAGATTTAGAATTAGAAATATGTATTCCATTAGTAGAATGAGCAGGAATAGTATTTACTATTTTATTGTTTAATATAGTAAGATTATCAACATTATTTCCAAAAATACCAATTTCAAAATCTTGAAAATGACAATTTTTGATAGTAACATTATTTAAACGAGTTCCAGAAGTAGGATCTAAATATATGCCATATTCATCAGAAACACCATCAGCATCATAAACGATATTATCACATCCCAAAACAACATTACTAGCTTGGATTACAACACAGTTCCCATTAAATCCATTCTCCCCACCTTCCAAATTATAATTTCCAGCACTAGATATTGTATATGGACAAGAGATATCAATAGCATCAACAAACCCGACACTAATCAAAACAAAAAATACCAACACCACCAATTTTTTCATAAAACAAACTAATACTTTTTCTTTAAATAGTTTTCCATAACAACATCAATCTGTTTATGATTCCAGCCTTTCTTTAATAACATCTGCCTAATCTGGACTTCATTATATCCTCTCCTAAAAGCAACTATAACAAATTGATTTAAACTTAATCTATCTTGTTCACTCAAGAACAACTTTTTATTAATCATCCAGTAAGTTGTTTTATTACTTACATGCTTAAAGCTTCCTGGACCACGATACAAAAATAAATATATTAAAATTAAAAAGAATATTCCCAATAATATAATATATTTTCCTAAAGAATCTTCACGTTTACAATCAGCTTCACAATAATTATCACTTTCGCTATCGCTTTCATCAACAATATCAGTTATTGAATCACAAGAGCCATCCCCACAATAACTTTGACAATTTCCAGCTTGATTAAAACAATAAAACTCACTTTCAACTTTCACATCAGAAAAAACAATAGTCTTTATTTCTTCCAAAACATCAGTTTTAACAACATATTCAAAACTATTAGAACTACCGGCCAAATTCATATATATCACTTTATTAGTTGTATCTTTAGACATACTTGTATAAACTTCATTGATATCATAATCTTTTAAATTTTCAACAGCAACATTACTTGTACCACTATAAACATTTACAGTTTTTTTAACATAAACAAAATAATCATTGCCAGCTAAAGAACTAACATAATATCTAATCATATTCATATTCACATTAACATTTTGAGAATTAAAATTATACAAAGAATTTTGATAACCTAAACTAACTTCCTTGCCAGAATAACTAACTATTTCATCAGGGCTAGTTAAAATAACATTCTGAACATTTAAACTTCCAGTTTTCTGAAGTTTAGTTACAACATCTTTACCCATTACAGAAATTTCACCAGCAATTTTAGAATATTCACTATCTTTGTTAATAATATCAGATTCCCTAACTTTAGTAAAATTATCTTCCAAACTATTTAATCTAGTTCTAATCTGACTAACTTTAGTTTTATAACCCATAAACTCAACAAAGTTTTTATTATCACCAGTTTGAGCATTTAAATAACTACTAGAATTACTAATGCTTCTATTAATTCTATCAAACTCATTGTCTAAATATTCTTCTAATTCAAGAACATGCATTTCAATAGTTTGACTATCTTCAATACCATTACTATCTTTAACAGTTAAAGTTACATTATAATCTCCATATTCTTTAAAAGTATGAGAAACTTTACTACCTGTAATATTACTACCATCATCAAAATCCCAAGAATAACTAGTTACACTTCTATTATTAGCTGCCTTAGAACCACTACCATCAAACTCAACAGCTAAATTACTACCAACATATTTGGATGCAACTTTTATCACAGCTGTAGGCCCAATACTCATGTTAAATTTAGTTTCATTCCTATCAGATTGATATTGAATTTTCAAAGTGCAAGTTTGTTTTTTCTGAACATCTGGAGTTTTCAAATTAGTAAAAAAGTTTAAAGGAATTAGCTCATTAGTCAAATTCAATCTAACTCCTTCCGAACTTATTTCATAAAAATTAGTTGAACTAGAACTTCCAAAAGTTAAAGATAAACTGCTAATATTAACATTTCCAGCTTTCAAAGCATTAATTCTAAAAGGTATTACACACCATCCATCATCACAATTATCATAATAATCATCAACTGCTTCTTTTAATCTAGAATCATCTATTTTAACTAAATTCTGAGTAAGAGTATTAGAACGAATATCTTTTTTCAAACTCATAAAGTGAAAATCAGTTCCGGTTTTTTGAGGTATTTTAAGATTATTATTATTTGACTGTAAACAAACTTCAAAAGTTTCAGGACTATCTGTGTTGCTAACATCTAAAGTTACATTACAATTAACATTTGTCCAAGAAGTTCCAATTCCAGAAAAAGTACAAGTTTTTCCATTAACTTTAGCGGTCAAAGTTCCTGCACCAGAAGACTTAGCAACCGCATTTACTTGTAAGTTTAAAGAACTAGTTAAGTTTTCAAATTCAACTTCAAAATCTTCACAAACACTATTACTCGGATTATACTCAACTAAATTAATTAACTCATAACTTCCAGGATATTCAACAGAATTAATTACTGTACTATTCCATGAAGAAAAACTTCCAGAATATTTCCAGTCATTTTCTCCATCAGCACCAACATCAATAAACACATCGCCAGCACTACCAGAAATATTAAAATTAAAACTATCAATTTCATCATTAATATTAATTCCAAATAATTTATCTGTAGATTCAGTTAAATCAACCAAAATACTACTTTTAGATTCACCAGTTGTATATTTATTTTCTTGCCCAGAATATAAATCAGATAAAACTAACAAATCATAAAGTTTTATTCTTTTCTCATTATAACTACCACAATCAATTATATCTGCAACAACATCATCACTAATATCCGCTTCACTCTCATTTATTAGTAAATTTCCTTTAAATAATTCATCTCCAGCATAATTTGTATTAGTCAAAAAAACCTTAACAGAACTAGCGGCACTAACAAAACTTATTACAAAGAAGAATATCAGCAAAAAAATTACTTTATTTTTCATCAAACAAAAATTAAAAAACTAGCTATTTAAATATTATGTTTTAATAAAATTGTTTTCCTTTAGCACAAGGCTTAATTCTAATCTTTCCATTAAACGATTTATAATTACTATTAGTTAAATGATCTAAAAACACTGCCAAAGCTCCAACTTCAGAATGAGGTTGATTAGTTACACCAATATTATAATCAGCAAGTTCAAATATCTTCCACTCAACTTTTTCACCACCAACAACAATTAAAATATTTCCCTTAATTTCTTTTATCTTTTCTCTATAATCTAGCCCATACATAGTTAAATGCACAACCGTTTTTCCTTTAAACAATTCCTTCCAATTTTTAGCATATTCAATTGTAAAATCTCCACCAAAATCTTTAACTACATCATTAACACTTTTCTCATACTCACTATCTTTCTGACCTGTGTAGTACAATTTACTAGCTCCGAAAGCTCTTGAAACTAAAGCAACATGAGTGCTAATTCGTTTATCTCTAGAAATTCTATGTCCTAATCTTAAAATTTCAATCATAAGAATAAAAAAATAAAAGATTTAATAAAACTATCTAAACCAGAACTTTTTTAAATAGTTCAATAACTAGTCATAACTATGAAATTAGAAACATTATACACAATTCATTACAAGAAATTATTAGCTATAATGTTAATAATATTTGCAATTGCTGTAATATTTTTATTCAATCAATATTCAACAAAAGGATATTTCATAGAAAAAGACATTTCTTTAAAAGGTGGAATTTCCGCAACAATATATACTGAAGAAAAAATAAACCAAGAAGATGTAAAAAATTTATTATTAGAAGAAAATCCAACAGCTGAAGTTTCAACAAGAGAACTAAAAAGTTTAGGCTCAGAAAAAAGCAATGGAATATTAATAGAAACTTCAAATATTGAAATAGAACAAGTAAGATCATTTATAGATACAAACTATCCAACTGCAGACATTTCAATCCAACAAGTAGGATCCAATATAGGTGATACATTTTTCAAAGAAATGATTACTGCAATGTTGTTTGCATTCCTTTTAATGAGTATTGTAGTTTTTTTCACATTCAAAAAAGCCATACCTTCACTAGCAGTCATACTTTCAGTAGTATTTGATGTAGTATTAACTTTAGTAGTAATAAATATAATTGGTTTAAAAATTTCCTCAGCTGGTATAGCCGCATTCTTAATGATAATTGGTTATTCAGTAGACACAGATATACTACTAACAACTAGAGTTTTAAAAAGAAAAGAAGGAACTGCATGGGAACGTTCAGTAGGTGCATTCAAAACTGGAATAATGATGACTATCACAGCTATCACAGCTATTTTAGTTGGGTTAATAGCCACAAATTCATTAGTAATAAAAGAAATGTTCACAATACTAGTAATAGCTTTAGTTTTTGATATAATCGCTACTTGGGTTATGAATACAAGTTTATTGTTATGGTACTTAAACAAAAATGTTAAAACTGCTTAAAAAAACAAGAGTTGTAGTATTACTATTCTTTTTAATAGTTACAGCTATAGCAATAAATCCACAATTTGAAACAAAAGGAGTTTCTATAAAATCAGTAGAAAAAGATTCTTCAGCATATTTAGCTGGAATGGTTTCTCCAACTCAAGAAACTGCACCAACAAACTATGAAAGAATATCAATGTTAAATGGTGAACAAGTAAATAATATTGATGATTATAATTTAATTTTATCAGAAGTTTTAATGAATGATACAGTTAGAATCCAAACAAATAAAGAAGAATATTCTGTTCAAAAAACAACAAATGATTTAGGTTTAACAGTTCAAAATGTTCCATCTAATAATTTAAGAAAAGGTTTAGAATTACAAGGTGGGACAAGAGTTTTATTAAAACCTGAAGAAAAAATAACAGATACACAAAGAGATGAATTAATTCAAGTTATGCAATACCGTTTAAACACTTATGGATTATCAGACATTCAAATTAAAAAATCTGATGATTTACTAGGCAACAAATATATTTTAATAGAAATTGCAGGCGCAACAAAACAAGAAGTTTCAGATTTAATAGCTTCACAAGGTGTTTTTGAAGCAAGAATAGATAATCAAACAGTTTTCAGTGGCGGCCAAGAAGATATTACTTTTGTATGTAGAAATGACGGAACTTGCGCAGGAATAAGAGAATGTGTTACTGTAACAGAAGGAGAATATTGTAAGTTTGAATTCCAAATTAGATTAAGCGCAGAAGCCGCAAAAAAACATGCAGAAATTACAAAAGAGCTAGAAGTCATAACTAATGAAGATGGTCAAGAATATCTTTCTAAAAAATTAGATTTTTACTTAGATGATAAACAAGTTGATAGTCTAAACATAGGTGCAGATTTGAAAGGAGTAGAAGCTACACAAATAGTTATTTCTGGTCCAGGAATTGGAGTTGACCAACAAGAAGCAATTCAAGATGCTTTAACACAAATGAATAAGTTACAAACAATATTAATTACTGGTTCATTCCCATTCAAATTATCAATAGAAAGAGTAGATACAATATCTCCAGCTATAGGTTCCGAATTTACAAAAAACGCAATGATAGCTGGTATAATAAGTATACTTGCAGTTTCAATTATAATATTTATAAGATATAAAAATCCAAGAGTAGTTGGTCCAGTTCTATTTGTTTCTCTTTCAGAAATATTACTAACTTTAGGTTTTGCAGCACTAGTAAAATATAACTTAGATTTAGCAGCTATCGCAGGAATAATAGCAGCAGTTGGTACTGGAGTTAATGATCAAATAGTTATAACTGATGAAATTCTTGCAAAACAAGTTGGAGAATATAATTACAACTGGAAACAAAAGATAAAGAAAGCATTTTCAATTATAGTTGCAGCTTACTTAACAATATTAGCAGCAATGTTACCTTTATTCTGGGCGGGTGCAGGATTATTAAGAGGTTTTGCACTAGTAACTGTAGTTGGAATGAGTATTGGAATATTCATAACTAGACCTGCATTTGCAGCTATGATAGAAACGTTGAATAAAGACTAAATTTATTTCTTTAATATTTTCCACAACAAATAAACAATTACAACCATTACTATTACAAACAACACTGTACTTGTATTTCTTGCAGGCGCTAATAATGGATCCATATAAGAACATTAAAGATTGATGTATATAAAATTTTCTAATAAGCGCTGGGAGCATTCAAAGGTTAAAAGTTGTATATTTACACCCCGTCTTGTATAGGTAATGTTTATTAAGTTTATTAATTTTTTATTAAATATGGAAATGAATATTAAAAAAAATGATTTTTCTGGGAACAGTTGGAGAGATTTTGTAACTCCTGCAGAAGATTTTTTTATTGGTTATTTAATTTTAATAAATGGAAATTATAGTCTTAGTGAATGTCCATTATTTTTACTTGGAAATGCTATTGAAAATTACTTAAAAGCTGTTTATTCTCAACAAAAAGATGTAAAGAGTGCAGTTGAGTGCGGACATAATCTAAGAAAATTATTTATTGAATGCCAAAAAAATGACCCAGAATTTTTAAAAGAATATAATTATGATAAGATAAAAGAAGTTGGAAGAGGCCAAAGAGAGATTATTGGATTTAAAGGAGAATTAGTTAATATTTTTGAAAATAATGAATTTAAAATGTTTTTTTGGAAATCATAAATGATAATATTCTTAAAACTATTTAGAAAGTCAAACTTCTAGATAATATCCTTTATCGGTTTTTCTTAGCGTCCCATTAAGAGTAATATTACTACCCATATAATAACTTCCAGTTGAGGGTAATTTATAAGTTCCTTCAACTAAACACGCCATTGAACTACCTTCTACTAGAACAGAATCACACGCAGCAGTTATTCCATTTGTTGTTATTTTTTTACCTAAATACTCATCAGGATTTTGATAAATTTCACTAATAGATATTACAATTTCTTCTTTGTTTGAATAATGACTTATTAAAAAAATAGCACACAAGATTATTACAAAAACCTCTAAGAATAATAACCTAGTTTGTTTATTCTTTTTCTTAAATTTGCCTCTATTACTCTTAGATATTGGTAGTTTTTCTTCATCTTTTTCAAATTTTTCTTTTTTCTTTCTTTCTAACTCTCTGAATCTATCTATATTTTGACGTCCTTCAGGGCTTATATTCTCTCTTCCTATATCTTTGTTATAAATAATTATTCCTTTTTTCTTATTTTCAGATTTACTTTTTAACAATTCTCCTAATTTTTCTTTATATGCTTCTTCTTCATTTTTTGCCATATTACTCCAAAGTTCACTATAAGACAAACATGGATGCCCACCAAGTATATCTGCTTCCTCTTTCCTCTTTCTGTCTAGGGCAGTTGACTCAGTTAAATGGGGAACAACAATTGGTTTTGGTTTTAAATGTTCTTCACAAAAATATTCATTACAATAATTACATTCTTTCAAATTAGTTCTTTTTTTACAAGAATGATAATGGCATCTGCTTTTTATGATTTTATGCTCTTCTTTCTTTTCTTTTTTTAGTTTTTTTTCTTTTTCTCTTGCATCTTTTTCTGACATAACACCTACAGTACCATGTGGCGGTGACCAGTTAGATGATTTAGTTTTCTCTAATTTTTTTTGGAAAAATGTATCGTGGTTTTTTTCTCTAAGATGTGAAACTTCATGCGCAGCAGTTTCGTCTATTTCTTCATAGCTCATCTTGTTTAGTTCTCTTTCTGCAATGCATATTATATTTTGTTCTATGTGTATATGTGCTCGTTCACCTTTAGGAAAATGGTCTAGCTCGCCAATTGTAACAAAATTAACTTTTGGAGTCTCAACTCCTAAATTTTCAGCCGATTTTTCAACATAAAAAATAAATCTTACTTTCTTGTCATCAAGTATTTTTTTTGCTTCTCGATTTATCATTGATACCTCAAACAACAGTTATTAACATATATACTCTAGTATATACAAATTATCTATAGCATATTTTTAATCTAACTATATAA
>JAGWAE010000018.1 GCA_018302135.1 Candidatus Woesearchaeota archaeon
AATAATATGTAGTAACTTCATTAACACTTGTCTCAGCTGTGAATGTTTCTGGAATATTAATTTCTTCTGCATAAACAAAATTAGAAAAAATAATTAATAGAATTACAAAAATCACACTCTTTTTTAACTTAACACTTCCACAAACCATGACTCTTTTTTAAATCTCCGAATATTATTAATTTTCATCAGTCACAAACACACAAACCTAATGAAAGTTCCTGGGCGTATAATATTGGATCAGAACACATTTCATTGCAGATTTCCACTTTATTCGCAGCAGCCGTAGCTGAATCTTGACCACAAACTTGTGCAAACTGACTAGCAAATATTCCAACATCACTAGCACTCATACTTCCATCATTATCTAAGTCTGCTTGTTCAAAATAAGGATTTGACGACCAAGGAACAGAATAGAAAACACTAGCGAATATACCAGTATCACCAAGATTTACAATTTTATCAAAATTAAAATCAGCATCTAATCCAGGTTGGCATTCAACGACTTGTAAAGGATTAATTCCAATTCCATATACATAATAAGTAGCTATACTTGAAGTAGAACGAGTACCTGGTAAATTTGGTCTTTCATAAGAAAATTTGTAAACTCTCTTACCTTCTATATCATATTTGAATTTCAAACCATGTATAATACCATCTACCACTTCTTCAACAGATTTCAATCTATCATAATTATCATACTCATAAGTTGTTAATTCAGCTACACAAGTTTTTCCAGTCAAAGCACCTATTTGATTATAAGAATAAGTGCATCCATCATCAGTTGAATCTAACCTATCATCAGTTCCATAAGTATAAGTAGCATCATCAATTATACCACTGTCAACATCAACATTTCTACTCATACGATTTCCAACCTTATCGTAAGTGTAATCTATGCTCCCGATTGTAAAAGAAGTTCCTTCATTATAATACTCATCAATATTATTAACATTGCTCAACCTATACAAATTATCATAAGTAAATCTTGCACCTGTTCCACTAATGGAATCAACAATTTGACCTAAATTACCAACATTATCATAACCAGCATAAACCTCACCAAAAACACCTGGAACATTAATTGTTTCAACCCAATTTCTTGCGTTATAACTAAAATCTTGATCTGGTTGAGTTCCTGGATATTGTATTACATCAATTAAACCCAAATCAGTATAATTAAAATCAAATTTTTCTTCATTACCATTTATAGAAACCGTTTCTAATTGATTTAATTTATTATAAGTATACTCAATATAATTTTCATCAGGCCCAATTATTTTTACAACATTACCAGCATCATCATATTCATAACTGATATCAGAAATTTGAGAAACTCTTCTAATCAAATTTCCTTTTTTATCATATTCGTATCTAACACCATTATATCCAGTTTCATCATTTCCTAATTCATCTACTGCACACAATAATCCATAACTACTAATTGCATTTCCTGAATTATCAAACCTACAACTACTGACTCCATTAGAATAGAAATCATAATAATTTTTAACAAGAGATTCATCATCGCTAATATCACAACTACCCAAATCAGAATCTTTATCTATACAAACTTCAACAACTCTGTCTAACTCATCATAAATATTATTTATCTTTCTTCCCTTAGGATCGATAAAGTAATCCACATTTCCATTTATGTCATAATAATAAGAAGTAGGGCCATTATGATTAAGATTGTAAGATTTAGTTACTCTTCCTAAACTATCATACTCAAAATCGTTTCCACTTGGGTTTGCACTTCTTCCTTTGAAATCTACCGATTCAATAACTTGACCCAAAACATCATAAGTATTAGTAGCAGTATCACCATTGGAATTCTTAACTGCAACAACATTTCCAAATTTATCTATTTTGGAAGCAACAGATTTTCCTTCAGCATCAGTAACATTATTACAAGAGTAAGAAACTCCACAACCAGTAAATTCTTTAGTATTATATTCAGTTTGTGTACAAATAATTCCTGTTGTACCACCACAAATATAATCTTCATCTCCATAATTATAAACAGCTAGAGGAAATACTTTATCAGTTCTAGCCAAAGGATCTTTTTTATAGAAATATTTTACCGAGTCTTCAGCAACAGCTTTTTCATCAGTTATAATTGGTTCACCGTAACTTAAAGCAATATCAGAATCACTTTCTCCAACAATATTATTTAATATTTCAGAAACTGTAGAAACTCCAACAACTGCAGTTGGTTCTCTAACCTCATCAACCTTAGCAATTGCATTATAAGTAGTATCAACTTGAATAGCACTAGTTCCTTCTTTAACTATCTTAGATCTCATGTGCATTCCTGCGCCATCAACATAAGATTTAGATTCAGATTTTAATCCAGCAACATTATCAATCATATCAGTTGTTCTAACCCAATTCATACAATTATCATCTCCCTCAACTAAAGAAGTACAACCATCTAATCCATAATTATATTCAACTTCTTGTGAGTAAAATGAATCTCCAACAAATTTAGAGTTAATCATTCTTCCAAAATCATCATAAGAATATTCAGTTGCTACATTATTCCAGTCTTCAACTCTAATCAAACGATTAAGATTATCATAATATAATTTAGTTTTCAAAGAAGCCCCATCTAAAGATTTTTCTTCACAAGTAACTAAAGAATGGCCAAGTAAATTTCCAGAATTTCCACACTCTCCAGAATTTCCATAATAATATTTAGTTATATGTCCTTTACCATCTTTAACTTCCAAAGGATTTCCATATTGATCATAAGAAGTCACCTCACCAACAATAACAAATGCACTATTCAACCAAACTTTATTTTGATAAGGTAAAAACTTTACAAGCGAAGTTCCATCAAAATCATTATAAAATTGTTTTGAATCTCTTAAATATGGAAACGAAGGTGTCAATGCATCATCAACAATAGTTTCAAATGGTAAACTCAAAAGATTACTATTATTTAAATAAGAAAAATAACTTCCATAACATGTAGTATCTTCATGGCACCATTTAGTTAATTGAACTAACTGTTTTCCATCGCTATTAGTATTAATAGTTTTTTCAACTAACCCATTTCCACTAATTGGACTAACTTCATTATCATATTTGTAATCTGTTGTGGTTTTTACACTATCTACAGTATTTTCTTGTCTTCTCAACCAACTAATGTAAGTTTTAGTATCATACTCAACTCCACCTAGACCATTATAAACAACCACTGGGCAAACAGTATTTTCAGATTTTGAAACAACAGTCCCATCTGTTTTTCTAGATTCTGTTTTATAAGCAACATCACTCATTCTAAAATATAAATCAGGATAAGCTCCACCAGAAGAAAAGCTATAACCAGGTAGTATTACTTGACATTTTGCTAACAAATCATTCATAATTTGTCCAGTATTATCATTAGCAAACCAAGTTTGAACTTCTCCATATCCATCAGGTAATTGAACAGTAACATCACCGTAACCAACATATTTATTCGCTTCATCGACATGATAAACTCCATTACCATAAGAATAAACAGTTGTATAACTTTCTCCCATTCCATCATCAGCAGTCTTACTATTAACTCTATACCCAACAACAGCAGGACAATCAAAATCTAACAAAGGATTATCACACATATACAAAGCATTATTCTCACCAGTTTGCACAAATTCATAATCACTTGTAGGATCTCCAAATCCATTATAATTTATTTCTTCATATCCAAAAGTTACACTTCCACCAGTTGGATAAGTAACTTTATTTACTTTAAGATCGTTAAGGACACCAGTACTAACTTGTGTACCATAACTAAATTTCAAAGTAGGTATCTTCTCACTATTAGTTCCATAAAAGTTAACATCCTTCAAAATTAATTTCTTATAATTATTATCAGTTCCACCTGCACCAGTTAGAGCAAAATAACCATAATTAAATTTAACTTCTGACATTGGGAGAGTATCTCCAGAAGTATAAGTTTTAACGCTTGCTAGAGATAGTTTTTTATTCCTTGTCACATGTTCTGATTCTTCAAACAAAACAGTTTTAACACCATCACCACAAAAATCAGGCTCTATCTTAATTGCTTCTTGTAATTTATAATCATCTCTAATCCCAGTATTATAATTTAAAACAATAGAGTTGCCTGCAGAATCACTAACTCTTGTTAAATAAGAAGTAGCCACATAAGTTTGAGGACAACTCTTTACATAAGAAGTTCTAACTGCACATGTTTTTCTTTGTTCAGAACTACTACCTGCAACAGGAACTACAGGCAAACATTGACCATTCATAGCAGGAGAGGAACTAACAACTTCACCAACACAACAACTATATAACATATTTGCAGATTGGAAATCCATTTGATCACTACAATCAGCAGGTCCAACATCAAAACCAATACAAGTTTCAACATTTGCAACATCGCCATGATATTTAGCATAACAACCAACATTCGGAGAAATAGAATCGGGTAATCTATAATAATCTTTCAAAGCTGCTTGAGCTGACGACAAATCAGCTTCACCAGTTAAACCTTTAGGAGTACAAGTAAATTCCCCAACGGAACCAGTGTACCATTCTCCTTGTTTTAAATCTCCAAACCCTGCACAACATTGATTTTCTCCTATGAAAAAAGAATTTGTTATAGGATTTTCACTAGGTAAAGAAATTGATAATGCTTTGGAAGTAGCAAACATAGTATCCCTTTGTTTATCCTCATTACTTAATTTAGCACGAGGAGTAGAATCAGAAAAAGCAGTATAATCTGTCAAAGAATTAACAGTACTGTATGCTAAATTACCAACATAATATCCACCTAAACCCCCGTCAGAAGACCTACAAACATCGTTATAATCCACACCGATTTGACTATCACCAGAATAATCCTCACAACTAACCTCTGGAGGGGTATAACTATGGCATAACACAGATTGAGAAGCAGCTAAATTAGGAAAATCTTCATCTACAGACCTCCAACATCTATAATTATCTTGACATAAAAATATACCATCATCACCCGGACAAGTACCAGCAGTTTGCCCAAGGAAAACATCTCCTATTACAGTAGAATTATCACAAATTTTAGAATTAGGTAAACAAGTTCCACCCAATGCAGTACACCCTTGCCCATCTGTAAATTTATATTTTAATTTACATGCATCAACTGCTAAACCAATATCAGTACACCCCAATTCGGCTTTGTATACATTTTGTATACATTCAGCAGCATAAGCTAAATTTGTATAACCATCTGTCTTCGAAGAATAAGGATCAAAACAAGAATAATCTACAGAAACTTCTCCAGCATTAGTAACTTCAATTGTATGAACATCATCATTATATTCAAAATTAATTTCATTTCCATTTAAATCTTTTATTTTAGTTAAATCCCATTGATAACTAAATTTATCAGCATCAGTTAAAACTGGTTCTTCAATAGTTTCAAGACAATCTGACTCTTGAGTACATCCAGTCATTCTCATTCTCAAAGTTAAAGAACCGCCACCAATATTATCCATATTATAAGCAATTGTTTCTCTTCTATGATCAAATTCATAAACAGTTCCTTTTACATCAATAGCAACCCATTTAGTAATATAATTCCCATATGGAGTTACATATGCTTCAAATCTAGCAAAAGAATCATCTTTGGAACGATAAGAAAATATTTTTTGACTACTGACAATTTTTTCACCTGATTTAACTAATTCACCAGAACCCACAACTGGGAAGTTCACATAAAATCTATCATCTGACTGATCAACAATATAATCTTTCCCTGTAGTTTTCTCACTTCCAAAATCTCTATATATAAATCCAACTCCTAAATTAAATCCTAAACCAACTTCAGAAGCCTGAGAAATATTATTTGTAGTTAAACTATCATTGTATATATCACTATTATAAGTTAAAGCTAAATCATATCCTAATCCATTTCTTCCAGGAATAGATGCAATCGGAATAGCAAAAGCTGCATCTCCTTTGTATACAGAAACATCAATATCTTTAACACCATTCGAAATTACTGCAGCAGAAACAGTACGTCCAGAATCAGAATCACTATCGATTCCTTCATCTTCTTCGGCATAAACACCAGAACTAAACATTATCATAAAAATTATCAATATTGAAAATAATTTACGCAAAACAAACACCTCCTTCTCTTGGACTTGTTAAATAATCACAACTAGAATCAGATTTATCAATTAAACCATCTCCATCATCGTCTACATTATTACAACATTCTCCAACATCACACATATCACCACATTCCCAACACCTTTTATAATCTTCTAAAGTAAGACCGACTCCAGAACTAATTTTATTTCCGCACGGAGTTCCAGAACATGGTAAATCTCCAACGGGAACAAAAGCACTTTCAGGCCAAATACAACTTATTTGTTGACCTTTTACAAGTCCAGGAGAAAAGTAATATCCCGACTGCAAGGCAGCATTATTTTTATTGCAAACTGTATAATCATACTTATAAGCAACTTCCCAAATTTTATAATCTTTGTTTACATCATTATCGGGATGAACTAAGCAACAATCGTAATATTTTCCATTAGCAGTATCATCTAAATTTTGACAGCCTAATCTTCCAACCTTATCAGTATTCCTAATCTCATTCATAAAACCATACTGCCATTGATTCCCATCAAAAGTTTGACTTCCAACACAAGCAAGCCCATTAGTTCTTTCAACACAATCAGCAATATCAACAAGACTCATGCAAGATTTTGCACCACAAACACCTTGTTTACAAGCTTCATCAGTTGTTCCACAAGCAGGGCTCCAACAATCTGGATCTGCTATACAAGTATTAACATTCTGATTATTACAAGATCCATCAGAACAAAAAACATTAGAATATCTATTACAAAAGAAATCAGTTCGTAAACAATTAACATTCCTTAAAGCATCATCATTACAATCCCTAAGATTACAAACATCTTCAATATCAATCTGTGGAACATCCATCTGTGCATCTCCACAAGTCTTATCTCCAATATCTGGAGAATACTGACCATAACAATTACAATAATCTTCAGCGTATTCATAATAGTTATCCCAATAAGGAACTGGGGGGCAAGATGCAACTTTATCAAAAGGATCAGGATCCAAACATTTCGTTCCAGCATACAAATCTTTACTTATACAACATACCTCACCGATACCACAATCACTAAATTTTGAACCATCTGTAAATTTTACTTCATTAGCACTTGCTCCACAAGAAGCAGCACAGCCAGCAGAATTAAAATATTTAGTGTCTAAATCAGCACAAGAACCCCTCAAATAAGTAGGAATTTCATCGGTCCAAGGAAAAGGAGTATATAATAAATTTCCAACATCTAACCCCATTTCTTGATCGGGTTCAGCTACCCTACTAAATTTAATAGAATTCTCAAAAAATTCAGAAACTGTTGCATTTTCTTTAAATAATGTAAGTAACGTCAACGAAACAACAAGCAAAACAATTACAACTATCAAGCTTTTTTTCATAAATATAAAACAATAATAAAAACTATTTAAAACTTTCTACTTAAAGGATACAAAATATATATAAACAGATATCACACTAAAAAATTTATGAAAGTATATGTACCAGACACTTCTGTGTTAATTGAAGGAGTTGTTTCTAAATTAATAGAATCAAAAGAGATCTCAGGAACTATATTAATTCACAACGCTTCAGTTTCAGAATTAGAATCACAAGCAAACAAAAGAAGAGACATTGGTTTTCTTGGTTTAGATGAATTAAAAAAATTACAAGAATTAAAAAAAGAAAACAAAATTGAATTAAGATTTTCTGGATCAAGGCCAACACACGAACAAATAAAATACGCAAAAGCCGGAGAAATAGATGCATTAATTAGAAGTATGGCCTTTGAAGAAAATGCAATATTGGTAACTGCAGATATTGTTCAAGCAGAATCAGCCAAAGCTTTTGGTTTAGAAGTTAAATTTATTGAACACAAAAGACCAACATCAAAATTAAAGATAGAAAGATTTTTTGATAAAAACACAATGTCTATTCATTTAAAAGAAAATGCTATTCCTTCAGCAAAAAGAGGTTTACCCGGTCAATGGCATCTTACAAAATTATCTAAAAACGTAATAACAAAAGATAAAATGAAAGAATTTGCAAAAGAAATAATAGAAAAAGCAAGCTACAATTCAAGTTCATTCATAGAAATTTCAAGAGCAGGCTCAACAGTTGTACAATATAAAAACTATAGAATTGTTATTGTTAGACCTCCAGTATCAGATGGTTTAGAAATAACAGCAATAAGACCAATAAAAAAATTAAATTTTGATGATTATAATTTACCAAAAGAAGTTTTAGAAAGAATAAAAACAAAAGCTCGTGGAATTTTAATAGCAGGTGAAACAGGTTCAGGTAAATCAACGTTTGCACAAGCGATAGCAGAATATTATTCAAGAAACGGAAAAATAACTAAGACAGTTGAATCGCCAAGAGATTTACAAGTAAGTCAAGAGATTACACAATATTCAAAAAATTTCACAACTTCAGAAGAAATGCATGATATTTTATTTCTATCTAGACCTGATAATATATTATTTGATGAAATAAGAGACACCCCAGATTTTAAATTATTTATAGATTTAAGATTAGCAGGTTCTAATTGTTTAGGTGTTATTCATTCAGCATCAGCTATTGATGCAGTCCAAAGATTTATTTCAAGAATGGAAACTGGAATGATTCCTTCAGTACTAGACACTATAATATACATGGATTCAGGAAAACTAGGAACAATATTAACACTAAAAATGACTGTAAAAACTCCATCCGGAATGACAGAAGCAGATTTAGCACGTCCAGTAATAGAAGTTTATAATTTTATAACTAATAAATTAGCTTATGAAATTTATAGTTATGGTGAACAAACAGTTGTAGTTCCAGTTTCAGAAGAAAAATCTTCAACACAAAAATTTGCAGAGCATTATCTAGAAAAAGAATTCGCACAATATTCAAGAAATGCCAAACTAGAATTATTGTCTGATAATAGAGCAATAGTATATTTACCAGAATCAGAAATAGCTAAAATAATTGGAGTTGGCGGAAAAAGAATAGAGAACATAGAACAAAAAATGGGTATTAAAATAACTGTAAAAGGCTTAGAAGAAAAAAAGAGTAATATAGAGTATCATGTTTCAGAATCAAATAAATTTTTAACTCTTAGTTTTTCAAGAAGTTTAAGCAAAAAACAAGCAGAATTCTTCATAGAAGATACATTTGTTTTCTCCGCAATAATATCAAATGATGTAGCAGGATTAACAGTATTATATTCACTAGGCTGTCAAAATGATACAAAAACAGAAAATGAACCACTAGAATTAGCCATAATAGGAACCAGTTATACGTTAATGGTCAACCCAACAAGTTTTTACGAAGAAAGAGTTCTTAGAGATATATTATCAGAAAAAACTAAAGGTTATGTAGACTTTGAATATAATTCAATAAAAAAAACATTAAAAGCTGTATGCGTTCCAGATTCCACACTTCCAGATTCTACACTTAATCATATTTTATCAAAAGTAGATGTAAATGAAGATAACATACTAACAAACGAAGAAGTCTCAAATTACTCACCTAGTTTACCTGATTAGGATCTAGTCCTTTTTTTATAACATATATATTTTTCTCAATCCTTCTCTTAACATCATTCTCACTAATTTGATATAATTGAACGGTTCGAACGTTTACTATATTATTCTTTACTATACGACTACCATCAAAAACAGTAAATATCCTGCTTCCATCTTCAAGAGTATCAACTCTTTTTATAGTTCTTACATGGCTTGAATCAGCATTAAATATTAAATCTCCGGGCCCTAGTTCATTTACAGTTGTATCTTCCGTTTTACGCATTAATAAGTTAGTATCAGCATATGTAAATATATACTGTAAATACCCTTCAAAAGAAGAAGAAAAACCAGTATTTTTAGAAGTTTCCTCCCATTCAGAAAATTTAATATTTCCATATTCATTAGTAGGTAAGATTACATCATTTGTATATTTAGATTGATATAACGCTGAAGCTAATAAAGCCACATCTGCACACTCCTGCTCGATACAAAATATTTTGAATTCCCCGAGCATGATTTCATGAATACCTCCTTTTTGTAAACCAATTGATTTAACTCCAAATTCTCCACTATTAACAAATTTCTCTACTTCCCCTAGTTCAGTCGGAATATTCTCAATAAACTCAGGATAACTAGGTTTTTTTTGCGAAGCCATATAAGAATACCATTCACCTTCCATAGCCATAGGCGGATGCCATTCTTCCCTAAACATATTATTAGGTTGCATCCCGCTCGGGTCCACATAATTCATAGGATTATTATTTACATAAGAATAAGGGTGATTATCTTGCACTGGATCCACAGAAGTAAATCTTCCCAAGTCTGAATCATAATATCTAGCATTAAAATAATATAATTCAGAATCTAATTCTTTTCCTGTAAATGAAAATCTCTCAGAAGAAACAATTTCCTGACCAAATGGAAGTGTTTTAGAATTAACATCACTACCTAACCTATCTTGATAGTGATAAGTAATAACATTATTATTTTCAGCTACTAGTAATTTATCACCTGCGTAATAATATGTTGTAACTTCATTAATATTAGTTTCAGCTGTGAACGTTTCTGGAATGTTTATTTCTTCTGCATAAACAAAATTAGAAAAAATAATTAATATTACTAACATCACCAGTTTTTTCATATAAATAAATTTATTTGCTTAGCTATAAAAATATTACTAATTATAATAGTTCATT
>JAGWAE010000019.1 GCA_018302135.1 Candidatus Woesearchaeota archaeon
ACAAACCCAAAAACAAATAAATATTTCTAGCAAAATAAGCTAAAACAAACCCAAAAACAAATCCAATTAACCAAATATTAATTTCAGCCAAATAAAGTAAATAAACAATAATTAATAGTAATAAAATTTTATATAATAAAACAAAATATTTTTTCCCCGCTTTTAATTCTTCTTTGGCCAAGCTAGCTAATAATACCCCTAAAACTAATCCAACAAAAGCTATCAAAGCTAACAACAACATAATTAAAAATTAAAAAAGGAATATAAAAAACTATCTAATAAAAGAAATAATACTTACTGTCATACAAACAATCACAATTTTCATCTATTCCATTATTAAGTATTTCTTTAGCTCTAGGATTAATACTTGGATTTAAATCATTGCAATCTAAATTATTAAAAGATCTTTCATCTAAAGGATAAATAAAATATCCACCAATTCCCCAGCAAGAAGTTTGTATTACTTCTCCAGTTCCAAAACTATCATGGTCTTCATCTAAATAGAAATCCATCCATCTAAACAAATAACTATTGTTATCATCACAATCTTCCCCAAGCATACAATCTACACCATAACCATCACTATCATTATCAACACAATTTGCAGATACAAAATTAACTGCGAAAAAAATTAAAAAAACCCATATTATATTTTTTATTTTCATACTAAAGGGAGCTACAAATTATATAAAAAACTAATGTTACTTTTATTTTCAGTAAAAATTAATACGCCGCGACTGGGACTTTCAACACTGTTGGAAGCTTCGAAGCTCCAGCGAGTATGTTTGAACCCAGAAGCCCTTACGGGCGTGGATTAGCAATCCACTGCGATACCAGGTTACGCGATCGCGGCATAATAACTTAATTATAGATAAAGCTAGAACTTTTAAAAGTTTCTAAAAGCAAAAACTTTAAAAGGACTTCAAATTGTTCTTATCTCATAGCGGGGTAGAGCAGAATGTTTAACAGAAATGTTAAATGTGCTATATTAGGAGTGCTCGTCGATGGCACTTTGGAGGATATCCAATCCAGCGGAAGGCTCATATCCTAACAGCTGAGACACCCGGAAAGCTAAGAAATAAAAGCTTGGGCAAAGGTCGGAGGTTCAAATCCTTCCCCCGCTACTTTATTTTCAATATAATTATTAATTTTATCCATATGTTTAGGACTAAAAAATTGTATTGTATTCATCCAAAGTTCTAGATTAGATTTACCAGACAACTCTAATCTGCTAATCAAAGTAAATCCTTTTTTGGCCCTAATATCGATTTGTTTGTAATCGTATACTTCATAAAATGTAAATTCTAAGTTAGTGAGGACTTCAGCAATTTCCTTCAAAAATTTGCTACTTTTTGAAGATATTGATATAACTGGCAAATTTCTCTTTTTCTTAAAACAAACACAACCATCAGTATCAAACAACCCCCTAATATAAGAGAATAACAATTTTCTATCATTAAGAAAAAGTTCGGGTATTTTTAGTTTATTATATTTTTTACCATTAGGCAAACCAATATTTTCTATCAAAAATAAAACCATTTGTTTCGAACAAAATCTAACTCCATAAGTAGTTCCTTTATCATGAAATTTGGGAATAATATCTAAATCAAATAGCTTTTTAATTAATGGAGAAACAATCTTATGATAAAATTCTACTTCGTCTTTAGGATTACCGATACATTTAATCTCATATTCATGTTTATTCTTTCTTATGTTTATGCTTCCATCACCAGCTAAAACACCACAAAAATAAGCCAAATCTTCGTTCACCCCAGGAATATTGATTTTGTTAGTCATATCATTAATAGTTCATCTTTATTTAAATACTTGACGTCAGTGGTTGGCAAGCTGGCAAGCTAGAAAATTATTTTTCATTCAAATATTTTATTAATTCTGCAATTCTCTTTTCTTTAGTTTCAGGTCTTTTTGCTCTTAAAACTGATCTAAGATACATTTTTCTGTTAGAAGGAGCCATTTTCTCAAATTTTTCTTTTATTATCCTATTTTTATTTAATTTTTTCTTTAGTTCTTCAGGCGATTCGGGATTAGTAGGCAAATCGGCATCATGCGGTTTCTTTAGTAAACCTTCTTTGTACATTTTAATCCCATATTCACTCATTAAACCTTTTTCAAATAACTCTTTCCCATAAGAAAGAGTATTCATGCTCCACTTGCTATTTTTATTTCTTTTAACAAAAGTTTGAGAATATTTTTCATCATCAATTCTTTTAATAGTTGTGTCAATCCACCCAAAACAAATTGCTTCTTTCATAGCTTCTTTATTAATAATAATAGGTCTTCCAGTATGTTTCTTATATTTTATTATTGTAACTCTTGATTCTTTAATATGATTTTTTTTCAACCAATTTCTCCAATCTTCTATATTTTTTGGTGTAAATTCTACCATGAATAATCTTGCAATTAGTATATTTAAAAAAGTTTCTTAAAACAGATTTAAATAAAAACAGGTAAATTTTATAAACTAAACAAATTATTTAACTATTATGAAAACCATTCTAGGTATTGATGAAGCCGGTCGTGGCCCAGTCATAGGTCCAATGGTAATGGCAGGAGTTTTAATTAGCGAAGCAGACGAAAAAAAACTAAAAGAATTGGGCGTAAAGGATTCTAAACTATTAACCCCAAAAAAAAGAGAAGAATTATTTGATAAAATAAAAAAAATAGCAAAAGATTACGAAATTATTATTATTCCGCCAAAAGAAATAGACGAAGCAGTTGAATCACAAGAATCAAATTTAAACAGACTAGAAGTAATAAAATCTGCAATGATAATAAACAAATTTAATCCAAATTTAACAATTTTAGATTGCCCAACAGTCAGTACACATAAATACGAAGAAGAAATAAGATTCTATTTAAAAAATAAAGAGCTAAAACTAAAAGCAGAAAATAAGGCCGACGTAAATTATCCTGTTGTTTCAGCAGCCTCAATTCTTGCAAAAGTTACAAGAGATAGAGAAATAGAAAAATTAAAAGAAAAGTATGGTGATATTGGCCCAGGTTATCCTTCTAACGAAATAACAAAAAAGTTCATAAAAGAAAACTGGAACAAACATCCAGAAATATTTAGAAAAAGCTGGGCAACTTTTAAAAACATAGAAAGAAAAAAAGATCAAAAGAATTTAGTAGACTTTTGAAATAGGAATACCTATTTAATAAGACAAAAAACAACAATATTTAATTATTTAATTTAATATATTCTCGCCATATCTTATCGATTAGTCCAATATTTCCAGACGAAAGTTCAACATACAATTTTCCATTTCGAATGTACTTAGCTTCAACTTCTCCAAAAGAATAACCTGAAGAGTTTAATAAAGGCTCCATACTAATTTTAGGTTCTACTCCTAACAAATTAGTTAAAAAGCCATTCACCTCAGTTATAGTCGCCCTCGCATGAAAAGAAAGACAACCCTCTTCCCACGCAAGATCATCCAAAAATAGTCTTTCGCCTGATACGCCAAGTAAGTAAGTCATTTAAAAAAGAAATATAGTAAGACTAATTTAAAAAGATTATTGTAATGGAATAATTAATCAAAAATAATATAATCCTTTCTATCTCTTCCATTAGTAACCATAGTTATTGGAACATTAACCAAATCTTCGATTCTTTTTACATATCTTACAGCTTCAATTGGTAAATCTCTAGAACTTCTAATACCTTTCACACTCCCTTTCCAACCAGGCATAGTTTCGTAAACTGGACTACATTGTCTTAACACAATTCCATCAGAAGGATAATCATATATTATTTCACCATCCAATTCATAAGCAGTACAAATTTTAAGTTCATCTAAACCATCTAAAATATCTAATTTAGTTATAATTAACTCATCAAGATCATTGATCATTGCCGAATGTCTCGTTAAAACTGCATCAAACCAACCAACTCTCCTTGGCCTTTTAGTTGTTGCACCATATTCATTCCCTTGTTTTCTAATAAATTCCCCATGCCAACCATCTAACTGAGTAACTAATGGTCCACTACCATCCCTATCCACTCTAGTTACATATGCTTTAGCAACGCCAATAATATCAGTAATTCTAGTTGGGCCAATTCCTGTACCAGTACATATACCACCAGCACTACAATTACTACTAGTAACAAAAGGATATTCTCCATGATCAATATCCAATCCTGTGGCCTGCGCACCTTCTATCAATATATTTTTTTCCATATCAATTTCAAAATTTAACATCTTAGCAACATTAACAATATTAGGCATCAAATAAGAGTGTTTTAACAAATAATCTCTAAACAATGTCAAGTTAGGTCTAGCATCTAAATCAACTTGATCTATTGGACACTGAACATTTATTATATCCCTAACTCTTAAACCAGTCTTATTAGATTTAGAAGTATAAGCTGGAGCAATTCCTCTTCCAGTTCCACCAATCTTATCAGTTTTTGATTCTTCAACATGAGAAGGTAAAATCAAATGTGCATTCTCACTAATTAAAAGATTTTCCAGAACACTAACTCCTCTTTGTTCTAAACCAATTACTTCTTCTTTTAATTTATCTAAATCGAGAACGGCACCATTTCCAATTACACATGTTTTACCTTGAAAAATACCAGCAGGAATAAAATGTAATATATGTTCTTCTCCATCAATAACTATTGTATGCCCCGCATTATTTCCCCCTTGAAATCTAACAACATAATCTGCATCCTTAGCAAGTTGATCAACTATCTTGCCTTTACCTTCATCACCATATTGCGTACCAACAACAGCTTTAACATATCCCATAAATGTGAGAAATTCAAAATTATTTATAAAGAATTATATACCCTAAAACAACAATTAAACCTCTTTTATATCATGAGTTCCACTTTCTTTAAACCCGGCACTCGTAATTTTAATAAATTTAACATTATTTTGCATCTATGAGATATTTTTTGCTCCACAATAAGTAGTTCCTGATCTTAATCCTTTCATATATGCATCAATAACATTTGTCACAGGTCCTTTAAATGGTACCAAACTTTCAACACCTTCAACATAAGCATCTTTCAAAAACTTTTTCACAGGTTGTTTATTTTCTCTTGCCTCTTTAATAACATTAGATGTATAAGAAGTACTTCCATGATAATGTTTATACCTTTTTCCATCTTTATACACAATTGGACCCGGAGTTTCTTCAGTTCCAGCAAATGCACTTCCAAATATCGCTGCATTACATCCTGCGGCAATAGCTTTTGTAAAATTACCTGGACTAGCTATACCTCCTTCATTACTTACTGGAACTCCATATTTCTTTCCAACTTTAACAACATCAAAAACAGCAGTTAATTGTGGAACACCCGCTCCAGCAACAAGTCTAGTAGTACAAATAGTTCCATTACCAATACCAACTTTCAAACCATCTGCTCCAGCTTTTATTAAATCTTTAGCTGCCTCGGCAGTTGCAATATTGCCTGCTAAAACATCAACTTTAAACCTCTTTTTTAATTCTTTAATTGTATTTATTGTCATATCAGAATGAGCATGAGCAACATCTACAACCAAAATATCAACTCCTTCTCTTACTAAAGCTTGAGCCCTTTCTATATAATCTCCAGTTATTCCAACAGCTGCACCAACTCTTAATCTTCCTTTACTATCTCTACAAGCACGATTATGTTCCTCTAAATGTCTTATACTTTTACTACAAACTAACCCACCAATTCTATTTTCTTTATCAATTAGGGGGAGTTTTTCTATTTTATATTTATTCAATAATTTTTTAGCATCATCAATACTAATTTTCAGATCACCAGTAATCAATTTATCTTTAGGGGTCATAAGTTCTTTAACTGACTTAGACATATCAGTTTCAAACACATAATCTCTAGTAGTAAATATACCTATCAATTTATTTTCATTATCAACAACCAATAAACTAGTTATATTTTCAGATTCCATTTTCTTAACCGCTTCACCCAAAGAAATATCATCTGAACAAGTCAAAGGATCTTCAATTATCATTCCAACTGTTCGTTTAACCTTTCTAACTTCAGCAGCTTGCTCCTCAATAGGCATAAATCTATGAATAAACCCCATTCCACCTTCACTGGCCATTGCAATAGCCATATCAGATTCAGTCACAGTAGCCATATGCATAGAAACCATAGGGATTTTCAATTTTATATTTCTAGTAATATACGTAGAAGTATCAACAAGGCTTCTCGAAGCCACATTGTTTCTCTGAGGTATCATTAACACATCATCATAAGTAAGACCTTCTTTAATTTCCATCTGCGGGCTAATAAATTTTAAGACATTTATAAATTTTTATATTCTCAAAACTTAGTCTATTTAGAAAGCTAAAAACCTTTAAAAACTCAAATTAATTACAAAAATTATTTAAATGAAAATAAAGAGGTAATAATCGTAATGACAATTGTAACAAAGCTTAGTATGTCTGGTTTTAAGTCTTTTGCAAAGAAAACCGACTTAGAATTTGGTAAAACATTTAACTGCGTTCTAGGCCCAAATGGCTCTGGTAAATCAAACATCATGGATGCTTTATGTTTTGTTTTAGGTAAAACCTCTGCTAAAAGTATGCGTGCCGAAAAATCAGCCAATCTAATTTACAACGGGGGTAAAAAAGCCAGTCCATCAAAACACGCAGAAGTAAGTATATTTTTTGATAATTCTAAAAAAGAATTTCCACTAGAAGAAAAAGAAATCAAAGTTTCAAGAGTAGTAAAACAAGATGGTCAGTCAGATTATAGATTAAATGATAAAAAAATGACGAGGCAACAAATTATTGATATTCTAAGTACTGCAAAAATAGATCCAGATGGACATAATATTATTTTACAAGGAGATATAGTTCATTTCATGGAAATGAAACCATTAGATAGAAGATTATTAATTGAAGAGATAGCGGGAATTTCAGTTTTTGAAGATAAAAAACAAAAAGCACTTTCAGAACTTGGAAAAGTAGAAGAAAAATTAACAGAAGCTAATATTATTTTAACTGAAAGAGAAGCAAGTCTTAATGAATTAAAAAAAGATAGAGACCAAGCAAAAAAATATATGGAGTTAAAAAGCCAGATAAAAAACAACAAAGCAACTTTTATTTTCTTACAATTAGAAGAAAGAAAAAACAGATTAAAAATAGTTGAAGAGGCAATAGAAGCTCAAAGAAAAGAATACAACATATTAAAAGATAGAATAGATGATATCACAAAAATAATAGAAAAAGACAAAGCAGAATTACAAGATATAAACAATGAGCTAGAAAAACGTGGTGAAGTAGATCAAATAACAATTAGAGATTCCATAACAAACATAAAAACAGATGTTATTAAAGCTCAATCAAGAATTGAAACTTTAAAAAGTGAAATCAAAAAAATAGATGATAAAAGAATAAGTTTTAAACAAACAATAGATGACAACAATAAAAAAATAGATGAATTAATGAAACAGAAAAAAAATATTGAAATAGAAGTTAAAGAGCTTACAAAAAAAGAAAATAATTTAACAAGAACTCCAAGTTTAGATGAATTGAAAGAAAAAATAAACGAACTATCTAATTTAAAGGCAAAATCAAATATTGAAGGTCATAATGATTCAGCATTAGAATTAGTTTCCAGTGTACCTGGTGTGTACGGTACAATTTCTGATTTAGGATCAGTAAATCCAAAATATGCTTTAGCTTTAGAAGTAACGGCCGGTCAAAAAATGAGAAGTGTTGTTACTAAAGATGATATGATTGCTGAAGAATGTATTAGAAAATTAAAAGAGAAAAAACAAGGAGTTGTAACATTTTTACCATTGAACAGAATTCAGTATAAAGATATTCTTCCAGAACTAAGATCACTAACAAAAAAAGATGGGGTTCATGGATTAGCAATAGATTTAATTAAATATAATTCTAAATACAACAACGCATTCAAACATGTCTTTGGTAATACATTAATAGTTAACGATATTCCAACTGCAAGAAAAATTGGAATTGGAAGAATAAGAATGGTTTCCATTGAGGGAGATTTAATAGAAAAAAATGGTGCGATGGTTGGAGGTTACAGAGCAGGAACTAAAATAGGATTCAAACATCAAGACATAGAAGAAGAAATAAGTAGAATAGAAAAAGAAATAGATGAATCCCAAGCACCGAAATTCTTGCAAATAGAAAAAACAGAGATAACTGCAAAAATAATTCAACTAACTTCATCACTAGGTTCAATAGAAGCAAAAATTAATTTCTTAAGTAATGAAAATCAAACAGTTTACAAATCATTTAATGAATTAGATAAAGAAAAATCTGATTTCTCAAAAGAATTTGATGAGCTAAATAATGTAATGAAATTAAAATCTGTAAGTTTAAAGAATAACGAACAGAAAGAAAAAGACTTTTTTATAAAACAAAAAGAATTGTTTGCCAGAAGAAATTTACTAACTGAAAAAACAGAAAAAAATAGCAAAGTTATTTCTGAAAATATGGACAGAATAAGATTGGTTGAAAATAAAATAAATAATATTTCAATCGAAAAAGCTGGCTGTGTTGGTTTAATCGCAGGTTTAGAAAAAGAATTTGAAGAGTTTAAAGACGGTGAAATAAGAAGAAATGTTAATATTGAGAAATTGAAAGAAGAAATTAAAGAATATGAAGTTCTAATGATAAAACTAGGCAATGTTAACATGAAAGCTTTAGAAATTTATGATAAGCTTGCAGAAGAACATGTCCAACTAGTAGAAAAAACAGGTAAATTGAAAGAAGAAAAACAGGATGTTTTAGACATGATAACTGAGGTAGAAAAAGATAAAACAAGAGTTTTCATGAGAACATATGATCATTTGAATAATAGATTTAAAGAAATATTTTCATTATTATCCACAAAGGGAGAAGCATCATTAGCACTAGAGAATCCAGAAGATCCATTATCTCAAGGATTAGATATCACAGTTAGAATTGCTTCCAAAAAATATTTAGATATTAGAAGTTTATCTGGCGGAGAAAAAACACTAGCTGCACTAGCATTTATATTTTCTATTCAAGAGTATAATCCAGCATCATTCTATATTTTGGATGAAGTAGACGCAGCTTTGGATAAACATAATTCTGAAAAATTAGGTAAACTCTTCGCACAATATTCATCAAGAGCACAATATATTGTTATTAGTCACAATGA
>JAGWAE010000020.1 GCA_018302135.1 Candidatus Woesearchaeota archaeon
CTAAACATACTCTGTAAGTTCCTGGCGATGGTGAACCTGCTTTTACTAATTTAACTTTGAATTTGTTTTTATATTTTTCTTTTAATTTCGAGAAATTAAAAGAAAAATATTCAAACAAATTCAAAGTTAAATTAGTAAAAGCAGGTTCACCATCGCCAGGAACTTACAGAGTATGTTTAGATTTACAATCCAAGCTCTAGTAATTCTCTTGCTTTCAAATGCACAGCTGTCGGAGATTCTCCACCATGCCATGTAAATCTCGGTTTAACATTCATTGGGTAAATTCTTTCAGAATTATCATCAAGTATTATAGCAGATCCGCTAGTTCTTGGTAAATTATTAATATATTTTTGAATATCTGCCAACATATAAGTTTGCATAATATTATTTAGTGCGTCAATATCCTTTTTTGCAGTAATTCTATGACTAATGACAATATCTGATTGTGTTATAACATCTTTATGAATTTCACCAGGTTGCTGTGTAGCTAAAACCATAGAAATTCCTGGTTGTCTTCCTTCTCTTAAAAGTTGAATTAAAGCGTCACTTGCTCCAGTTTTCCCTTCCGCAGGCAAGAATTCATGTGCCTCATCAATTAAAATCCAAACCAATGGCATTTCTTCTTTATTTTTAATTTCTTTTTCAAAACCAAAAAAGCTAGTTCCTGCTTCTATACTTTTCATCTCTTCAATTTTTCTAGAAATCATTCTTTCATTTAATAGTTTTTTACAAATTATTCCAGTAGCTAAATTTTTTATTCCCCAACTACTAGAAGTATGACTATAACAGCTTATATCAATAATACTGACTCTCCCACCTTTAACTAAATCTTTTATTTCTGTTCCTTTTTTACTAAACAAACCCCAACCTTCTGCAGCTAAAAACCTATTAATTGTTGCATCTCTAATATCTTTCTCAATAGTATGATCTAAATTTATTTCATTTATAATATCTATAATTCCATAATCTTTATTTTCCAAACCACCAATTGTTTTTTCAATAGTTACTCCAATTGGATGTATTAAATCAACCCCAAACACATTAGCCCAATCACTGGCATCTAACTCAGACGTTTTAATTTTTAATGGATAATCAACTAAAATCCCTTTATCTTTATATTCTTTAAAATGTCCTTCTGGAATATAAACATCAATATTATCTAATTTCCTAGGTTTCATCCCCCAACCCATCAATAATTGTTCTTCTTTTTGATTAGGATATTTCATCGTCCAAAATATCCCCATAGTGTCAAAAATTAAAATACTAATATTTTGTGCAATTTCTTCAGGTAATAAGGACATTTCCTCTGCCATTACACCAAGAGTATAAGACTTTCCACTACCCCTCTTGCCATCTATAAGCACAACATGCGCTCTAGCAACATCCATTAAAATATTACTACTCATAGAAATAGTTTGTTCCATCTTAACATAATGTCTACCTAAAAAAATAGTTCCTTTTTCGCCATATCTTTTTTTATCCTTTGCAGATCTCCCAATAACTATATTATGTTGCATACTAATTTAGTAATTCTTCTTGTTTTTAAAATTATTTAAATTAAAAATGATGAAAACTTACATCACATTTAGACATTTTTTTATAAAAATCTAGGTTATGATTTAAAATCTTGGTTTCAAATAAAACCATATTCATCCCTTCCCAAAATAAGAACCATATCATTATTTCTACTAACCGAATTGGATAATCTGTCAAAGCACCATAATTAGGTATTATACTACCAAAATAAACCAGAATAAAAAGTAAAATTAATCCAGTTAATGCAACGAAAACTCCTTTTTTGATTATTTTTCTTTTTTCTTCTTTTACAATATCATAATGATGTTTAAAATGATGTTCTAATCTATTTTTTATAATTTTTTCATCATTCAACTTCCTTTTGCTTTTTTGAAGAAGCAATTTCAAAGAAATTTTATCAAAAGGTTTATCTCTAGCCGCTCTTTTCAATTCATCCAAAAAATCACTAGAAACCGCCTTTTCTTGATAAGGTCTAGGGTCAAAGTCGGAAAATAAATCATTATATCCATCTAGCCATAAACTTATTTCAGAAGCATATTTGAACTTATAACTAGTCTTCATAATCTTAATTCAAATCTTTTATTTTTAATTCTTTCTATTTCAAGTATATAAAAATTTATAAACCCCCTAGACTGACTTGTAATTCCATGTTCATAGATCAGCTAAAAACGGTGTTTTATTTAGGTATACTTTCCTTTATATTTTTAATAATTGGATTTGCTATAGGGGGGAATACAGGAATAATAATAGCCTTAATCTTTTCTCTAATTATCAATACAATTTCTTACTGGTATTCTGACAAAATTGTTTTAAAAATTTATAATGCTCACCACGCAGAATATTCTCAATATACAAGACTACATGATATTGTTATTGATGTTTCAACCAGAGCTTCAATACATAAGCCTAAACTGTACATTATAAACTCTCAGACTCCAAATGCCTTTGCAACTGGCAGAAATGAAAAAAATGCAACAATAGTTGTAACCGAAGGAATTCTAACCTTGTTAAATGATCAAGAATTAAAAGCAGTTATTGCACATGAGATAGCTCACATAAAGAACAAAGATTTACTAATCTCAACTGTATCAGTAGTTATAGCCAGTGCCATAGCATATATTGCATTATTAGCTAGAATCGTAACTTTTAGTTCACCAGATGAAAATAATTCACCCGGTTTCTTCGAGTTATTACTCTTAACTTTAATCGCACCAATATCTGCCACAATTTTAAGATTAGCAATTTCGCGTTCTAGAGAATATGTTGCAGATGATACGGGTGCAAAAATAATTAAAGATGCAGACTCTTTATCAGAAGCAATTATAAAGATAGAAAATTCCCCAAAAATAAAATCAGGAAATCCTGCATCAGCCAATTTATTTATAGTAAATCCTTTTTCAGGAAAAACAATAATGAAATTATTAAGCACACATCCATCAACAAATGAAAGAATAAAAAGATTAAGAAAACTATCCTTTAATTAATTTCTTTTTCCAAAAAAACTTGACAATAAGGTAAAATTTCTTTCAAAGCTTTTTTACTCGAGACATGGCACTCAGAAGATATTTTATCTACTAAAACATCTCTTTTTGCATATTTCATTTTTGATTTCCAAATTTTTAAAATTCTTTTTGTAGGTTCATAGCTAACAAAACCCTTTTTATTCTCTAACTTGCTCATAGCAATCGCAACAGACATAAAATATTTTTGATAAACTAAAAATCTCCAATATTGCCTTCTTATTATTCTTCCATTAAACATATCAGATTTTGATAAACTATCATAAGCATTTTTTAGTTCAATACCCTTATACTCTTTTGGTAAGTTTTCATCAATCCATAATTTGATATCATTAAACTCTAAATTAGTATTATCAAAAGAATCTAATATTGCTTTAGAATTCTTGCCTTTGAAAATAAGAGTTAATAAATTATGAATATGTTCTTCTCTATTTCTATCTCCAATTCCTTCTAAGTCTTCACTTTTTACTTTTTTTCTACCATAAGATATTAAATAAAAATCATTTATTGCTGACCTCAAATCACCACCAGCACTATTAGAAATTGTTTTTAAATCTTGATCAGAAATTAATATTTCTTCACTATCTGCAATTTTCTTCAATACCCTAAAAATATCCAAATAATTTAATGCTTCAAATTCAATCATAATTGATTTGCTTCTTAACGAAGATAGTTTTTTTTCCCAAGGGTCATTAGCAGTCATGATTATTGGAAATGAACTTTTATCTAATAATGTAGCCAATGCCTGTGCGCCACCACGATCATTGTTTCCAGACAAACCATCTATCTCATCAATTAAAATTATCTTTCCTTTTCCAAATAAACTATACTGATTCATTGCTTTACCAACCGTTTCATTTATCATCTCTTTATTTCTGAAATCACTAGCATTAACTTCTAAAATCTCTAAATCATAATTTTTAGATAAAGCATAAACTACTTCAGTTTTTCCGGTTCCAGTTGGGCCATATATCATTACCGCTTTTTTCTTACTCTTTTTAAAATTTTTAATAAATCCTTCTAATTTCATTATAGAACTAGTATTCCCAACAATTTCTCTTACAGAATTTGGGGCGTATTTTTTTGTCCACATTTTATATTGAAATAAAACTAGCAAGTAATGCTTCTAATTGGATATATTCATCACTACCTTCAACCATTCTAAATTCTATCTCACCGCATTTCTCTATCATTTTTACTTTTTTTAATTCATCAATTTTTAAATCCAAAACTTCTCTTTGTATTTGTTTTATTATATCTATTCCAGATAAACCGTGTTTTAACATAATGTCTAGTAATAATTCTCTGGATTTAACAAATTCGCCTGCCAAACTCATTTCCAAAACTTTTATAATTTCTTTTGGTTGAGCAAATGAAACAATATCATAAATTAACTTTTCATCAATCTTTTTACTTATAACTGAACAACTTTGCAAAATATTCTCAGCTTTCCTAGCATCACCATTACTTATATCATAAATTGCTTTAATCGCATCATTACTTATCTCTATTCCTTCTTTTTTTGAGATTTCTTTTAACAAAGAGTGAACATCTTCAACCTTTAAGGGTTGGAATCTAAAAACAGTACACCTTGACTGAATAGGATCAATAATTTTACTGGAATAATTGCAAGATAAAATAAATCTACAAGTATTAGAATAATTTTCCATTGTTCTTCTTAGCGCTTGTTGAGCTTCACTAGTCAAAGAATCGCATTCATCTAAATAAATAACTTTAAAAGGAACGCCCATAACAGACATAGTTCTAGCAAAATCTTTTACCTTATTTCTTATAACATCTATTCCTCTTTCATCAGAAGCATTTAATTCTAAAAAATTATTTTTCCAATCCTCACCAAATAATTCCCTTGCAACAATTAAAGATAATGTAGTTTTACCCACTCCAGCCGGTCCAGAAAATAAAAGATGTGGGATATTTTTTGAATCCACAAAAGCTTTAATTCTAGAAACTATCTTTTCTTGCCCTTTCATATCCGAAAATTTTTGAGGTCTATACTTTTCTACAAACATAAAACCGTAAATTCTAGTAGATTTATAAGAGTTTTGTAAGTACTTGGCAAGCAAAATCAGAAAGATTTAAATAATTTTCAGTTTCAACTACTTTATGACTAGCTTAATACAAATAAGGATTATTTCTATTATATGAGCTAGAACTGACTTTAAAGGTTCCACAATGGTAAGCTATTTAAATAAAAAACTAACACTGGAGAATAATAATGTATGATTTTAAATTAGTTGAGGAAGAAGTATTAAAATTTTGGGAAGATAACAAAATACATTCAAGAGTAAATAGAAAAAACATCAAAGGCAAAAAATTCTATTTTTTACAAGGTCCACCATATACTTCTGGAAAAATACATATTGGGCAAGCATGGAATAATTCTATGAAGGACCTAGTTCTTAGGTACAAAAGAATGAAAGGATTTAATGTTTGGGACCGAGCCGGTTATGATATGCATGGATTGCCTACTGAAAATGCGGTTCAAAAACAACTAAAAATAAAAGATAAATTAGAAATAGAAAAGTATGGTGTTGAAAAATTCATTAAAGAATGTATAAAATTTTCATCCAATAATGCCGAACAAATGGACAAAGACCTAACTCGTTTAGGTGTTTGGATGGATTTTGAAAATGCATATTGGCCCATAAAGAATGAATTCATGGAAGGTGAATGGTGGTTAATTAAACAAGCATACAACCAAAATAGATTATATAAAGGTAAAAAAATAATGCATTGGTGTGCAACTTGTGAAACTTCATTAGCAAAACATGAATTAGAATATAAAAATTTAGAAGATAATTCCATATTCTTAAAATTCAAAACAAAAGATAATAGATTTTTGTTAATATGGACAACTACTCCTTGGACAATACCTTTTAATTTGGCAGTAATGGTTAATCCAAACTTTGACTATTCTGAAGTTCAAGTAGAAAAAGAAAAATGGATACTGGCCACGGAGTTAGTCAAACCAGTAATGGAATTGTTCAATAAAGATTACAAAATATTAAAAACTTTTAATGGTGCTAAATTGGAAGGTTTAGAATATAAACATCCATTAGAAGAAGAAATTGATTATAATTCATTAAAGAAAAAATCAAAAAATATTCATACAGTAATATTATCAAAAGAATATGTGAATTTAGAAGCCGGTTCAGGATTAGTTCACTGTGCTCCAGGATGTGGCCCAGAAGATTTTGATGCATGCAAACCCTATAAAATAGATGCCTTTAATGAAATTGATGAAAAAGGTATTTTTAAAAATTGTGGGAAATTCAACGGGTGGAAAGCAAAGAAAGATGATAAAAAATTTATTGAAGAATTAGACTCATTAGGTAGTTTAGTTTTGCAAACTCCAGTTTCACATGAATATGCAACTTGTTGGAGATGTCATAATCCTGTAGTATTCAGATCAACTGAGCAATGGTTTATGAAAATAGAGGATTTAATTCCTAACATGCTTAAATTTAATGAAAGTGTAAAATGGCAACCTCCTTTTTTTAAAAAGAATTATGATAATTGGATCGAAAATTTGAAAGATAATGGAATCTCAAGACAAAGATATTGGGGATGTCCAATTCCAATTTGGGAATGTTCTAAATGCGATAATATAGAAGTGATAGGTAACTCTGAAGAATTAAAAAAATTAAAAGGAAAAGTTCCTACAGATTTACATAAACCATGGATAGATGCAGTTATATTAGAATGTCCAAAATGTAAATCAAAAATGCACAGGGTGAAAGATATTATTGACGTATGGATAGACTCTGGAACAACTTCATGGAACTGTTTATATTATCCTAAAAAAACAGAATTTTTTGATAAGTATTTTCCTGCAGATTTTATAATTGAAGCAAGTGAACAAGTCAAATTATGGTTTAGTATGTTACAAATATGTTCTGCTGTGGCCTTAGGAAAATCCTGTTATAATAATGTTTATTGTACCGGTATGATCTTTGATTATCAAGGAATAAAAATGTCAAAAAGTTTAGGAAACATAATCTCTCCTTATGAAATAGTCGACAAATACGGTGCAGATGTCTTAAGATATTATATTTGTGAAGTTCCAGCAGGAGTAGATATAAATTTTAGTTGGGAAGATGTAAAATTAAAGCAAAGAAATCTAAATATATTGTATAATCTATCAAGATTCATATCAGAATTAAAATTACAAACTAAAGAAGATAAATTAATGGGTTTGGAAGAAAGATATATAATTTCCAAAAAAAATTCAACAATAAAAAAAGTTACCGAACTAATAGAACAATATAGAATTGACGAAATTATAAGAGAAATAGAAAATTTATACTTAGATCTTTCAAGAGTTTATATTCAATTCACAAGAGACAAAGTAAATTCGGAACCCGGTAAAGTTTTACATACTGTTAATGAAGTTTACAAAGACGTATTAAAAATGTTTTCCATAATCTGTCCATTTATAACTGATAAAATCTGGATGGAATTAAAAGAAAAAGATTCAGTCCATCTTCAATCCTGGCCAACCTTCGATGAAAAAAAGATAGACACAAAATTAGAAGAAGAATTCAAATTTGTTATGCAAATAATAGAAGCAGGGATGAAAGAAAGAAATAAAGTTCAAATAGGATTAAAATGGCCTTTACCAAAAACAACTGTACATTCTGATAAAAAATTATCAAAAGAATTGCAAGAATTAGTTATGAGGCAACTAAACATAAAGAAATTAGAAATCAAAAAAGGAGAATTTAATTTAGTTCTTGATACAAAAATGACTAAGGAATTAGAAGAAGAAGGATTTGCAAGAGAAATAACAAGAAAAGTACAAGATATGAGAAAATCTCAAAACTTAAAAAAGCAAGATAAAATTAAATTGGCAATATTAACTCCAATAAATTTAACTAAATGGTCAGAAAATATAACTTCAAAAGTCGGTGCAATAAGTTTAGATTTTAAAGAAAAAAATTACAAAATTAAAGAAAAAGTTAAGGTAAAAGATAAAGAATTTATTATTTCTATAGAAATTATTAACTAATCAAGTACGACAGTTTATTTATAAAGATTTAAATAGTTTTCTCTAAACACTTATATACAAATAGTTTATACAAGGGGGAATAATTATGACGAAAATAACCATTAAAATTGTTAATATAGTTTGTTCTACTTCTTTAGAACACGATATACATTTGATCAAATTGGCTGAAACTTTATCTAACACAGAATATAATCCAGAACAATTTCCGGGATTAGTTATGAGGATTCGTGAGCCGAAAACATCAGCTTTAATATTTAGTTCAGGTAAAGTTGTTTGTACTGGTGCCAGATCTATGGCTAAGGTTAGAGAATCAATAAATCAAATAATTAAGGCAGTAGCTAAAATTGGAGTAAAAGTAACAATAAAACCAAAAATTACAGTTCAAAATATGGTGGCAGCTGGCGACATTTCTATGGATTTAAACTTGAACGAACTAGCAATGAAATTAGAGAACTCAGAATATGAACCGGAGCAGTTCCCTGGCTTAGTTTACAAGCTTCCAGGAACGCGTGCAACTTTCTTATTGTTCAGTAATGGGAAGATAGTTTGTACAGGTACAAAATCAGAAATAACCCTAAAAGAAGCAATAAACAAACTAGTTACTAATCTAAAAAAGTTAAAATGCACCCAAAGAAGCGATGCATAAGCTAATTGAAACAACTAGAAAAAGTTAAAATAATACCTATACTTTCCTTTTTTTGTTGGAGTGTTAAAAATTGCAAAAAGATTCAATTGTTCAAATAGATAAATTTAAAGAATTTATAGAGACAGTATACATCAAAGAAGTTCATAATGCTATAAAGAAAGGTCAAAAGGCACTAATTATAGATTTCTTAGATTTATCAAAATTTGACATTGAATTAGCTGAACAATTCCTAAATGAACCTGTAGAATCTTTGCAAAATGCAGA
>JAGWAE010000021.1 GCA_018302135.1 Candidatus Woesearchaeota archaeon
TCGAATATACATTCATTTAATAGATTTGCAGAAAAAGATTTACAAAGAATAGTTGATGAAGTTGGAGAAGTCGTTCCAACAATAATACCTCAAGAATTTGAGAATTATAAAATAAAATTAAGTGGCGTAAAAATTGGAATGCCAGAAATAACAGAAGCAGATGGTTCCAGAAGAATATTATTACCGAGAGAAGCAAGATTAAGACATCTTACATACGCAGCACCAATTAGCATTACGGTTAGTGCCCATATAAATGGGGTTCAAAGAGAATCATTTGTAACGGAAATAGGTAAGCTTCCAGTTATGTTAAAATCTAAATTTTGTCATTTAACTAATATGAAAGAAGAAGAATTAATAAAAGCGGGTGAAGATCCAGCAGATGTTGGTGGGTATTTCATATTAAATGGAAATGAAAGAGTTCTAATTGCCGTAGAAGATTTAGCTTCAAATAAATTATTTATCAAAAAAGCTGCAAGCGGGCCAAGCAAATTCACAGCCAAATTATATTCCGAACAAACAAATTATAGAATACCACACACATTAGAACAGATGAAAGATGGAATTCTTCACTTAAGTTTTGCAAGATTTAGAAGAGTCCCAATTATTTCATTAATAAAAGCACTAGGATTAGTAAAAGATCAAGATATTATGCAATATATTTCTACAGAAAAAATTTATGATGATGTAATCTTAAATATATACGAAAGTAGAGAATTAAAAAATCAAGATGAAGCAGTTGAATTTTTAGCAAAAAGAATTGGTCTAACTCAAAAAGAGTTGAGAGCTGAAAGAACATTAGAGCAATTAGACAGATATTTGTTACCTCATCTGGGTATGACTTCAAAAGATAGAATGACAAAAGCATATAATCTATGTAAGTTAATAAAAAGATTTATTTTAGTAGCTACAGAAGGAGCAAAAACTTCAGATCAAGATCACTATGTAAATAAAAGATTAAAATTGAGTGGAGATTTGTTAGAAGATTTATTCAGAGTCAACATGAGATCTCTAGTTCAAGATATGTTATATAATTTCCAAAGATTAGTTAAAAGAGGAAAATTCAATTCAATAAGAATAGTAATTAGAGAACAATTATTAAGTTCAAGAATAAAAAGCGCAATGGCAACGGGTAGTTGGCCTGGTGGAAGAACAGGAATTAGTCAAAATATTTCAAGAACAAATGCAGTAGATGCAACATCTCATTTACAAAGAGTTGTAAGTTTATTAACTTCTTCTCAAGAAAATTTTGAAGCCAGAGCATTACATAGTACTCATTGGGGGAGATTGTGCCCAGTAGAAACTCCAGAAGGTACTCCAATTGGTTTAAGAAAAAACTTAGCAATGTTGGCAAGTATAACTGAAGCAGAAGTATCAAACGATAAAATAATCAAACAATTAGAAACATTAGGACTAAAAAAATGATAGACGTATTCCTTAACGAAGCATTTATTGGAAGTGTAACTGACATTCATGAATTTATGGAATCAGTAAAAAAACAAAGAAGAGAAGGTATAATTCCAACTAATTTAAACATAGGTCATGATGAAGGATTAAACGAAATTCATATTGAAACAACAAAAGGAAGATGCAGACGTCCATTAATAATAGTTGAAAATGGAAAATCAAAACTTACTTCAGAATTAATTACAAAAATAGAAAATAATCAAATAACTTGGGAAGAATTAACTAAACAAGGAGTAATAGAATATCTAGATGCAAGGGAAGAAGAAAATGCTTACGTTGCAATAAGTGAAGAAGAATTAACAAAAGAACATACACACTTAGAAATCAGCCCAATCACAATACTAGGTATTTGTACTTCATTAGTTCCATTTTCAAATTATGGTTCTTCTTCAAGATTAATCAGAGGTTCAAAAATACAAAAACAAGGTTTAGGTTTGTACGCTAAAAACTTTTTGATTAGGAATGATACAGATGCTAGCGTTTTACATTATGCACAAAGACCAATAACTACAACATTTATGCACGATATTTTTAATTATGATTCTCGTCCTTCAGGACAAAACCTTACAATAGCAGTCATGAGTTACGAAGGTTACAATATGCAGGACGCTACAATATTAAATAGAGGAAGTGTAGAAAGAGGTTTAGCAAGATCAACATTCTTCAGACCATACTCAACAACAGAATTAAGATATTCTGGTGGTTTAATGGATCAAATAGGCATACCAGATAAAGAAGTAAAAGGTTACAAATCAGAAAAAGATTATAGACACTTAGAAGATGACGGTATCGTTTTCACAGAAGCACAAGTTGGTTCGGAAGAAGTTATTATAGGTAGAACTAGCCCACCAAGATTCCTTGGATCATTAGAAGAATTTAACATAGCAGCTAATACAAGAAGAGAATCTTCAATATCAATAGGAGAAGAAACACAAGGAATTGTAGACATGACGATAATTACTGAAAACGAAGAAGGTAATAGATTAATACAAACAAGATTAAGAGAAAATAGAATTCCTGAAATAGGTGATAAATTTGCATCAAGACACGGACAAAAAGGTGTTATTGGTATGCTTATTCCTCACATTGATATGCCATTTAGTTCTCGTGGTATTACTCCAGATATAATATTCTCTCCACATAGTATTCCATCAAGAATGACAGTATCTCATTTGTTAGAAGTACTAGCAGGAAAAGTAGGCGCATTAAACTCAAAACTTATAGATGCAACAACATTTGATAATCCTTCAGAAGAATCATTAAGAAAACAATTATTAGAACTTGGATTTTCAGAAGATGGAAAAGAATCATTTTACAACCCGATAACAGGACAAAAATTTGATGCAAAAATTTACACAGGTAATATTTATTATTTAAGATTAAAGCACATGGTAGCCAACAAACTACATGCAAGAGCAGCAGGAAGAGTTCAATTATTAACAAGACAACCAGTCGAAGGTAGAGCAATGGGTGGAGGTTTAAGAGTAGGAGAGATGGAGAAAGATTGTTTAGTAGCACATGGAGCAGCTCTATTATTAAAAGAAAGATTTGATTCAGACAAAACAATACTACATATTTGTGAAAATTGTGGTATGTTTGCAACATATGATTATTTTAAAAACAAAGCAATATGCACAAGATGCGGTTCCGATACAAAAGTATCACCAGTAGAAATGAGTTACGCTTTCAAATTATTCCTAGATGAAATAAGAACAATAGGAATAGATTCACAAATAAAATTAAAGGATAAGTTTTAGAAAATGACAGAAGATGTAATAAAAAAAGTTGATTCAATAAGATTCAACATGTTATCGCCACAAGCGGTAAAGAAAATATCTGTAGCAAAGATAGTCACACCAGAATTATACGATAGAGAAGGTTATCCAGTAGACGGTGGTTTAATGGATATTAGAATGGGAGTTATAGATCCTGGTTTGAGATGTAAAACTTGTGGTGCTAAACTAAAAGAATGTCCTGGTCATTTTGGATACATGGAATTGGCTAGACCCGTTCTTCATATTAAATATTTAGACGAAATTTTACAATTTTTAAAAACAACATGCAATTCATGTGGACGTGTTCTAGTTGAAGAGGAAAAAGTAAAAAGACATTTAAGAAATGTAAGCATGGCAGAAAGAGAAAGAAGATACAGAGTAAAAAGACGTATGATTTCAGCATTCATAAATTCAGTTAAAATAATAAAAAAATGTCCTCATTGTAATGCAAAGCAAAAGAAAATACTTTTAGAAAAACCATCCACAATTTTAGAGGATGGTAAAAGAGTAACCCCTATTCAAATAAAAGCAAGATTAGAAAAAATATCAGATGAAGATGTAGCAGCATTAGGAATAAATCCAAAATATGCTAGACCAGAATGGATGATATTAGATATACTTGCAGTTCCACCAGTTACAATTAGGCCAAGTATCACTTTAGAAAGCGGTGAAAGATCTGAAGATGATTTAACTCATAAATTAAGTGATATAGTCAGAATTAATCAAAGATTATTTGAAAATATTAATGCTGGTGCTCCAGAAATAATCATAGAAGATCTTTGGGATTTACTACAATATCATATTACAACTTTCTTTGATAATGATATAGCACAAGTACCAGTTGCTAGACATAGATCTGGTCAACCATTGAAAACATTAAGTGAAAGAATAAAAAGTAAAGAAGGTAGATTTAGACATAACTTAGCAGGTAAAAGAGTTAATTTTTCCGCAAGAACAGTTATCAGTGGAGATCCAAGAATAGCATTCAACGAAGTTGGTGTTCCAAAAGTTATAGCTATGGAACTAACAATACCTGAAAAAGTTACAGAATGGAATATAGAATGGTTAAAAGAATTAATTACACAAGGTTCAAAAGTATATCCTGGTGCAAATTATGTTTTAAGACCAGATGGTAAAAAGAAAAGAATTACTGAAGAAACTAGAGACCAATTATTAGAAGAACTTCAACCAGGTTATGTAGTTGAAAGACATCTTATTGATAAAGACATTTGTATATTCAACAGACAACCAACTTTACATAGAATGAGTATTATGTGTCATAAAGTAAGAATTTTACCAGGTAGAAGTTTTAGATTAAATCCTGCTGTATGTACTCCATATAACGCTGATTTTGATGGAGATGAAATGAACTTACATATTCCACAAACTGAAGAGGCAAGAGCGGAAGCTGAAATACTAATGAGTGTTCAAAAACAAATTATCAGTCCAAAAAATGGTTTAAATATTGTGGGGTCAGTTGAAGATGCAATTTCTGGATTATATTTATTAACAAAAAGATTAACTTTAAACAAAGAGGAAGCAATCCAATTATTAATTAGTGCAGGAATTTACGATGAAAGAATGAGTGATTTCAAAGAAAAAGTTTCAGGAAAAGACATATTTAGTATTTTATTAAGAGAAGATTTCAATTTTGTTGGAACTGCAAAAGATGGTTCAAATGTTATAATCAAAAAAGGCCAATTAAAAGAAGGATTCATAGATCAAGCACTAGTTGGAGAAGAAAAAGGCCAAATAATCAGAGAAATATATTCTAAATATGGAGATGAAGTCGGTTTAGACTTTTTAGGAAAAATTTTCAGATTAGGAATTGAAACATTATTAAAAACAGGATTTACAACCGGGATTTCAGATTCAGATGTTTCTCCAAAAATACAAGAAAAAAATGAAGAATTGATTACACAAGCAAAAAAAGAAGTAGAAATAATAATTGTTCAATACAAATCTGGAAAACTTGAACCTTTACCAGGTAATACAATAGACGAAACATTAGAATTAAAAATTTCAGAAATATTAAACAAAGTTAGAAATGATATTTCAAAACAAGTAGGAAATAATCTTAACGAAGAAAACCACAGTATAATCATGGCAATCTGTGGTGCAAAAGGTAACTTGCTTAATGTAGCTATGATGTCTGCATGTGTTGGACAGCAAGCAATTGGTGGTAGAAGAATTAAAGGAAACTATTCGGGTAGAGCATTATCTATGTTCAAAAAAGGAGATTTAGGACCAGAAGCACATGGTTTCATCACAAAAGGTTACAAACAAGGAATGTCACCAAATGAATATTTCTTCAGTGCAATGACAGGTAGAGATGCTTTAATGGATACTGCATTAAGAACTCCTAAATCTGGTTATTTATACAGAAGATTAGCTAATGCATTACAAGATTTAAGAGTAGAATATGATTCAACAGTAAGAGATGCTGAGAAAAGTATTATACAATTTAAATATGGTGAAGATGGTGTAGATGTTTCAAAATCAGATGGTGGAAAAATTAATGTTAAAAAAATTATAAGGCAGATTAAAGGAAAATGACCGACATATTTGAAAAATATAAAGATAAATTGCCAGGAGCAATATTAGAAGAGATCAAGCTAGAATCTAAATCAAACGAATTAACACAAGCAGAAATAATAAGGGCTTTAGATGAATCTGTTAAAGAATATGAAGCCGCATTAATTGCACCAGGTGAAGCGATTGGTATAATTACTGCTGAATCTTTTGGTGAAGCAGGTACACAAATGACACTTAATGTATTCCACTTTGCAGGTGTAGCTGAAATTCAGGTCACTAGAGGTTTACCAAGATTGATTGAATTATTTGATGCTAGAAAAGAACCTTCAACACCAAGTATGGAAGTATACTTAAAACCGGAGTTCACAGCAAATGAAAAAACAATAAGAAGAGTTGCCTCGTTTATCAAAGAAATGAAGCTACAAGAAATCTCTTCAGAAATTTCATTAAATATTATGAAACAATCAGTTGACATTGATTTTAACGAAGAAAAAATTAAATTATATGGTTTCAAAAAAGAAGAAATAATAGAAAAAGTTACGAAAGACTTAAAAAATGTTACAGTAAAAGAAACTAAAAAAGGTATTACTATTACATCAAATTCAGAAGAAGTAAACTTAAGTATGCTTTACAAAATAAAAGAAAACGCAAAATCTGTTTTAATTAGAGGAATATCAAAGATTACTCAAGTACTTCCAAAAAAAGAGGATAGTAAATATGTTATTCTTTGTGCAGGTTCAAACTTAAAAGAAGTATTAAACATGAAAGAAGTTGAATCTAAACTAACAACAACAAATAATATTTTCGAAATTTCATCCAGTTTAGGTATAGAAGCGGCAAGACAAGCAATTATTAATGAAGCTTTATCAGTCATAGAAAACCAAGGATTAGATATTAATATTAGACACGTTATGTTTTTAGCTGATATAATGACTCAAACAGGTGTTGTTAGAGGTATCACTCGTGGTGGTATTTCTGGTGAAAAAGAAAGTGTATTGGCAAGAGCAAGTTTCGAAACACCAATAAATCACTTAATAGACGCAAGTTTAACTGGTGAATTAGATAACTTAAAGAGTGTTATAGAAAATGTTATAATTAACCAACCAATCCCATTGGGAACTGGTCTTCCTGGTTTAATGTCAAAAATGAAAAAAGAAGACAAGAAGGGAGCTAAAAAATGAGCGCAGAAAATTTAAAGAAAGCAATGAATGAAAAAACATTTACAATAGGCACAGAGAAAACATTAAAAGAATTAAAAAAAGGAAAAGTAAAAGAAGTTTTCATTTCAAAGAACTGTCCAGAATTATTAAAAAAAAGAATAAACAAATATAGTGAAATTACAAAAACAAAAATAGTTCAATTAAATGAAACCAATGAAGAAATTGGCTCTTTGTGTAAAAAACCTTTTTCTATTAATGTGTGTTGTTATTAAAAATGAAATATAACTTAGAATTAATTCAATACATAAATCACTTTGAAAAAATAACAAACACTCAGGTAAAAGACTGTTTTTTCGAAGAAGAAAAATTAATTTTTATAGTCAATCCTGGCCAAGCAAGCAAAGCAGTTGGCAAAAATGGAGTTAACGCAAAAAAATTTGTTTCACAAACAAACAAAAGAATAAAAATAACTGAATTCAATGAAGATCCAATTAAATTTATAAATAGTTTAATTTCTCCAATAAAAGCAGAAGAAATTACTTTAGAAAATAAATTAGTTAAAATTAAAGTAAATGCAACAAAAGACAAAGGTTTATTAATAGGTAGAAATAGCAAAAATTTAGAAAACCTTAAAAAGGTTGTACAAAAATATTTTCAAGACATTGAAGATATAAAAATAATATAAAATGGTAAAAAAATCAAAAGGATTAGGATCTGGAAAACATTTGAAGAAAAGAAGACATAAGGCCAGATGGAAAGATAGAGAATACAAGAAGAGAATGTTAAAACTAAAAAAGAAATCTGATCCTTTAAGAGGTTCTCATCAAGCTAAAGCCATAGTTTTAGAAAAAACACAAATTGAAGCAAAGCAGCCAAACTCAGCTTTAAGAAAATGTGTTAAATGTCAATTAACAAAAAACAATAGAAAAATCACAGCTTTCGTTCCTGGTTATAACGCCATTAAATTTATAGATGAGCACGATGAAGTTGTAATCGAATGCATCGGTGGTGCTAATCATGGTAGATCAAAAGGAGATTTATCTGGTTTAAGATGGCAAGTTATAAAAGTTAATGATCAATCATTGAAAGGATTACTTTCTGGAAGAATAGAGAAGGGTAGAAGATGATGAAATTATTTGATAAATGGGATATTGAACAAGTTTCAGTAAAAGAACAAGCTTTAGTTCCTTACATTAACATAAATCCATTATTAGTTCCAAGAACAGGTGGCAGAGCAGCAGAAGGTCAACGTGTTTGGACACAAAAAACAAATATTGTTGAAAGATTGATGAACAAATTAATGATTCCGGGTCATCGTGGTAAAAAACACAAAATAACTTCGTACAAATTAACTGGAAAAGGAATAAAAGTTTATAATATTGTGAAAAAATCATTTGAAATAATAGAAAAAGAAACAAAATTAAATCCTATTCAAGTATTTGTTACAGCGTTGGAAAATGCAGCTCCACGTGAAGAAGTTACAAGCATTGAATATGGTGGTGCACGTTATTCTAAAGCAGTAGAAGTAAGCCCATTAAGAAGGATAGATTATGCATTAAGATTAATGACTCAAAGTGCTTATTCAAAAGCATTTAATTCAAAAAAGAGTATTGAAAGATCAATGGCAGAAGAAATAATTGCAGCTTATAAAATGGATCAACAAGGTAGTGCAGCTATAGCTAAAAAATTAGAATTAGAAAGACAAGCAGATTCTTCTAGATAAAAATAAAGATTAATCTTTCGAAGTTATTTTCAAATCAATAAATATAACTAATTGTCATAGAAAATTTTAGATAACAAACGAGATTAAAAAAATGAGTCAATGAATACATTATAATATTTTTTGAATTATTGGATATAAAAAATTTACTTCAAATTCCATTCTAATGTTTTTTCTAATACTTTTTTCCTTCTTTCTTCAACAGGTTTGTCAAACCACCCCTCTTGATAAAAGGGGTGTTTTCTCATTAAAAAGCCATAAGTATGTTGCTAATCCATCTATAGTTGTAATCCTAGGATTATACTCTCCATCTGAAAATGTGAACCTATGATCACAATCTTTTGGTATTACTTTAGAAGCACATTGCATTACTCTTTTAGCATGACCTTTTTCAGTCAAAACTTTAGTTTTTAATTCATTTGGATTTGGATTTCCTTCTAAAGGTTCATAATATGGAAAAACAAAATTTCCTAATGTATCCACAGGCCTATAATCTATAAATATATGCCCAGCAGGAATACCCCTCATATTAAGATAATTAGCTATTCTCGTATGTGGTCCTTCTGTTTCGTCAAGTTTTTCTTCTGAGAATCCACCAAGTGAACCTGAGATTAAAACGTTTTCAAAAAAGCCATACTTGTACAAAAAAGTAGCATGCTCACTTCTGGGTCTGGTTCTCTCATTTTCTCCAGCCAATAATATTAAAAGATCATTATTAAGCCTTCGAGGAACCACTCCAATACCCCCCACGCTACCCACGCAAATCAATGACATTTTTATTCTCCTTAATTTTTTATATATTCTTGTCGTTTTTTATTTGCTTATAAATCTTTTTATTTAGTCCAACTTATAAGTAGTTACTTCAAACTAAAAGCAACAATTAACAATCCAACAGATATTGCTAGAGTTAAATAATAAGCTAGTTTGCTCCAAACAATAATCTTTCTTCCATCAAAGTTCAAGATAGGAATCATATTAAAAACAGCCAACCAAGAATTTATAATTAATCCATATTTAGCTGCAAAAACAAATATTCCAAATAAATATAATCCCATGAATATCAAAGCTAAAACCAAATTAACTAGTGGCCCAGCTAAACTAATTCTACCATTCCTTTCTTTTGTTACATATCCATTAATAATAACTGCTCCAGGAGCAGCAAATATAAATCCTAGGAAACTCATTAATACAGCTATCACTAACATAAAATTAGAAGCTCTAAATTCAGCAAAACAATGATATCTCTGTGCCACAACTTTATGTCCAAGTTCATGTGCTATAAACCCAACACCGACAGTTAATCCAGAAACTAATAACATTAAAGTAAAATTACTAGACACAACATCTCCTTTACTCAAAAGTATTGCAAAAGCTAAAGAAATAGCTACCCAAGCTTTCAACAAATGTTCAATTTCTGTTTCACTAAATTTCATATTAATTATTTATTCCACCAGACGATGGCAGAGAGATATGCTCGATTGGAAGCTCAAGACATAGACTTACGAACTAAAGGTACTTTAGAAAGAATGGCAACTGAAAAAAATAAATATGGCGTGGCAGGAAGAAATCAAAGAACTTGTCAACAAAGAACAGGTTCATTCCAAAGACCCGGTAAGTGGTATGGATATTATCAAGAGTAAAATTTAAGAGTATATCAAAATATTATAAGAGAATGTTTTGAAAAATCAATAAGTTGTGGAATGCTTGCCAACCACGGCCGAAAATGATATATAAAAAGATGAATTATTAATTATATGAAGTTTGATATTTACGAACTAAGCTCAGACAATACAATAAAGGTAATTTTAACAGATAAACTAATAAAAGCATTAGAGTTAAGTAACATCCGAAAGAAAGAACTAGCAAATAAAAACAATATTACATATTCAACATTATGGAAATGGTTGTTTAAAAGAAAATCAATTCCTTTAATATTCTTCAAAAATTTAAAAGATTTTTATAAACTTGATTTATCAAAATATATAACTCACTTAGAAGGTTACTCAGATAAAAAGCAAATAAAAATCCCAAAAACATTAACCGAAGATTTAGCCAAGATTATTGGGGCACATATCGCAGATGGCCATTTAAGAGCTAGAAATACAAATTGGCACAAAAGAAGGTCAATACATTACGAGCTAGTTTTAAGAGAAGAGTATTATTCAAACGTACAGGCTTTTTGTAATTGGTTCAATAATTGTTTTGATTATAATTTAAAACCAATAAAGAGAAAAAATCATTATGAAGTCTATTTAAGCAATAAGGTTATTTCTATTTTTTTTAATAAAATTTTAGAAATGCCCTACGGAAGAAAAACAGAAACAATCAGAATTCCAAGGTATATTAGATGTTCGAACAAAAAAATAAAAATTGCCGTTTTACAAGGTTTAATGATGTTTGATGGATCAGTAGAAAGAAAAACAGGTTACATTAGTTTAGTTTCAAGAAGTGAAAACCTAGTTAAAGATTCATATATCTTACTTAAAGAAATAGGTATCGAACCAGATTACATAAACAAAAAAGAAGATAAATATAAAAGACATAGACTGATAATAAGAAAAAAACAAAAATTAAAACAAGGGTTAGTTCTATTCGAAACAAATACAGAGAAATTTGTTCGTTTAAAAAATTATTTAATAAAAAATAGTAAAGTTTAAAAAGACTACTCAAACCTGAAACAAGATATAAGGAGGATAATCTCTTGGCAGATAATTCACAAAAAATTAAAGAATTAATGAAAGATTCAACAAATATTAGAAATATCGCGATCGCAGCACATTATGATCTAGCCTAAAACTATTTCATGTGCATATTGATCACGGTAAGACTACATTTTCAGATAATCTTCTAGCTGGTGCAGGTATGTTATCAGAAGAATTAGCTGGAAAGCAATGTGTTTTAGATTTTCATGCAGATGAAACTGAACGTGGTATTACAATAGATTCTGCTAGCGTTAGTATGGTCCATCACATTGAAGGTAAAGATTATTTAATAAACTTAATAGACACTCCGGGTCACGTAGATTTCGGTGGTGATGTTACAAGAGCTATGAGGGCTGTAGACGGTGCAGTTGTTTTATGCTGTGCAGTAGAAGGCGTTATGCCACAAACAGAAACAGTTTTAAAACAAGCATTAAGAGAAAGAGTAAAACCTGTATT
>JAGWAE010000003.1 GCA_018302135.1 Candidatus Woesearchaeota archaeon
CATTTCTATTATAAACTTCTCTAGCATTCTCAAATTCCAAACTACAAAAATTACACTTATCAAAAACTTGACATCCTTCTGAATCATATTTAAAATCAGTCTGTCCTCTTTGATTTAAACAATCATAATAATCTTGACCATAATTATAACTACAATTATCACTAATTTTGCCCATCATGGGCACATCATAAAAAGAAGTATTACAATAGTCTTCATATTTTGGTTCAGTATAAACCGCTTGCATAAAAAGAACTATAAACATAGGTAGCAACACAGAAATACCAAGTATCATAGCTAGTTTCTTTGAATTCATACCATAAACTAACAATAACTATTTATAAAAGTTCCTATCTAATAACCTCAAAACCTCATTTTTTGGCAGTCCTAGGCCTAAAACTTAAAAAATCAAAAGCTTTTTATTTCAAGAAGTATCTCCTAAAAGCATGAAAATAGAGATCAGTACAAAAACAAAGGGGTTAACCAATAGTATGTTTCCAAAAGAGGATTTACATGTGGAAGACTATGTTGAACTTCCAGATGGATCTAGATTGATCTTTAAAGGTGAATTAGTTCTCAGATCATACGGAAATCCCACATTAGTTATAGCAAATTTAATGTTTGGGCCAAAAAGTACTAGTGACTCAGTATCCGAATGGTTATTTCAAAAACTAAACGGAAATGCTAGCGAATTAGTAATAAACACAAGAAATGTACCTTTAGACAAAGATAGAATTAAAAAAACAATAGAAGTTGAAGTAAAACGAAGTGATATGCTATTAATTTAAATTTTGGTCTTCTTTCATAAGTTTGAATTATATTTATCTATTTTTCTTCTAAGCTCAATAAATGACATTTTAGCATCATGTTTTAAACAATCTTATCTAGAAAGTCAAAAATCCTGAAAAATTCTTCTTAAATATTTATAATAACTACAAACCATAAAATCATTTTGGGTGAACACAGTTTTCATGAGAGAAAAGACAACTAATTTTTAATTTAAATAACTTACAGAACCCCGAAAACAATAAAGTTTATATAAAGATTAAATATTCTCCTACTATGGCAAAATCAACAATAAATACAGTCAAAAAAGCATTAGAAGATGTTGATAATGGTGCAGGATGTTTTATTAGTTTAGTAGAAAGAGCAATCAAAGAAGAAGATATTAGTCAGTCTGTACGTTCTCCTTTTAGTTGGCCTGTCCGTAGTCCATTATACCAAGAATACCAAAGTTCGTCTGAAGGTTTAGCATTTGCATTTCTTACAAACGAGGGTATTGAGTGTTGGAGTGTGCTAAAATATTTGGCAAAAGGTAGAGCAACCCCAGAACTAATTCGTCAAGTTTATCTCACTTATTCAGGGCTACCCATCCAAAGATAAAAACAATAACATTTTTAAATAAATAAATTCTAAATTAAAACATGCCAAAGAAAAAACATAGAATTATTAAAAAACTTCCAGAACTTGAACCAATAGTAAAAAAACCTTCAAAGCTAAAAACAGATTATGATATTGCTTATGATTTTGCAGCAAAAGTTTACAAACAATTTCAAGAATCAATAAAATCTATAGTTCTATTTGGTAGTGCAGTGAAAGGTGAAACAGTAACTGGTTCAGATATTGACATTTTAATAATAATAGATGATTGCTCTATTCAATGGGATCAAGAATTAATAGCTTGGTACAGAGAAGAACTTGGTAAAATAACAGAAAGACAAACTTATGGAGAAAGATTACATGTTAACACTGTAACATTAAGTACATTTTGGGAAGATGTTAGAGAAGGAGAACCAGCAGCAATTAATATTATAAGGTATGGTCAACCATTAATAGATTTTGGTGGTTTCTTTGACCCAATAAAAATATTACTAGCTAGAGGCAGAATAAGACCTAGCCCAGAAGCAATTTTTCTAACATTAAGAAGAGCTCCATTACATATTTCAAGATCTAAATTTGATATGGTAAACTCAATAGAACATTTATACTGGTCCATGGTAGATTCATCACATGCAGCACTAATGGCAAGTAATCAAATTCCTCCAAGCCCAGAACATGTTACAGAAATGCTAGACGAAGTTTTTGTTTCCAAAAAAGTATTAGATAAAAAATATGTTATTTGGTATAAAGAAATGTATGAACTTGCCCATGACATAGTTCACGGCACAGTAAAATCAATGTCTGGAAAAGATATAGATATTGTAATGACAAGAGCAATAGAATTTGAAAAAGTAATGCGTAATATAACTTCTAGATTAATTTCAAAAGAAAAAATAATTCAAGTTCAAGAAAAAGAACCTGTTCCAGAACCACCAAAAAGAAATTAAAAAAAGTTTATTTATTTAAGTATGCACTTGATACTAAAGGTAACATTGCACTAGCAAATTGATTTTCATCTTTAACATTATCTAAAACATACTTACTATATGTTCTAACTTTACCATCATCTAATTTATCAGTTCCTTCTTTTACAAAATATTCTGTAAACTTTCCATTAATTTTTCTCAATGGACCTCTCTTAAATACATCAACCCAGAATTTATAATCACTGTTAGCTGCAAAATACTTCAAAGCTGCCTGAAGTTCTGGTTCATCTTTATTTTTTTCAAGATAAAAGTTTATGATTAAATTAGCATCTTGACTTCTCATAACCTGATGAATTATGCCTAAATATTGGTTTAATTCTTTATGTGCTTTTGCTATATCTTTATATTCCCCATTTTTAGGAGCGCCAAGTTGAGCAACCTGTCCTAATAATTTTCCAGAATCAAGAGCAGCCAATATATCTTCTAAATTGCCTTTTGTTTCACTTTGAAACTTTCTTGCTTCTACATTTCTAGTTGCTTGTAATTCTGCTAAAAATCTATCATCGCTAGCACCTGCAAAAAAGTAAGGATCATCATGTAATTCGTCTCCTAACTCTTGTCTTAGTTTAGGGCTATTACGAACTCTTGCATCATCAAAACTTTCTAATGCTTCCTGATAAGTCGCATACTTTTGCACTAATTTTTTGTATTCATCAACATTAAATGTCATTTTTTATCACAAATTTATATGATATAACTAGTTTATAAATCTTTCTATTTTAATAACTAAATAGTAGTTACAGTTTCTCAGGCAGTTCTTCTTTGAATCCACAAACTTTACAATACTTTATACTATAGAAACCGTCCTCAAATTTATGTTGTCCTTCGTGTAACTCATGACCACATTCCGGACATAAATGTATTTCATTCATTTTCTAGCAGCTTCCAATACTAATCTTCTTTCTTCATCAGCCACAATTTTATTTATAGTTGAAACAGCATCAACATTTACAGTTATTTCGTCTATTCCTGTATCAACCAAAAACTTAGCCATATCAGCATTTGAACCAGCTTGACCACAAATACTTGTTTTCACATGATGTTTTTTACAAGTCTTTATTACATGTCTAATTTCTTTTAATACGGCAGGATGCATCTCATTATACCATTTCTGTATTCTACTATTATTTCTATCTATAGCTAATGTAAACTGAGTTAGATCATTAGTTCCTATACTAATAAAATCAATTCCTTCCTCACAAAATTCATCCATCATCTGAACAACTGCAGGAGTTTCAACCATGATACCAAACTCCATATCTTCTAATCCCATATCCTTTATAACTTCTTTAGCATGTCTAACTTGCTCTAAATGTGTAATCATAGGTAACATTAAACCAAGCTCTTTAAACCCTTTATTTCTAACCCTTCTTAATGCTTCTAATTGAGCCTTAAACAATTCAGGCTGATCTAAATCTCTTCTAATAGATCTCCAACCCATCATAGGATTATCTTCTTTTGGTTCGTTTTCACCGCCAACCATATCTCTAAATTCATCAGTTCTTGCATCTAAACTCCTATACCAAACAGTTTTTCCTTTGAACGCACTACAAACTTTAGTTAAACCTTCTTCTAATCTTGAAATTAATTCTTCCTCTCTTCCATTATCAATTAAGTAACCTGGATGTTCTTTTCCAGATAATATCATAAATTCGCATCTTAACAACCCAACACCTTCAGCACCAGTAGCAGCTGCTTTATGTGCTAAATCTGGAAAGTCTGCAATAACTTTTATTTTAGTAACAGTCGGTTCAAGCACACCAATTTTTACATTTTCAGAAACAATATTAATTTCTTCAGCAGGTTTTTCTTCAATATTAATTTCTTCCTTTAAAACTTCTTTAGCCCCTCTATAAACTTTACCTGCTTTACCATCAACAGTGATCAAATCATTTTCTTTTAATATCTTAGTAGCATTTCCAGTTCCAACAACTGCAGGTATTCCCATTTCTCTAGAAACTATTGCTGCATGGCAAGTTTGCCCACCTTCATCTGTAACAATAGCGCTAGCTCTTTCCATTGCTGCAACATAGTCTGGATTAGTCATCCTTGCGACTAAAACATCACCATGTTTTACTTTATCTAAATCATCAGCTTCTTCTACTATTTTTACATGGCCACTACCTATTCCTGGAGAAGCAGATATACCTGTCAAAATAGCCTTCTCATCTTCTAACCCCATATTTTGTTTTTCTTCTTCTGCTATCTTAGAAGTAACTTTCTCATTTGTAGTAATTCCTCTAGTCTGAACTAAAAAAATAGAACTATTTTCAATAGCAAACTCCATATCTTGTGGGGCTTCATAATGAGCTTCAACTTTTTTAGCTAAACTAGCTAATTTACCAACTTCCCAATCAGTTAAAACTCTACCAATAGCTTTGTCAGGACTCAACATTTTTTTGCTAGTCCTTCCACTTGTTCTATCCCTATAAAACATAAACAACTTATTTCCTATCTTCATATCTTTTAATGTCAAACTATTTTTATCTACAACATATCTATCTGGAGAAACAGCACCGGAAACAACAGCATCACCAAAACCAAAACTAGCTTCAATAATAACTTCAGATTTATCATTAGTTCCAGGATTCATACTAAACATAACTCCTGCTTTATCAGAATCAACCATTTTTTGTATAACAACGGCTATCAAAACCTTTTCATGTTCAAAATTATTTTTTTCTCTGTAATATATTGCCCTAGCAGTAAACAAAGAAGCCCAGCACTGATGAACTGCTTGCACAACATTTTCAAAATTTTTAATATTAATATAAGTTGCTTGTTGCCCGGCGAACGAAAAATCAGGCAAATCTTCAGCAGTAGCACTAGATCTTACAGCAACAAAAGGATAATCTTTGGGTAAATTAACAAAACTTATTGTTTTTTTAGAAACATTCATCAAATCCAAATTAACATTCAAATTTTCATAAGCATACTTAATTTCTTGTTTTAATTCCTTTGGCATTTCAGCTTTTAGAATAATACTCTGAACTTGTTGAGCTGCTTTTTGTAATTGTTCATTATTATCCACGTCGGTATTAACCAAAACTTTATTAATTTCTGGTTGCAATTTATTAACTTCTAAAAAATTTTTATAAGCATAAGATGTAACAACAAAACCATTAGGGATTGGAAAATGAGCATTATACATCTCACCTAAATTAGCACCTTTACCACCTACAGATGCACCATCATTCTTAGAAATTTCTTGAAACCATAATATATTCTTCATACTATTCCCTCTTTTTCATGATAATAAACTATTTGTGTTTTATAAATTTTTTGCTATTGTAGGAGTAACACTAATTTAATAAATCAATTATTTTGTGTAATTAATATAAAAATGATAGAAAATTGCATTAATTGCAAAGCTGAACTAAGAGGGGATGATAATAGAGAAAAGAATAGAATGGGATTTATTTGTGAAAAATGTTTTGATCAGCAAAGAACTAAAATAATCAATAGTTTAGATAATTTTAGAAAAACAAATGAATTTGGAAACAAAGAACAAATTATTAAAAAAATGGCCTGGACAATAGAAGAAAGAAACAAATGGTTAGGGCAAAGTTTTAATAATCAAAATACATTTCCATTCTACTATAAAAAAGGTGTCGAGGACTTACAACTAATGTTACTCGAACAGTTAATCCAGCTAATGGATAGTGCCGGATTCAATTATTGGTCAAAAGAAGCTAAACAACAACATACAGTAATACTTAAAAAGAGAGACAAACTAAAAAAATAGAAAAGAGGTGTATATGCAATGGGATCAAATTGTTTAATTTGTGGAAATAGAATAGGCCATATGAACACTGGCCGTACGATAAAAGCAGGTGAATTATGTGAAGATTGTTATAATGAAGGTTCAAAAATAGTTAGTTCTTTGAATAAGTTTAGAGTTTCTCAAGATTTTGAAAAGAAAGAAGAAATAATCAAAAAACTGAATATCATGAATCAACAATTAGGAAAATGGACAGGAGATTCAGCAGAAATAGTTCATTATTTCAATGAAAAACCTAGAGATTTACAAATAACTTATCTTTCGCAATTAGTAAAATTAATGAGAGACGCAGGTTTTTCTCACTGGGCGGATGAAGCTAAAACTCAGCATGACGATTTATCAAGTATAAATTCAAGTTTAAAGAAGTTGAGATAAATTTTTATTCTAAAATTCTATTATATTCATCTTCCATTTTTCTCTTTAATAAATCTTTGTCTAAATAATCAACTATTCTTCTATTCAATCTTACAGATATTGCCTTCTGCTTTACTCTAGGAAATAACCATTCTACAAAATCCGCAACCTGTTCTTTAGAATTTATTTTAACACTGAAACTTACAGTTTCTGGCACACCATAAACTTTACTTATTGTTCGTCCATCAAAAGTTATTGCTGATCCTTCAGTAGCTTTATACTCTGTATGTATAGACTGTCTCTCTATTGGAAACAAATCATAAATTAAAGAACCATCATAAGTGTCTATTTCAAGTTTCATAATAAAAGTAGGTTATTAATTTTATATTTAAACATTGTTGGCAGTAATAATATATATTCAACCAACAACAACAGAATAAGTTCCAGGCATTCTTGATCTAGCCATTTCCATAGATTTTTTTGCAGATTCAAGATTGTTCTCATTAACAAATATTGTAAAAACAACAGTTCCTATTCTAGTCTGTGCAGCAACACCAACAGCCCTACCAAAAGATTTCTGCATACCTTTCTGCATTCTATCTGCTCCTGCACCAGTTAACATCTTATTTTCTCTTAAAACATGATGAGGGTACAAATGAACCAAAAAGTGATATCCATTATTACCAAAATTTTTTTGTAAATGTCTATTAACTAAAACCCTGGCGGACTCCAAAGCATTATGTCTTATCTGCATTCTTTCTTTTGAAACAAGCATAACTTTTCTTGAGAATTCAGCTTTAACATCTCCCATATGAAATCTAACTATTTTAGAAGCAGGAATTGCTTTAATAAATCCTTTAGCTTTGTATTTAGATCTTCTAGTATACGCTCTTGTTACATGCTTATAACAATTACCTTTTCTTAATGTTGCCATCTTACTTTATCTTAATTCTTGTACCAATTGCTTGACCAGGTAAACCTTTTTCAAATTTTACCCTAACTGCACCTTTGTTACCATGCTCTTTTAATATAATTCCATTAATTTCTTTACCTGCAGGACTAGTCCAAACTATGGCCTTTTTTAACAAACTTCCTGCCTGCTCTTTCGAATCAATAGAATCAAATTTTATTATCATCTGATTCATAGGATGTTGAGTTTTATGACTTCCCCTATAATCTATAATAACGCCTTCCATTGTTAAATTGGACTAAGTTATTGATTTATAAAGTTTTCTCTTAAGAAACAGATCAAAATTAAGAATAATATTAAAAGATAGAAGTTCACATATAATTTTATAATCTTGTTAATCTATCAGTTAATTTGTCAATTAAACTATAAATCATTCCACCACAATAACCCACTCCTGCACCAGTAAGTGCGCCATTTCCAACCCCATCTAAACGATAGGATTGAAGAAATGATGAAATTCCATTATTATCTTGGGTCGAAAGAGTATAAATCAATCCAGCTCCGCTACCCAATAACAAACCGGCTTTTGCAAATCGCTCTTTTATTACCGTTTCTTCCAAATTTGTCTTGAACATTTTTCTTCAAAAAAAACACAATAAATCAATACTTATAAATCTTCCTATCTTATAGCTGCCCATAATAAATATTAGAAAATAATTTCTATTTCTTTTCCAACTATTTTCTTCAAATCATCAAACAAACTTTCTTTAACAGACAATACTTTAGGAATTTCAGTATCAATTAGATATTTATCCATTTCGATTATATCACTCTTTTTAACATCCTTTAACCTACCATTAACTATTGTTGCTTTTTTAATATCTTTTTCTTTAGCAGCAACATTTTCAACAATAAACGCAACACCATTTAGTAACAATATTTCACCCATTTTATTACCATGTTTAAATCTAATTTTGGCTCTTTCAACACCCAAAAACTTTTTCCTTTGTATATGATCTTCTAATACTCTAACAAAAGTTCTTGCTTCTCTTTTAACCGCATCAGACTCCGCTTTAGTTAATTTTTTAGTTTTGAAATCATTATAAGATTTATTAAAAAACTTAAAATCATCAGCTAATTTTTCAGGTAATCCTTCTTTCAAACAAAACTTCCTGAATCCTACTTCTAAATTTGTTGGTTTAGCTTCTAAATTTGATATAGACTCAGCCACTAATTTATTCATTTCCTTATTAATTATTTCAAACGTTTCTTTCTCACGTTTTCTTTCTATTTGTTTAAACATAGTATTAATTCTTTTTAAAAATTCTTCACTATCTCCAATTAATTTATCAATCTCTGCACCAGTAATACTCTTTACCTTGCCATGCTCAATATCTTTAAAGAATAACCTTATTCTTTCTAACATATCAACATATTTTTGTTCCAATATTTTTTCTTTTTTAACAAACACTTCTTGTAAAAGTTTTATAGTTTCTTGTGGTGTTGGGGGAGATAATCCATACAACATCAAAGCGGCTTGTGCAGGATTTAATACTGCATAATACAATTCTTGACCAACAATCATTAATAATTTACCCTTAGCTGCATCTAATAATCTATCACCGGTTTCCATAAACATATCTATAGCTTCTGGGCTAGGTCTTATTCTACCCATTTTTAATAATAATCTCCAAGGACCAAAAACTCCCCTATCATATATTGGAACTCCATCTCTTAAGAAAGTAAATATAACGGGATGTGCATCCTTTACAGATTCCCAGAAATCAGTTAAAATATAAACTTGAATATGAAATTGTTTTTTAATTCCAGTTATCGCTTCAGCTTCAAAACCCATACTTAATATTAAACCACGTAATTTATCTCTTAACTCAGCTCTTGACATTCTTTTTACGTCAGTATCATCAACTATAACATAAACATCAATATCATTAGATTTTTCACCTCTAAACAAAGAACCTGCGGCAACATAACTAACAATATATTTTTCAAATTTTTTTATTGTCATTGATTTATGTACCTCTGATATCTTTAAAGCACCTAAAAAATCCATAGGATCATACAAAATTACAGACACAGCAACCAACTGTAAAATTTCATATTTTCCATCAAAAAATGATTCTTTTATTTCATTCACAGTCATTATTTCTAACCATAATTTTTCATCTACTAATTTGGCAAGTTTTATCAATTCAGGACTTATTTTATCTTTCAACCTAAAATCAGGTGTATGTTCAGATTTAGAATCATCTAAAACAACTAAAACATTAATCTTATCCTTTTCTTCTTTCTTTGGAGGCAACAACGCTAAACCTAAAGTTTCTTTCTTATAATTTTTTAATATCTTTTTTTGCAAAATATCTAATTTTTCTTTAATTTCTTTCTGTTTTTTTTCTAAAGATTTAATTTGTTCCGGAGTTAACTCTTCCATATATATAAAGCTCTAATTAATATCTTATAAATGTTTCGGAAAAAATAAAAAAATAAAAATTAAAAGTCTAATTCATTCAAATCAATGTCATCTATTCCATTCATATCTTGATCTAATTGATCAAAATCAGTGATATCATCAGTCACTTGTTGAGTTTGTTGGTTAACATCTATGTTTTGTTCATTATCTGAAATATCACTAGTTTTAGCACAACCATATACAAACAGAGTTAGTATTAAGAATAAAACCATTAAACTAATCTTCAGTTTCATTTTCTTCACTCTCATTTTCATCATCTGTTTCGTTTTCTTCGTTTAAATCATTTTCGGTTTCATTCTCATCATCAGAATCATCTTCACTTTCATTTTCGTCATCAGTTTCGTTTTCTTCATCTTCGTCATCATCGATTATAGCAACATTTGTAAATTCCCTATAATCTTTAACTAACTCTTTTAAAATCTGATGTGCTTCTTTTAAGTATTCTCTTGATTTCTGTAAGTATTCTTTAGTTTGTTCAAACAAAGATGTTGCACTTTCACTATCATTCTCTATCTGTTCATAAACATCTTTAGCTAATTCATACTGTTCTTTTGCTAGTGTTATTTTTTCATCATAGTCATCTAGAATACCCTGCATTTCCTGAACTTCACTATCATTTTGACTTAGATTATCTAACTTGGCATGCATCTCAACAGATAACTCTTCACTAGATTCTATTATTAAACCAATTCTTTGAGTCAATAATTCACCCGAAATTCTTTTAACACTAGGTACAAATCCGTTCCATGATTCTTTGATATCCTTAGATATAGCTCTCAATTCTTCAATTGTAGCCGCGCTATCAATCTCATTTCTGAATTCGTTTAACTCGGCTCTTTTATTTTCTATATCTTCCAAAATCTGAGCTCTTCTTTCCTCAGTGATATTTATTTTTTCAGCCCAAGCAGTTAGAATATCTAAGTGAGAATCCATTCTATCTAAAGTTCTAGATAAAAAGATATCTATTCTTTCTATAGCTTTTGATTTATCAACATCACTTATATCATTAATTCTTTTTACTTTTTCTTTAGCCCACTGGTAATCTTCTTTTACTTCATTCCATCTTTCAAGATTAGTTTGATATCTTTCAGTAGCCTGTTTGTAATCCTCTATAACTTTTTCTTCCCATTCTCCTCTTTCACCTTGTCTAGCATCAATAGGAGCAACACTAAACAATAACAAACTTAATATTAACAATGCAAATATTTTTTTCATTTTGCAAACCTCCATATAAAACAATAAGTTCATTTATTTATAAAGATACTTTCTAAAAATGCTTTAATAAGCTTTAGAAAGCTTTAATTGGAAATGTTTTTAAACTAAAAACCAAAAAAATAATTATGAAAAAATTAATTTTAATAGTAATCTTGCTAGTTTGTGCAGACTTAGTAGAATCGGCAACATTGCAAGGTAATATTTATGATTTTGAATTAAACAAAGCAAAAAATGTTATGATTACAGTAGATTCAATACCAAAACAAACAATAATTTCCACAGATTCATTTTATTCACTAGAACTAAATCCAGGAAATTACAAACTAACTGCACAACAATTAGTACAAAATATAACAATTGCTTCCACAACAGAAGAAATAAACATAAAAGATAATGGGATTTACAAATTAGATTTGATATTATTCCCAGAACTAGAAGATCCACCAGAAGACATTGATCTAAACGAACTAGATGAAAATAACCCAGATTATGTTTTAATCTTTTCAATTTTAGCAATTTTGCTAATTATTACATTTGTTATAATCAAAAAAAAGAAAAAGGATGTTAAACAAATAGACATAGAAAAAAACGAAACAGACATAGTTTTAGATTTCATAAAGAAAAATGATGGAAGAACAACTCAAAAAGATATAAGAAAATCATTAATGATGTCAGAAGCAAAGTTAAGTTTAATAATAACAGAACTAGAGCATAAAGAATTAGTTAAGAAAATTAAAAAAGGAAGAGGAAATATTATAATTTTGAACAAATAAATTAATTTTTCTTTGAAGAATATTTTTTAAGTTTTTCGTATAAACCTTTCTTATTTTCTAAATTTTTAGATGAGTTATTTCTATGATCAATGTTAGGTTCTTCTTTAAATTCAGTATTTTCTAACTTGTTTAAAAGCCCCATTATTTAACTCCATATTCATTGAGAACTTGTTTATACAAATTAGCATCCTTAGTCTTAGCAAACTTTTTTATTTCCTTACTGGGCAATTTTCCTAATAATGAGTCTATAATTTTTAAAGTTCTTTTTATATCTCTGTCAGATATATCTTTTTCTTTTGTTCTCACTTTTATATAATGGAATTTTTTATATTTAGGATTAGTTGCAATCAAAAATGCAATCAAAACAACTAAAACAATTATTAAAGTAATAAAAACAACATATTGCTCAAAACTAGTTTGACTTAAAAAGCTAGGAGATAAATTTATGCTAACATCATTTAATGAGCTAACTTTAAAATATGTCCCAGCTACTTCCACAGCAATTACAATAACAATAAGTATGATTATTAGAATCAAAATTTTTTTCAAAGGATTAGTCGACTTATCTTCATTTAGCTTATTTCTCTTATTTTTGTTCTTTTTCATTCTTTTATAAACTAAATACTCAAAAATTTAATATATAAACTTTTTGGTAAATTGTATGTTTAAACTTTTAAAATAGAAACCTTTTTAAAAAAAGTTAAGACTATAAAATAATGTGAGCCTATGGCGCAGCGGTAGCGCAACACGTTTACACCGTGTAGGTCGCCGGTTCGAATCCGGCTGGGCTCATCCACAAACTTCACAATTCTTCTTTTTACTAACTTTAACTCTTTCAAAACTATTGCTTCCTAAATCAAACCTAAGTAAATCTTTCTCATACTTTTTCCCAGTCAACAATTTTATAGCTTCATTAACTTGAACACTAGAAACTAAACTAGTAATAGTATTCAAAATTCCAACTGAAGCACACTTTTCAAAAGTCTTTCTATATCCAAAAACACAATTAAAACAAATATCTTTTACAACTAAAATATTACCTTTGTCTCTAATAGCACTAGCATAAATCCAAGGTATTTTATGCAAAACACAATATTCATTAATCAAAAATCTAGCTTCAAAGTTATCAGTACAGTCTAGAACTAAATCAGAATCCAAAATAGACAAATTATCTTTATTTAACATATTAAAAACAACATTTATCTTAACCTTAGAATTTATCTCAGTTAATTTTTTCTTAGCCACTTTAACTTTGTATTCTCCAACATCTTTTTCATTATATAAGTGCTGTCTTTGTAAGTTTTCAATTTCAATCTTATCATTATCAACTAAAATAATTTCACCAATTCCAGCTCTAACTAGTAATTCAGAAGTTAAACCTCCCAAAGCACCAAGACCAATAACAACAACTTTAGATTTTCCTAACTTTTTCTGTTCTTTTTTACCAATAAAAATTTCCTGCCTTACATATCTATTCATATTATTTATTAAATCAAAATATTTAAAAACGTTTCCAAGTTCTTACTAAAATGCAAACTTTAGTCTGGTATGAATCAGAACGAGCGACAACAGTGTATACCCCATTTATAGAAACATTTAGCAAACGATTAAAGAATAAAAAAAATACAAGTCTATCTGTTTTTACAAACTTAGAGGAATCTCTGAGTGCAATTACTCCACCATTAAATATGATGATAGCCAATCATCCAAGCCCAGAAGATATGGTTGGAATAGGAAAATATATAATAAACCACCCAGATACAAGAGTTATAATAACAAGAGCTGTAGACGCAAGTAAAACTAAAGAGATAGCAGATTCGATATTGCCAAGAGAATTAACAAAATCATCAACTTATTCCCAGATAAGTTTTTTAAGTATATCCGTGTTTTATTATAGGTTAGATGATATAATTCCCGATCAATCATAGCCAGACATCCGTTTTAATTCATTTATCGATTTCACACCAGGATAATTTCCATCAGGGAAAACCCAAGTTGGATAAGCTTTAACCCCATGATCCAAACACCATTGTTTATCTAATTCACAATCATGATAATCTACATATTGAAACGAATTGCCAAATAGTTTTTTCTGATCTTTACAATGTGGGCACCATTCAGTTCCAGCCATAGAAATTCCTTGCTCACTTAAATATTTAGCAAAATTTTCCATATCCGGATCAACTTCACCACTACTTCTTAAAAAGTAAGCGAAGATTAATACAACAACTAACAAACCAATAGTTAATTTTATCTTTTTTTTCAATTTAACCTCCAGAGATTACAGACAAAAACTTTATTTCATCCTTATCTTTCAATTTAACAGTCTCACTAACTAATTCATTATTTCTAACAATAATAAACTCCTCTAAATTTAAATTTAATTTTTTAGCTATACCTTTAATATTATCACTTTCTATTATTTTAGTTTCTTTAGTTTTATCAATAAATATTTTTATTTTCATTTTAGTAATTTAATATATTCACAAGCTTGACAAACCTCATTTGAAGCTGGCTCACCACAACACTTACAATATTTGATTTGACCATTTTTATATTTTTCTTTTAACAATGGTAAAACATCTAAAAAAGAAGTAATTATTGAGTATTTAGTAGCAGGATATTTCTCACTAAAATTATTTAATACATCTTTCACATCATTTCTAAAAGATTCAGTTGCGTATGGACATTCATTTAATTCTTCATTTAAACCTTTTAAAAAAGCATAAGTCATTACTTCTTTTTCAGTTAAAAAATATAAAGGCTTAACTCTTTGTATAAATCCACTTTCAGTTTTAATTCCAGTTATTGGACCTAATCTAGCAGATACTTCATTGCCTGATTTAAACATATTCATCACAATAGATTGAGCTTCATCATCTAAATTATGCCCTGTAGCTAATTTATTTAATTTTAACTCTCTAGCTTTCTGATTTAATAAATATCTTCTAAAAACGCCACAAACACTGCAAGGATGCAATTTTAACTTTTTTACTGCATTATCCAAACTAATTCCAAATTCGTTCTCAAAACTATAAATATGTAGTTTTATTCCATTTTTTTCACAATAATTTACAGCATTTTGTAAAGTTTTACTTCTATATCCATGAATCCCTTCATCAATTGCTATTGCTAAAATTTTTGTAACTCTTTGTTTGTTAATAATATCATTCAAAATATGAAGCGTAACTAAAGAATCTTTTCCTCCAGAAACTCCAACCCCAATTAACTCTCCTTTTTTAATCATTTTGTATTGCCTTACTGTTCTTCTAACCTTTTTTTCAAAATACTTAATAAAACATGTTTTACATAAAGAAACCTGACTATTTGGAAGCTTAATTACTGGTTTTGTTTTACATCTGCTACAAGTCATAATATTGAGTTAAACAAAGCATTCTTAAAATTTTTGGATTTCAAATCTTACAATTCTTCATCAATAATTTTAGAATAAATGGCTGAACTTCTGTACCCTTCTACTTTAAGCCCATTAATAAAAACAGTAGGTAACACACTAATTTTTAACTTTTTTGCTAATTCATAATCTTTCAAAACAGATTGCCCATACAATTCATTTTCCATACACAATCTAAATTCTTCCTTAGCAAGATAAACTTCACTAGAAAAAACAAAAATGCTTGCATAAGTTATGTTATAATAATTTTCAAATAACTTATCATGCATTTTTTCAAACTTTTTTTGAGATGCCGCACATTCAGCAGCCATAGCAGAGTAATAAGAAACATTAGTAAAATTGTAATATTTATAAATAAATTTTATTTTTCCTTCATATTTATTTCTCAAATTTTTCATAACAACTTCAGAAGAAGCACTATCATTATTACTATAATCAACAAAAGATATTATTGTTACACTAGCATTTTCTGCCCCTAAAAAGGATTTATCTCTCTTAGCTTGATTATATGGATTTGTCACAATAGAATATGCCACAATCCAAATAAGTATTATAAGAACTATCCATAAAAAATTCCACTTCTTTTTCATACTAATAAATTAAAAAAATATCTATTTAAAAGTTTCTAAAAAATAAAAAACTTATTTAAACATCTTTGGTTTATTTGAAGACACTCTTCTTGTTCTTTGATCTTTAACATACATTAAGTCTGCTTTAGGCATTGGCAAGTGTCCTATTATCTTCGATTTACATTTAACACTGTATGTTATAACCATTTCAGACTTTCCATCTAACTGAGGTACATCCCAAAGCAATCTTGTTGCCACATCGCCAGTTATTTTTGTTGGTCTATGTCCAGTCAAATTAAATGGTTTTTCAACAACATTAGCCATCATATCTGTCAATTTTATATTACTTATCCTTGATCTTGATTTATTCCTCAACCTTAACATAACACTAAGAGTTGTAACACTTTCTTTTGGATGATGTTGTACAGAAATTATTCTCTTAGTTAATAATATATCTTTTCTCAAATACCAATATAACACACCAGCTATTATCAAAACAAGTAAAGCTATTACGCTAAACGTTCTATAATCAGTATCAACAGTTATTGTCTTAGATTCTCCAGGAACTAGACTAAAATCCCATTCATAAACATAATAACCATTTCCTTTTGTTACAGTTGTTGGGTCTTCATTAACTTGAGTAAATATTCTTGCAAACCATGTCAATCTTTGTGAATAAGTTTCATAACTTATTGAGTTGCCATCATTAGTTCTTTCCAAAGTATATTTAGAATATAAAAAACCGGTTTCAGGAGTTGCTTTTTCCTTAACATCAGTATAAGAGTCTAAAGTAATCCTGTCAATCTTATCATAAACTAACTCATTATTTTCATATATTAAAACATGAATATCATTTTCACCAGGAGTTATTGCTCCTTCAAATTTAACCAAAAATTCTTTTTCTATCTCACTATTTGAACTTAAAGTACCAATTTCTTGAACCTCATTAAAATAATCGCTCTTCAAGCCAACTTTCAAACTGTCTATATCAGAATCATAATTACTTTTTAATTTTACTCTAAAAACAGTGTCTCTTTTTGGATTTATAGATTCAGGTAATTCAAGATCTGTATCTAGTGCCTTATCAAAAGATAAAATTTCTAGATTAAACAAATGAGAAACGCTAATAGTTTTATCATCAATTCCAGTCAAACTCAAAGTGATACCATAATTACCTGGATCTTTCTCAACTTTATCATAAGGATACATTATTAAATCAAAAGTTTTGCTTGAACGAGCAGGAACATCTATATCGTTCTCATCATGTTCAAATACCCATTCAAATAAAGGATAAGAAGGAACAAAAAATCTGTAAGACTGATCATCCAAATTTGGATTTTCTACTGTGACAGAAAATATAAATTGATCACCAAGAATAGCTTTATCTTTAATAGCTGTATGACTAACAATTGGATCTTGTGCAAGTACTACATTAAAAGCCAACAATAGAACGAAAAACACCATCACACTCTTTTTGTTAATTACCATATTACTTCTATAGAAATTATCACTAGTATTTAAATTTTTTGCTGATTTTACTTAACAATCTTAGCCATATCTTCAGTTATATCTATTATAGTAGAAACATGATTTGTCAAAAAACCGTCATTTATAGCAACGTTAACCTTTTTTAAAATTAATCTTGATACTTTTTTAATATCTCTAATAGGTTTTTCGTTAATAGAACTAATATTAACTATTACAAATGGTACATCAGCTTTTTGAACTAACCTTGTAAACGCATGATAAGGTATTCTAACTCCAAGATTATCATGTCCAGGATTAACATTTCTAGCTACGCATCTTTTCTTCATTGTTAAAATAAATGTAAATGGCCCGGGCAATGTTTGAATGTAACTTTTTTTATTTACTATTAAATTTTCAAAAATCCATTTTTTGTTTGGTGCAATAATAGCCAAAGGTTTACTATGTACTATTTGTCTTATAGCTGCAACACTTGCAGGTTTTAAAGCGTTGCAACCCAAAGCATAAACCGTATCAGTGGGATAAATAAATATTTCACCCTGTCTTATTCTATTAACAATATCTTCAACATCAATTTTATCAAAATCAACAAATTCAACCATAAAAAGATGAACAAAATTAAAGTTATAAACTTTTTCTAAGATATAATCCTAGTTGGTCTTGCCTTTTTAGTTATCTTAAATATAACTATTATTACTGCAAAAAGAAGCAAGTTTAACAAAGGAATAACCCAAACACTATGCTCAACTGTATAATTATAAACATTTTTAATAACTTCTTTAACATCATCAACTGTTTCATCAAAATCAAAGAAAACTACATTATCTTTAGGAATATCATCTGGATCACTTCCTCCATCTCCACCACTTGATCTTCCAGTTCTTCCACCGCTACCACCACTTCCACCATTACCTCCATTATTACAACTTCCACAGTCAGTTGAACAAGAAGAACAATCTTCTCCAGAATCACATGCTCCATTCCCACAAGTAGAACCACTATAAAAGCAATTCGATGTTGATCCAATTTTAGACTTAATACAGGCTTCATCAACATCATCAATTATACCATCATGATAGAAATCTACCTTAGAATTGTATTCTCCAGATTGAATACTAGCAAATATTCCTATATCAGTTAGACTAACTAAATCATCACCATTAAGATCAGCACAACCAGCATTACATCCACAAAATATTCCTTCTACTCTAGAACATGAAATAACTTCGTTTTCACTAAAAAACTTATCAAAACAACTCTGATCTAATTCGTTTACCAAATGATCATCATTGAAATCTATCCTAGAATCGTAATCGTCATTTAACTTAATACTAGAGAATAATCCAATATCACTCAAAGAAAGAGAATTATCTCCATTAAAATCCGTGCATCCTCCCATCAAAGAAAAGCAATTCAACGTTGATCCAACCTTAGACTTAATACAAGCTTCATCAACACTATCAATCATACCATCATGATAGAAATCCGCAATACGATAATAATCCCCCGATTCAATCTCAGCAAACATTCCTACATCACTTAGACTAACAGAACCATCTCCATTAAGATCAGCACAACCAGCATTACATCCACAAAATACTCCTTCTAATTTGGAACATGAAAAAACTTTGCCTTCACCAAAAAATTTATCAAAACAATTCTGGTCTAATTCAGTTATCAAATTATCATCATTGAAATCTATCCTAGAATCGTAGTCCCCACTCAACTTAATGTTAGCAAACATTCCTATATCACTTAGGCTAACTGAACCATCTCCATTAAGATCTGTACATCCACCCCCCAAAGAAAAGCAATCTAAACCAGTTGCTCCAACTTGAGACTTCATACAATATTCATCAACATCATCAATTATACCATCATGATAAAAGTCTGCTTCAGGATAATAATCCCCTGATTTGATATTAGCAAATACTCCAACATCACTTAGACTAACTGAACCATCACCATTAAGATCAGCACAACCAGCATTACATCCGCAGTATAGCCCACTTCCAAAACATGAAATAACTTTTCCTTCACTAAAGAGCTTATCAAAACATTTTTGATCCAATTCATTCACAGAACCATCATCATTGAAATCTGCTCTAGACTCTTTATCTCCACTTGACTTAGCACTAGCAAATAATCCTACATCACTTAAAGAAACAGAATGATCTGAATTAAAATCTGTACATCCTCCTTCTAAATAAAAACAATCCAATCCAGTTGAACCAATTTGAGATTTAATACAAGCTTCATCAACACCATCAATTATACCATCACTATAAAAATCTGCTTTAAAATTATAACCTCCACCTAACTTAATATTTGAAAATAAACCCACATCAGTTAGACTAACTGAACCATCTCCATTAAGATCAGCACAACCACCATTACATCCACAATAAATGGACTCTGATGAACAAGAAACAACCTTTTTTTCATAAAAGAGTTTATCAAAGCATTTTTTATCTATATCATTTAACACATTATCACTATTAAAATCTGCTCTTGAATTAAAATCTTTATTCGAAAATATATTAGAAAAAATCCCTATATCTGATAAAGAAAGAGAACCATCATTATTAAAATCTGTACATGCCCCAGTTAGATCAGAAGTTACTTCAAATGAAAAACTAGGACTTTCCTTACTTTCTAACACAAATCCAACGCAAAACAAAGCAGTAATTAAAAAGAAAACTATTAAACTTTTAGGAGTAAACAAAATATCACGCTTTTTTTTCATAATCAGAAATAAAATTAAATATATTTAAAGCTTTCTAAATTTAACTACAAAACTCTTGATATGCCATCAACCTTCTCAAATCTTATAACTTTATCAACAAAGCTTTCTATTTTTGGGTCATGACTTACAATTATAACTTGTTTTACACCAAGTTGTTCTAATATTAATCTAATTTTATCAACTTGTTCTTCAGAAAAACCATCAGTTGGCTCATCTAATATTAATATATCTTTAGTATTAATATCACTCATAACTGTATTAATTACTTGATTTAACGCTAACCTATAAGCCAAAGCAGCGGCAGTTCTTTCTCCACCAGATAAATGTAAATAATCTGTATCATACCCATTTTGCTGTATTAATGGAGTAAAATCATAATCCAATTTTATTTTAAGATTATCATCACTAACCAAAATCATAAACCACTCTTTAAACAAACTATCAAAATCAGAATGAACCTTTAACATTATTTGTTTTTCCATTAATTGTATTAAATTAGAAAATTCATTTTCAAACCAAGTAATCAACTTAGAATATTCCACTATTTTCTTCTTAATTAATTCACTATTTTCAATTTCTTTGTCCAATCTTTTAATAGTTTCATTAAACAAATTCATTTCTTTATCATCAGAAGCTCTCTCAGAAAACAATTTCTTTTCATTATATAATAATTTATCAATTTCAGATTTAATGTTAGAATACTTTTCACCAAAATCAGGAATTAATTCCAATTCTTTATTAACCTCAGATTTTTTTACATTTAGTTCACCAATTTTAATTTTATATTTATTCTGTTCTTCATTCAATTCATTTAATTTATTATATTTTTTTTGCAAACTATCTTGTTTAAATTTATATAGTTCAAAATATGACTTTTGCTTATTCAAAGAATCCAATTCAATCCTAAAATCTTTTATTGCATTTTCAATTTCAACTTCTTTTCCGTTCAATTCATAAAATATTTCTTGATTTTCTTTTATTTTTCTATCTTCCACATCAGTTATGTTACATTTATGAACATCAGAAACATTTTGTCTACAATAAGGACAGTGTTCGAGTTTTTGTATTTCTTTTTTTGATTTATTGGCTTCATCAATTTTTAAGTTACATTCATGTATTCTTTTAGAAAGCTCTTTCAGTTTAGATTCATTTTCTCTTACTTTTTCATTAATCTCTAAAATTTTATTATTAATTTCTTGAACGTTAATTTGATCTTTTCCTTTCAATTCTTCTTCAATTAAATTTATTTCTTCTTGTAAGTTATTTATTTCTTTATTATTTCTAGTTCTCTGGCTTAATAAATTCTCAATATTATTTTCTATCAAACTAAATTCTCTTTCTAATTTATCCCGTTTAATCTTTTTTTCTTCAATTTCTTTAAGCTCATTATTTAACTTAAAAATTTCTTCATTAAACTGTTTAATTTTAAAATCTAATTCTTCAATTTCTTGTTTTATTATAGTTACTCTAGCTCTTTTTTCATCCCTTTCGTTTATTTTATCAGGTAAACTAGAAGTTTTAATTTCAAACTCCTTTTTCTTATTTTTTATCGCAGAAGTTAAAAATTTAGAGTTATCTAATATTCTTTGATATTTATCAATTCCGAAAACTTTTCTCAATATTGTTAATCTTTCGCTAGATTCATTAAGCAGAATACTTTTCATTTCTTCTTGTGGTGTATAAACTGTATAATTGTAAACCAAAGATTTAGATTTTGTTAATGAATCCATAGGATAATTAAATAATTCTAAAACTCTTTGTTTTAATTCAACCGCAGTTCCTTCAAAAACTTCACCATTAATAGATATAAAACCTGCACTTTGAGCTATACTATTTTTTTCTCTTTTTAATGTTCTTTTTAATATAATTTTTTTATTATCTATTTCAAATTCTAATTCAACGCTTCCTTTTGATTCCCCATGTCTTAATAAAGCTCCACCAGACAATTCACCTTTTCTTAATCCAAATAAAACAAAATCTATAGCTAACAATAAAGTCGTTTTCCCACTACCAATATTCCCACTTAATAAAATATTTCCCGCTGGAAAACTAACTTCTTGATTAACATAACTTCTAATATTTTCCAGCTTTATTTTTTTAATTATCATTTTCTAAATTTAATATTTTAAAAGATTCACTAACAATCCTTGTTTCAAAATCCAAATTCTTTTCTCCTTCTAATTTTTCATTGTCTAAAATTTTAATTAATTCCTTTACAATATTTTCATTAATATCATTTTGTTCTAAAATTATTTTTTCTTCAATTTTATCAATACTTCCTTGTTCTAATTCAAAATTTTCAAATTCCTTTATTTTCAACCCAGAACTATTCCTAAGAACTACATAAGCACCATTTAATTCCTCATTTAACTTACTAAAATCTATATCTGATAGTTTACCACTTTCTAAAGTTCCTTCTAATCTTATCAAAACTATTTTTCCAAATATTTCATTTTTATCAATTTTACCTAAAACATAATTTATGACTTGACTAGAATCTTTTCCATCTAAATTTACAATATAAGAAATAGTATCTTTTAATTTTACAGGAATAAATTCAGATTTTATTTCATTATTTATAAATTCATTAATGAAAAAACCACCATGTTTTAATTTTTCCAGTTCAGCAAAATTATTTGGAAATAACGGCCCGGTGTAAACTATTTTACCATATCCTTCTTTGTTTTCATTAAAAACATAATGTGGATGTCCTCCAGCGTAATAATCAAAACCTTTTGGAAGTATAGCAACAGGCTCAGAAGATATCATAGCCAAATGTTCAGGTTTAAACTCAGTTAAAGTTGTATGAAACATAAATATTTTTTTAGATTTCTCACTTTCTAAATTAGTTCTATCTAATATTTCATAATAACTTTTTTCTAAACCACCAGATTTACCAAATAGCCCAGTAATTTTAATTCCAGTTTTAATATCATTAACAAAATTAAGTTTTATTTTATCATCAACATGTTCAAATCTAGCAACATTAATTAATAATCCTGCATTTTCCAAAACATCAAGCATTGTTTTACCAGACGGACTATAATCATGACTCCCAGGTATAATGTAACAAGGAATATTATACTCATTTAACTTTTTTAACGAACTAGTTGTTCTTTTTATCAAATCAATTGATGGCAAAGCTGTATTAAACAAATCTCCAGCTATCAAAACAAAATCAACTTTCTTTTCAATACAAATATTAATTGATTTATTAAAAGCTTGGATTCCTAACTCTTTTAATTTTAATTCAGACCATCCACCAATATGTGAATCAGCTATATGCGCAAATTTCATAATTATATTTTTCTTTTAATCATGTCTAAAACTATTTCAAGATGACCTGGATTATCCACAAAATTCAAATCAGTAGTAGGGATTATTATGTTTTTTCCATCATAATCATTCATAAAATTCATATATAAAAAACCAAGTTCTTCAAGATATGTACTTTTTGGATTAATTAATTGTCTTTCAGTTTCTCTTCCTTTATCCATCTCAAGTCTTTGTTTTATTCTTTTTCTCAAAGTTCCAACTGAGGCATGAAGTATTACCAAAAGATCTGGTTGTCTTAAAGATTTAGTACACACATCAAAATCATTTAGATAATCACCATACTTTTCATCAGAAATAAAACCCAAATCATGCAAATGTCTAGCAAATATGCCCCTATCTTCATAAATAGTTCTATCTTGAACTGAACTTCCATCAAAATACTGCATATCTAAATGCGTAGCTGCCCTACTAAAAAGATAATGTTCTTGTAACAAAAAAGCATATTCTGAAGGTTTTACACCATTCTCAACATCTTTATAAAATTTTGACCATAACGGACTTTCCGTACTCTCAACAAATAATCTATAACCAAATCTTTCAGCTATTTTTTTAGCTAAAGTTGTCTTCCCGCTCCCTATATTTCCTGCTATAGATACAAATGTCATAAGGCAATAAAAACCAAGTAATAAATAAAGTTAATTGTTCTAAGATAGCTATTTCTTAATTATATTTTCAGCTCTTTTTATCATATCTTTTTTTAAAGCAATAAAAACTCCACCTTTTTTTCCTTTAACAAATGTAGTTTCTCCTTCCTTGATTATATCAGACAATTCATCTGATTCTACATCAATATGTGTTACGCTAGCCATAGATTTACCCTTTTCGTGAATGTAAACCTTTACGTTTTTCAGCAGCCTCTTTCCATCTCCTGGCCCGCTCATCTTTCCTCCTTATAACTGAACTTAACACAAAAACAACTATTATCACAGCCCAAAAAATTATAAAATTATAAACTTGAAAAACAAATAAAAAGAAATTTAACAAAATAAGTACAATTAATAGTAAAGAAATTATTGCATTAGTTTTCATTTTAGATCAATTGTTTTTCCATTTGCCAAAAATTGCAAAGTTTTACCAGTTTTATAACCTAAAACTTCAGTTAGTTCAGTAATACCTCCAATATGTGCAACATCTCCATGGCTAGGAATTATTATTTCAGGTTTCACCAAATCAATCATATCTCTAGCATCTTCTCTAGCGCCGTGCCCAGAAACATGAATATCTTTAAAAATTCTAACTCCTTCTTTCATAAATTGTTTTTCTAATTTTTGTCTATTTTCAATATTAGGAGATACAGGTATAGTTTTACAAGAAAATATTATATGATCATCATGTACAAATTTAAATGGCAATTTTTTACTGCCAATTCTAGTTAATATAGAACCTGGTTCAGCTTGATTACCTGTACAAACAACTAAATATTTATCTCTGTCCTTTTCAATTTGTTTTAATTTTCTTTCAACTTGTCTAGCATAAGTAACTATTTCAACATCACTCATAAACCCACCATAACCAGTATTAATTGCAGCCTTAGTATATTTAGCTAAAGATCTACCCAAAAAAACTATATCTCTATCCAATTTTTTCCCAAACTCAACCATACTTTTCAGTCTTGCAATTTGACTAGCAAAAGTAGTCATAATCATAGCATGACCTTCATTATCTGCACCAAACATAACATCTTTTAACATTTCTCTAGCAACATTTTCAGAAGGAGTTTTCATAGGTTGATTAGAGTACAAACTATCTAACAATATTGCCCTAACTTTACCTTGTTTTCCTAATTCTCTAAGCCTATCATAATCTGGTTTTTTTCCAATAACTGGATTATTATCAAACTTAAAATCATTAGTATACAAAACAATTCCTTCTGGAGTATGAATAGCAACATTAACAACATCTAAAGTTGAATGAGTAGTTCCAATAAATTCCACTTTAATATTTTTAGAAACTTCAACAGTTGACCCAGCTTTATTGACAATTACTGGGTTCTTTAATCTTAAATTTTCATCTTCAGCCAAGGTGTTCAGAACTTCTATTGTATAAGGAGTTCCGATTATCTTAGTATTATAATTTTTTTCTAAGTATGGAATTGCACCAACATGATCCAAGTGGCAATGTGAAGGCACTATTGCTTTAACATTATTTTTAAAAGAACTCAAAGCAGAATCATCTGGGATTGCTCCTAATTTCTGTAAACCTTTAACCGTTAAATTTTTTCTATCTCCTCCTTGCTCTTCAAAATCAACAAGACTAGGCAAATAAAAACCCATATCTAATATAACAATTTCATCATTATACTTAACCAAAGTCATATTTTTTCCGACTTCGTTATATCCTCCAACACCAATCACTTGCAAACTCATAATAATTGAAACAGCAAGTTTAGTTTATTAATCTTTCTTTTGATTAAAAGTTAATTTATCTCCAATTTTAAAGTCAAAAGAATTAGGATTAGATTCTATAATATATCTAGGCTTTGATTTAGGTTCTACATATAAATTAAAAGGTTTAACATTCTTTTTTATATCTATCACTTTGTAATTTTCATCCAACCAAACAACATCTATACTAAAAAAAACAAATAACATATGAATTGCACCAGAATAGTTTTTCACATCTAAAACCACTGCTTGATTATTTTTTAATTTTCTACTAAACATTAAACCTTTAACTGGGTTGATAAACCTAGCATTTTGAACTAAAATTTTATTATTTTTTAGAATTTGCATATTCACTACTAATTAAATAATCAGCTTATAAAAGTTATCTTTTTTCCAAAAAATTTAAAAAATTCTGCAACATATCTAAATTATGGCTGAACTCAATTACGAAGAGGGCGACATATATAGAGAAAGAGATCTATACTGTGATGAAGGCACAGAAGAAGCAATGGACAGTGACGCAATAGATAGTGAAGAAGATGGATTCATGCAAGGCTACAATGAATAAATAAAAAATTTCTTTCTTAAAACTAGGGTTATCTATCTAAACTCAAAATTAATTTCTCTTTAAATCTCTTATTCTTCCATCATAAAATCCCATTATTGAACGCAGATCTTTCTCATCACTTTTTTTTGGATATAATGTTTTACCTATACTATTCAAATAAGCTTCAATTTCAGCTATGTGTTTTCTGTCACTCATATTCATAGGATCAACTCCTATTACAAATGGTCTAAACTCGGGTGTAAGTTCTCGCAAGAAATAATGAATTATTTGTTTAGGTTTAGTTAAGTCACCCAAACAAGTGATTTTTCTAGAATAGTGTAAACAAGTTTCACAATTATTTAAACCAACTCGGAAATTTTCTCTATCAGGAACTTCCTCACTAATTTTTTGCAATATATCTCTAAATGATGCAACATCTGTAACAGCATCATCTAATCCCATAGTTCCTCTAGCCCCGTCTATATTAGGACTAAAAAATTGTTTATATCTCATACCCATATGAATTATATCGTATTTACCCATAAAAAATGAAGAATAAAGAATTACTTATAAAACTATTTATTCAGCTGTAAAATCATCAAGAGAAAACTTAAATTCTTTATCACTTTTTATTATTCCTCTTCTTTTCAAATATTCTTTAGCTAAAACCATAAATATTATTCCTAAACTTTTCTTACCTTTGTTATTACAAGGAATTATTAAATCTAAATTTCTGCTATCATTATTAGTATCACATAAAGCTATAACAGGTATTCCTAATTTAGAAGCATCAATAACCGCATTCTTATCTGGCCATGGATCAGTAACAATAATTAATTTACATTCCATAAAAGTTTCCAAATCAACATTAGTTAAAATTCCTGGGGGATATCTTCCTATAAATGATCTTATTCCTGTAGCGTCAGAAAAAAGTTTTACCGCTTTCCATCCATTTTCTCTTCTGCAAGCAACTATAATATCTTTAGGATCAAACTTTGACATTATATTAGCAGCCATATCCAATCTGTTATTTATTTGTTCTATATTCAAAACAGATAAACCATCTGGTCTTACTTTGTAAATAAACTTAGCCATAAACTTATTTCTAAATTTAGTTCCAATATGCAAACCCGCTTTCAAGTATTCTTCCAACGGCATTAAAAATTGCTCTTCTGACATGATTAAAATGGACAAAATTAGCGGTTTATAAATCTTTTTGTTTTCTTAATTGTTATATTTAATCTGGTTCTCAATTTTTATTATCTCTTTTAATTTAACTTCTCGCTCTTCTCCAAATATCCCACATTTAATAATAGGTATTTTAAAACCAATAGCTAAATGAGAAATCGTTGCATCATTAGTTTCTCCAGACCTATGAGAAATAATTAAGTATAATTTATTTTTATTTGCTTCTTCAATAACTTCTTTAGTGCTAATTAAACTACCATTTTGATTTGGTTTTATTATCATTGAATTTATAGACTTATTTTTCAAAGCTAACTTTAATCTTTCCATATTAGTAACTGTCAAATCATCCCCAGTTATCATACATTTAGTCCCAAATTTATTATTCAATTTAGCAAATCCTTTGAAATCTTCTTCCATCAATGGATCTTCAATATAATGTAATTTATACTTTTCAATTAGCTCAGAAATATATTCCACTTGTTTTTCGGGATTTAACTTTTTATCTCTATAAATATAATTTTTACCATCAAAAAAACTATTGGCTGCCACATCAATTCCTATTTTTAATTCTATTTTAGTTTCATCTTGAACTTCTGAAACAACTTCTTTTAATAAATCTAAAATTTCTTCTATTTTCAAATTTGGTGCCCAAGCGCCTTCATCAGTCATTTCAACTTTTAATTTCATTTTTTTTAATTTCTTTTTAACTAATTCATGAGCTAGCTTATTAGCATTCATAGCTTCACTAAAATTTTTAGAATTAAAAGGTAATAATAAAAATTCTTGGAACTCACAATGATTTTCATTCTTAATGTGTTTTCCACCACCAATAACATTTCCTAATGGCTTACTAATTTGTCTTGTATCTTTATCTATTGTTTTCCAAACAGAACCTAAACATTTTAGAACTGCATATTCTAAAGCAATTGTTGGATTTGCTCCAAGATTAGTTTTATTTACAATTGATTCTATCTTTTTTAAATCATCAAAATTATTAATTTCTAATCCTTCAAGTTCTTTACAATCATTTATGAATTTTATACATTCATCTATTTTCAAAACATAATCTTTAGCTTCATATTTACCTTTACTTGCCCCACTTGGCGCACTAGCTTCACCTTTACCCTTATCAGATTTTACCTGAATTTTAATAGTTTCTTCGCCTCTAGAATTCCTAATTTTTTTAGCTTTCACCTTTTTTATAATCATAAATCTGATAGAATTAATTGGTTTATAAAATTAACTACGAGAAGGTTCAAATTATCGTATTTTTTCTAGGTATATAGAATTCCTTATTATCAGTAAGATATCCAAATTTAGGAATTACTCTTTTTCCAGATTCATTCCATCGAAGCTTAACAGGATTACTATCAAGTCTTAGTGGATCTTCCGTGTTAATTAAGCAAAATACAATTTCTTTTTCTTTCATCACTTTTTCTTTCATCATTTCTACAAACAACCTGTCCTCCAACTCTTTCAGTGCATTATCTAAACCGCCCATATCTGTTATCGCAGTTAATCCTAATCCAGATTGATGATATCTTTTAACTAATTGACTTATACAATTCACATCTGCATCAAAGGGTAAATTTTTTGTATCTCTTCTATCCATAGCTCTAAGGCTTAAAGCATACCTTACAAATTCAGTAGTTGAAACCGTAACTCGCCTATTAAATATAGAAGAATAGTTACTTTCTCTTTCATCAGGGCCTACAATGAATGAGGAATAGTTAGGAAAACCACGAAAAGATGTAATGTAAGGTTTTCCAGTTATAGGATTAGTAGTATTTGTTGCAAGATTTCCCTCATAAACTGTTTTTCTAGGATTCATCTGAACATTTAACTGTGCTTTTCTTTGCGTGTCTTCATCCATTTTTTTCTCCGAACAACATAAATTTTAACAAAATTAGTAAAAATTAGTTATTTATAAACATTTCTATTTTGTCACAACTAAGAAATAGTACTATAAAAAAATAAAAGTTAAGGCATAGGCCTTTTAATTGTAATTGGTAAAATATCTTGCTCTAATTCAAGTTTAGCTATTTCTATCGTGCTATAATTTATTTTTTTAAGTTCTTCAGGACTTAATTTTAATAAAAGTGGAGCACCCATAGCTAACTGTAATGCTCTAGCACCAATTATTCTAGCTTTTTCATATTTAGTGTAATTCATTTTGTTAACTCCTTTCTTAATTGTTCAGAAGCTTTTTTAGCTAATCCAATGGCACTATCAACTTCTTCCAAACTAAAACCAATACTTCCACCTTTTTGCATAGCATGTATTTGTCCATCTTCAGATATTGCAACGCTTAATCTTGCATCAACAGATTCTTCTTCTTGTCTGTTTGTATCAACAATCAAACTTTGTCCAATCTTAAAAATAGTACATGTTATTGGTGTTGATTTTATTGGTACTTTTGTTTTAGTAAATTCACCAAATTGAACTTTGTCTTTTTCTAATTTAGGCAATACTGCAACTCTTAAAGCAGCAATAGCAGCCAAAGCAGCAGCATCAATTAGATTACCATCATCATTTATAGTATAAATATCCAATAAGATATTCCAAACCAACTCGCCTTCTCTAATACAAAGCTTTTTCAAATCAATCATTCCAGACTCTCTAATTCCTCTATCAACTATTCTTGCTAGTTCAACAGATTGTGGATCAGGTGGTCCGGGCAAAAACAAAGGAGATGACAATGGTAACAATTCAGAGTTAGTAATTAAATTTCCTTGATCCAATGTATCTGGATAAGGAGTACCAACATCCATTTTTACTCCAGCTATAACTTCCGTATCTCCAATTTTAACTCTTGCAGAACCTTCTGCTTTGTTGGATACATTATAACTAATTTCTATTGGTTGTCTGAACTCGTTAAATTGTCTTCCATCTATTCTTGTTTTTTTATTTATCAATAAGTTAATGTAATTATTTGATCTATTACCGTGATCGTTCATTTTAATGCCTCCTTATACTTATCTTTTAAAGCTTTCACTTGAACTTCTTTTATTCCCTCGCAAGCTTTCTTGGCCATTTTTAAAGCTTCTTTAATTTCTTCTTGAGACATATTTCCATCCATCTGCAATAAAGTAACCTGCCCAGTTCTTGTTCCCATTGCAACAGGTAAATCGGTAGCACCTTCAGGATGATCTTCTTCCTCTTTGGTTAAATCTACACAAATTTTATCTGAAATTTTACCAACTGCAACCGAACTAATTAAATCCTTCATTGGTATTCCAGCATCTGCTAGTGCCAAAGATGCAGCATTAATTCCTGCAGTTCTTGTACCAGCATCTGCTTGTGTTATGTAAACATAAATATCAATTCCTGTGTAAGCAAATTTGCTTAAATCTAACACTGGTTCTAATGCATCTACAGTTACCATAGAAATTTCAGTACTTCTTCTACTTGGACCAGGTCTTTTCCTTTCCGTTACTGAAAAACTAAGCAAATCATAAATACATTTTAATTTACCTTTCTTTGGATCTTGCAAAAAGCTTGGAAATAATTCTCTAGGACCATAAACTGCAGCTATTGCAACAGTCTTTCCCATTCTAAACATAGCACTTCCAGCTGCTCTTTTTATAATTCCAACTTTGGCTTCCAATTCTCTGACTTCATCAAATTTACGACCATCAAAACGTTTACTGTATGTCATTTTCATTACTCTCCCTTTCATTAATAATTTCTCTAGGTTTCACATTCAGATAAGCGCTAATCTTATCCGTTAATCCTTCAGAATGTGCTTCATTTTCAATTTTTCTTATTGTCTCTTCAGATTTTCTTTCATTTTCGGGATCAGTTCCAGCTATCCAAACTAAACCATTTTGACCAACAACAACATTGCAGCCAGTAGCATCTTTTATCATACTTATCATACTACCTTGCTTTCCAATTATTCTTGGAACTCTTGAAGATTCAACTTCAATTAATCTTCCAGTGCCTAATTTTCTGCATCCAGGCATTTTTAAGCTTGCATCAATTATTTTTGATGACATAACTTTGATAATTTTAGCAACTACCAAATCACCTGGCGCATAATATTGTGATAAATCAGCATCATTAGGTATAAAGTCTCTGCTTCCTTCTTTCAACGAAACATTCATATTAAATGCCCATCCGAAATCAACTCTCCATCCACTAAAACCTACATCTGTTACCCTACCAATCACAGTATCATTTTTTTTAGGAATATATTTTCCACCTAATGGAATCACTTTTATTAATCTTCCATCTAAGTTAAATAATCCTAATTTTGAAGATATTATTTTATCTCCTTCTCTAAATGCTCCTTCGCTAGGCAAATAGTCCATGCCATCTGCCAATTCTTGTCCAGGAACAACAATTTCTCGTTCTTTTACTAATATATTTACCATTTTTGTTCTCCTTATTATTTCTTTGAAATCATTTTTGACTCTAATCTACCTTGTGACATTCCATTAAGCTTGTCAAACAATTCGTTTTGCAAACCTGCAGGAACTTCAACAACAACAGTTAATGAACCATTGTTATTCCAAGTTTCATTCAAAATAGTAGAATAAAGTTTTATAACTCCATAAGATCTTCCAGCCACATCAGCAGGAATTGTTAATTGTACTTGTCTTAACTCATAAGCTATAGGAATTATATTATTTATTTTCCTAACAATTTCCTGTATTTGCTGTTCAGCCGGTTTAAATTCATCAATATTAACTTTGGCTTGAGCCATAGCATTTTCAATTCTTAATGGAGGATGAGGTATATTTGTTTTAGGATCAACTGCATTTCGAGAAATTAAAGAAATTATCTTTTTCTTTTTATCTTCTCTTAGCTTATTTTTATATTCTGTAGTTAATTGCACTTCTCCTTCTTTCAAAACAATTTCAGCAACAGTTCTTAAAACATCAGTTCCAAAAATAGCTTTCAAACTAGTTTCAGCTACTCTTTCACCTTTTTTAACATCTTTAAAAACATCATCGCTAACAACTGCATCGTCAAAAGTTGCTTTGCCATGTCTAAACTCCATGGCTTTTTCGCAATCTACTAGAATCTCAAAATTTAATCCTTGTTTTTTCAATCTACAAATAACTGCATCATCTACATTCATTTTGTATATTTCCTCAAGTCTTCCTTAGTTATTTTTTTGAATTTCTTATCAGTCATATTAATTATACATCCGTCTAATCTTTCAAGATTGAAATCCTTTCCTAATACTCTTTTCAAAGCACTGATTCCTAATCTCATTCCATCATCTAATGTCATTACATCTTTGTACTCTTTTTCTAAAATTTCTTTTAGCTCATCTTCAGCTTCACCAATTGCTGTAGCTTTATATTCCCAATAAATTCCAGTTGGATCTGTTAAGAATAATCTTGGTCTACTATTTACGCCAGCAATTAACAATGAAACTCCAAAAGGTCTTGCTCCACCATATTGTGTAAACTGTTGTTTTATATTACATATTTCTTTTACCAAACTATAGGCATCCATAGTTTCATCATAAGTAACTCTATGTTGTTGTGCCATTACCTGCGCTTTTTCTATTAATATTCTAGCATCAGAAACAATACCTGCAGCTACAGCCGCTATATTATCATCAATTTGAAAAACCTTTTCTATTGTAGCACTAACTACTAATTTTTCAATTATTCTTTTATCTGCCAATAATATAACTCCATCTTTACAAGTTATTCCTAAAGCAGAAGTTCCTTGTTTTACTGTTTTTTTAGCATATTCTACTTGTAATAATCTTCCATCTGGGCTAAACATTGTACTTGCCCTATCGTAACCCATCATTTGATGAGATAATTCACCTTGTTGCATTTTTAATTTCCTCCTTTTTGATAAACTTTTGTTTTGCTTTATTCAATGTACCAGAAACACCAATAACATTAAAAATTACATTTCCTTTTATCAAGCTCAAAGCCATTTTTACTTCATTTAAATATTTAGGATTTGCTTTTATAATCCCTTTGTTTTTTACCCAGCAATCACTTATTACTGAAAAACCAGACCTAGCTATTCCGAATTCTCCTAAAAACTTAAGACATTCACTTTCCACAGTAGATTGAGCTCTAGCTCTATCAAACTTTTCAGCAATTACTTCAAATACTATATAACGTTTTTTTTCTTTTAACGCTGGTAACAAAGGTTTCATATTACAACCTTGAGAAGACTAACGCCTTTCTCTTTCATTCAAAAAAAGTTAGAGCTAAGTTTATTTATAAACCTTTCTACTTCTAGAATTAGCCCACCTTTGAGCAAAACCAGGAATTTCTGAACAACCAAGAACACCTAATCTATAATCCATATTAGTAGGTTTGTCATCAGGCCCTATAGATCTACAATTAAGAACATTTACAGGATAAGATCTAAATCTAACCACTTTCCCAGATTCAGGAGGAACAAAATAAATATTTTTACCTCTTTCATATTTTTGAACTTCAGACATTTTAGTCGGAAATCCTTGTTCGTTTAATGAGTCCAAATCAGCAAAACAAATTTGATCTAAACATTCTTCCAATAATTCAACATTTTTAGCAACTACTGTTCCACATTCAAATCTATGTTCAGACTTAACTTGTAAACCCATAAAACCATCTTCATTAGGTTCAAAGTAAGCATCTAAAAAAGTATCACTCCCACCATTATTACCAATCACGAAATAATCATATAAATTTCTAACTCTTTTACCATATAATTTAGAGTTTTCAAAATTATCACTAGGTCGAAGCTCAAAGTTTCCATTATAAGCTTCAATCATATTAAGAAAATGTCTTGTAAATACTGGGACAACTGGCATAACTAATCTATATCTATCTAGATGATGAGGTTCATCTATCCATTTTCTACGCAATCCCATCTCTCTCTGAGTTATACCCATTCCATATTGTGGTACTAAAATTGAATTTGACATTTCACACAAAAATATTGATCTATTTAAAAAGGTTACGAATATCGATAAATTTATAAAATAAAAGATAAAATTAATATAAGGTGATAAAAATAAAATTTAATGTTTTACTCGGTTTATTATTAACCTTAGCAATAGTTTCAATAATAGTATCTAACTACCCAAATTCTATATCTATTAAACAAACAAATTCTCAACAATTTTCCCCACAAAAAGAATTAAATAAATTAGATACTAATGTAGGATTGCTACATTATAGCTGTTCAAACACTTGCTGGGAAAATGATAGATGCCAAAAATCAGAATCATTCCAAGGCGTAAATAAAAATTATTATTGTATTTGCTCAGAATGTGAAACAACCGAAAAATGTATTTTATCTTCCAACGAAAGAAATAATTTTGTTTGGAACTGTTAATTATTTAGATTTCTTCTTTACTACTTTTTTCTTATCTACTTTTTTAGCAACAGGTTTTTTCTTAGTTTCAGAGAAAACCTCCCATATTGGATAAGTTTTTCTTGTGTATGGGGAGCTTTTCCATATTTTGACTATTCTTCCATCTCTAACATCAAATCTACATAAAGTATAATACACTGGTTGATTCATATAACCGCCTTCTTTTATAACAAATTGTAAATCATAACTGCCACTACTCCAGTTACCTGTATATTGATGCATAAATTTTTTAAAAACCTTAGGATCTTCACAATCCTTCTTTTTCAAAGCTATAAATTTATTCTTATGATAAGGTGCCTTGTAAGCATCTCTTATCTTCAAAACAAGCATTGCCCTTGTGAAATTAACTTTTATCTGTTCTTCCATTTTACTACTTTAGTCTAGTATATTCTACAACCCATGTATATAAACTTTTCTAAGAATTCAAGACCCTTTCAAACGTTTTCAAACAATCAGAACTTCTTAATTCATATTTTTTCTTGGCAAAACTAGAAAAAACCATTTTAACTCTATATTTTTTACACAGTTTATAATTTTGTCTCATTCTACCCAAAATTTTAGCTCTTTCTCTACCTTCACTATTTAAAATATTAGAAAAGTTAAAACCTATAGCAACATCATTTTTTCTTGCCAACTCACAAAGTACATGATTTAATCCAGACCTTCTAAAAAACAAAGAATCTTTCTGATTATTTCTCTCAGGATTTAACAAAATATCTACACTTTTATTTTCAACTGCAGCCCTGTTAATATTTTCATCTCCGCCATTAATAATAACTAATCCTTTATTTTTTTGGATTTCATTTCTTAACTTAACTAAAGGAACATCAATTATACTAATTAGCTCAGTCTCAATCTTTAATTGTTTTTCAATTTCCTCATCCTGTACAAAAACTAATTGTTTCATAACAAAATATCAAAACTAAGAATTAATAAAACTAACGATTTGTTTAATATCATATCCTTTAGTTGTGTTTAAAACAAATAAATTGTGTTTCATTTCTTTACTCTCAATTACACATGTATCAAATATTTCAGCTTCTAAATTATCTTTTATTTTTTGAGCTGAATACTTCCTTTTCTTTAATCTTTCACGTAACACAGAAATATCACAACTAGTTACAATACATAAATCAACATATCTCTTTGGTAAATAGTGACTTAGATGCGAATCAATAATTAAATTTTTCTTACTTTTTTTTATTATTTCAATTAAAAACTTATTTAATTTTTTAACATCAACAATTTCACATTTATTTTTTTTATCATAATCATTAGATAATTTATTTTCTTTGATTAATTTAGTAACATCCAAATATTCAAATTTCAAAATTTTGCTCAACTTTTTAGCTAGCCTAGTCTTCCCAGTTCCAACACAACCACTTACTACTATTACTTTCATAATCAAAAAGAATAAACTAAGTTTAAAAAACTAATTATTTATACATATGAGCATTTGACAATATTTCATTAAGAACATGAGAGTCCTGAACATGACGAGAAACGGTTGAAATCATAAGTATAACTGCCCAAGGATCTTCAGAAACTGCTAATTGTTGAACATGTGAAAGCGTATAATGTTTAGGACCAGTTATATTTCTGACCTCAGTCCAAAAAGCCTGATAATCTGGACCATTTTTGCTGATATCTGCCTGTCTCATACCAACATCATGAAACACTTGAGCAGACGGATGATCAGACAAAAAATCATCGATGGAAGGAGCATCAACTTTCAAAATATACTCCAAATAAGCAACACCTATTCTATCTTTTTGTTCTGAATTTAAAATTACACTCTGAAAATCCCACAAAGATTGATAAAGAATAACGGATACCTCGCCCAATTGATAATGATCTCTTTTAGAAGTCATATCTCAGTGGAATTAGTCAGAATTTATAAATTTAACTAATCGTAGTTCCAACAAATTTTTTATCTTTTAAAACTTTCTTAAAATTCTTTAAATTTTTATTAATAATATAAGTTTTAATTCTAGCTCCATTAATTATTTTAGCAGCAGACTGATCTAAAACAAAATGTTGTCCAGCTTTAAATTTAATTTTATCAATCTTAATAATAAAATCTTTAAAGCTTATAGCAGAAATAAATTTAGCATCTTTATGAGTTCTAGGATCATTAGTATATAATCCATCAACATTAGTCACATTAACAAAAAAATCAGCTTTTATTAAAGCTGCAACTTCAGCAGCATTTCCATCTGAAGTCATGTTAGCACGCTCACCCAGAGCACCACAAATAACCAAATTATGAATTTTTAATAACTTTTTAACATCATTCAAACTTTCAGGAATATCATGTTTAATATCAAAAACACCACTAACTAACCTAGCATTTAATCTTGTGGCTGCAATACCAACAATACTTAATAATTTATCATCTTTAACTATATGTTTCAATGAATCAATATATTGTCTAGCAGTTTTTCCACCACCACAAACTATCACAACTTTGTTCTTTTTGCTAAACTTCTTTATTAACTTAGAAAACTTCTTTAAATATTGATAATCGACCTTATCAGGAACAATAATAGACCCACCTAAACTAATCACAACTTTTTTCATAACTAATTTTTAATTTGTTAATTTTTAAACTTTACTTATTTGGACTTAAAAAACTTAGCCAACTTTATACCTTGTTGCAAAAAATAATTACTTCCAACACCATAAGATTTATCGGGCAAAGAGCTATTTTTAACAAATTCAAATCTTGCTATTCTTTGACCATTTTGAATCATAAAATTATGATCACTAGTTCTAACTTCGAGTATAGCTGGACTGCCTTTCATATTTTTCTTTCCGCCATTTCCAAATCCAGGATCAAAAAAACCGGCGTAATGACTTCTTAAATCACTCAAAGTTGGTTCTATAGGAACTATTTCACAAGAATAATCAACAGGTATACTTATATTTTCCTTTGTTTTTAAAATATAAAAAGAACCTCTTTCTAAAATAAGCTTTTCATCTTTTGCGTAAATTTTTTCAAAATAATCATCAGGATCATAATATTCTTTCTTTATTAAATCAATAAATTTAGAAGCATTTTTAGATTTATATCCAACTAATTTGTGGTTAACATCAACAGTTAAATACAAACCATTGTTATGAATATATTTTTTGATATCTAACTTATTTCCATTTTCATCATATAACAAAGGAAATTTTTTATTTAAATCATAAAGTTCTTTATCTTTAAGTATATTAGAATCGTTTTTAAAAAATCTTAATTGAGTTAAACTAACAAATTTCGAGAGTTTTACAGGGAATGATTGTGGTATTACTTCCAAATACAATTTTCCTTTATATCCTTTAGGCAAATAATCAAAATGGCTTACTTTATCAGCAATAACTCTAGTTAACAAATCAATCCTTCCAAAAGAACTTTTTGGATTAGTTTTTGCAAAAACATTTATAGGAAGTTTTAATTCTTCTAAAATAGGAATTATATAAACATTTCCAGGATAAAGAATAATACCTTCGTTAATATCAAGAATTTCATAACTAGTTTCTTTCAAAAAAGTATCAATATCTGAATTTATAGGTAAAAAAGAAGAAGGAATAACAAACATTTTATCATCAACTCTTAAATCAAAACTTGATGGCTGAATTTGCGAATCTTCTATTCCTATTTTTGACTTCATAATTCCTAATTTTATAAATTTTTTAATATCTTTATCAACTAAAGCAGTCATTTGAAAAATAAAGAATCGAACTATATTTAAATAATTTGTTAGAATCTATTAAAAAGGAAGTTTTATAAATCAATTATTTGTTGCAAAATTGAAAATGAAAACAAAAACTAAAAAAGGATTAGTAAGTTTGGTAGCTGCCAGCGGATTTTATTTATATATGTGTATTCCAGCTTCAATAAGAGTAAATGAAGCATTAAAACAAACAAAATTTGAAGAAATGTTCACAGTTAGAGCTGAAAACGGGCCATACCAAGTAGTAAATCATGCATTAGATTACAATGGAGATTTGGACAGAATAAGATTATTAAGAGACGACTTTCTAAGGCAAAATAACTCTGTTTATATGTTTGGAGAATGGAGATCAACAAGATACGGCAAAAATAAACCAGAACCTAGTGCAGATATATCAGGTTTCGCAGTTTGTTACAATCCATTTAAAGCATCAAGCCCAAACGAAGATTAATCAGAAGTAAATAATCTTGAGTCATGAACATCAAAAACATCACTTCTTGCACCCGCATCTAACCAACCATGGGCATAATTTAAAGCTGCAAAGGCATTAACATAATCATCTTTTTTATAAAAGTGTTTAGCATCAGATATATATCTTGAAATCATATCAATAAAATCATCAAAATACTTTTTATTTTTACCTGGATTTTTTTTAGCCATTTCAAAAGCTTCTTGACTAATATTAAAATATTTTTCCAGCTTTTCTTTAGTTATTTTGTCCATAAAACTACTCAAAAATACATCTTTAAATATCTATCTAAAAAGCCAATAACATATTTAAACAAAGTTAAATTCCTCCAACTTTAATGGAAAGAGGTAGATTCATAGTTTTAGAAGGTATAGATGGTTCTGGTAAAAATACTCAACTAAGTCTTATCACTAGAGAATTATTTGATTTAAACAAAGGTTCAGATTTAAAACAGACTAGAGAGCCATGGAAATCAGAATATGGAAGAATGATAAGACAAATTCTAAAAAGTGATAGAGATCCAAGAGAAAAAGGAGAAGATTGTTTTGATTTATATGTAAAAGATAGAACATTACATTTACAAATGATTGAACAAGAATTAGCACAAGGTAATATAGTAATTTCCGATAGATATTATTACTCAACTATTGCATATCAACAAGCCCAAGGAATTGAATTAGAAAGAATAATAGAAGCAAACAAAGTATTTCCAGTTCCAGACTTAACAATGGTGTTCAAAATCCCCCCGGAAAAGGCATTAAGAAGGATTTCTAAAAATAGATCAAAAAAAGAGAAATTTGAAGAGTTAGCATTTTTAACTCAAGTTGCCTATTATTTCGAAAATATGAGATCTTTCACAGACAGATTAGATAAAGCTAGAGAAATCGTGGACCCAGATTACAAAAAAGAAACTTTACTATTTGTAAATGCCGACCAAGCACCAACAAAAGTTTATAGTGAAATAAGAAGATGTTTAGAATATCAAACAATCATGCAAGAAATACAGCAGATAAGAGCAAGATTAAATCTTTAGTTTTATATCTTTCTAACCATAAATGATTATAAATCCAAGTTTATTCAAAAAAACACAATGGAAGCAGAAAGATTACAAAGAGCAAGTTCACCTGCTTTAGATGAGATTTTGGGACAACAATTCAACGTTTTAGATAGAGGATTTATTAGAGTTGTAGATTATATGGGCAATGATTCCTCCATAGTTCAAGCAGCCAGAGTAAGTTATGGTAAAGGAACTAAAACAATTTCAGATGATGAAGGATTAATAAGATACTTAATGAGACATGATCACACTTCTCCATTCGAAATGTGTGATATTAAACTACATGTAAAAGTACCAATGGATGCCTGGCGTCAATGGATTAGGCACAGAACTGCTTCAGTAAATGAAATAAGCTCTAGATATTCAGAAGTCAAAGATGAAAGACAGCAAACTTTACCAGATGCTTGGCGTTTACAATCAAAAGATAATAAGCAAGGAAGTAAAGGATATTTAGAACAATCACTTGGAGAGAATTTAACAATAAACGAATTAGAATTACAACAACACGCACAACAAGTGTATCAAGAAAGAATAGATTTGGGTGTTGCAAAAGAACAAGCAAGAAAAGATTTACCATTATCAACTTACACAGAAGCTTATTGGGAAATTGATTTGAAAAATTTAATTCATTTTTTAACATTAAGAATGGAATCTCATGCACAATTAGAAATTAGAAGTTACGCCAGCTTAATAGGTGAAGAAATAGTTTCAAGATGGGTACCTTTAACTTGGCAAGCATTCAAAGATTATAGATTAAATGCTATAAAACTTTCAGCACAAGAAATAGAAATTATCAGTAAATTAATCGATCCAAATAGAGTTTCAGAAGAATATCTAAATAGTTTAGCACAACAACAAGGATTAACAACAAAAGTAGAAAGAGCAGAATTTATAAAAAAGGTGAGAAGAATAACAGGAGAATAATGAAAAAATTATTACTAAACATTTCTTTATTTATTTTTATAATTTTAACTGTATTTAATTTAATATTTTTAATAGAAACTGCAAGAAACAAAGATTTATCACAATTTTATTATCAAAATAAATAAAGAAATGTTT
>JAGWAE010000004.1 GCA_018302135.1 Candidatus Woesearchaeota archaeon
AAAAAGATGTCAGAAGAGCTAGAAATACAAAAGATAAACGTAAACAAAATTAAAGAGTTCTGGAAAAAATATCATTTAACAATTATAGTATTATTATTAATCCCTTTATTCTTAGCATCTTACTACAGAGCTTATTCTTATGATTTACCTGCAACCAATGAATGGGCAGAAAGCACAGTAATACAAAGAATCCAAGATCAAATAGGCAGCAATATAATGAAGGAATATCCAGATATTGATGAAACAACATATAATAATTTAGTCTCTCAACAAACAAACCTATACATAGAACAAAACAAAGACCTTTTTAATCAACAAGTTGAAATGCTGCATCAACAAATAAAAGCCAATTTTCAAGATGAAAAAGGACACACTTACATTCTTGGTATAGATGAATATTATTATTATAGACAAGCAGTTAATGTAGTAGAAAATGGAGACGTTGGTGATGAACTAGTTGATGGGAAACCTTTTGATAATCATATGGTTGCTCCAAATGGCAAATTTGTAGAAAGTAATTTACATCCATTCATCACAGCTTATATATACAAAATAGTTAGCATATTCTTTGATACTACTGTAAAAGATGTTATATTCTTCGTTCCTTTGCTTTTCGCAGCACTAACAACAATTCCTACTTTCTTCATAGTAAGAAGAGTTGTAGGTAATGTTGGAGGATTAGTTGCAGCATCATTATTGGCAATAAGCCAATCATTTTTTGTAAGAACTGCCGCAGGAGCTCCAGACACAGATGTATACACTGTATTTTTCTCAGTTTTAATCGCTTGGTTATTTTTAGAATCATTTGGCACAAAATACGAACAAAAGAAGAAAAAGATAATCTTAGCAATTTTGGCAGGTCTATCTACAGGATTATTTGCATTCGCTTGGGGAGGATGGTGGTACATATTTGATTTTATTTTAGGAACTATTTTCATTTACTTATTATATTTATTAATAAAATACAAGAAAAAAATATTCGAAGAAGTACGAACTAAAAATGCTATAGTAACAGCTGTTTCATATTTAGCATCAACATTATTCTTCGTATCTATCATAATTAATATTCAATCATTTATAGATGCAGTATCTGGCCCAATAAGTGTATTTTTCCTAAAAGAAGCAGCCAAAGAATCATTATGGCCTAATGTTTACAACACAGTAGCAGAACTAGGAGAAACTAATTTTTCAGCAGTCATGGATACATTGGGTGGAAAATTATTATTTTTAATTTCAATCTTAGGAATTGTACTATTCTTACTAAAGAAAAATAAAAAACAGTTAGAAGTAAAATATAGTATTTTCTTAATTTTATGGTTCGTAGGCACATTATATAGTACAACTAAAGGAGTAAGGTTCACAATGTACATGGTACCTGTACACGCAATAGGTGTAGGTATTTTCGCAGGAGTAGTTTATAACTGGGCCACAGAAAAATTAAGCAAATCATTAGAAATAAACAAAAAAATAATCGCTATTTTATTAATCATAGTTATCGTTTTATTATTCATAAAACCTGTAAAGAATGTAGAAAATATTGCAAAATCTGAAATTCCAATGATAGATGATGGATGGGTAAACGCATTAACTAACATAAAAGAAAATTCTTCTGAAAATGCAATTATAACTTCTTGGTGGGATTATGGTCACTGGTTCAAAGCAATAGCAGACAGAGCAGTTACCTTCGATGGTGCATCACAAAATAAGCCTCAAGCACACTGGGTTGGAAGAGCACTAACAACCAATAATGAAGATGAAGCTATGGGAATATTAAGAATGTTAAACTGTGGCGCAAATGATGCTTATGATATTTTATTAGAAAAAGTAGAAGATCCTTTATTAGCAAAAAAAATACTAGATGAAGCTTTACCATTAAATAACAAGGAAGAAGCAAGAAAAATATTAGCCGATCATATAGATAATCCAGATGAAGTTTTAGATAAAATGTTCTGCGAACAAAGAGAAAACTATTTCATAACTTCAGAAGATATGGTTTCCAAAGGAGGAGTATGGGCTCACTTTGGTTCATGGGATTTCGAAAGAGCATTTGTTTACAATACAATCAACACAAATAGTAAGGAAAACGCAGCAAAAATATTAAGTGAAACACTAGATTACACTGAAGAAGAAATAGACTCTGTTTATAGAGAAACAAAAAGCTTAACTGAAAAAGAAGCAGATTCATGGATTTCTCCATATCCTTCATACAGTAACGAAGGTAGTTGTAATAATATAAATGGAACAATGTACTGCAGTAATGGGGTTATAGTTTATCAAAATGAAAAGAGAGCCAGCATAAACACTAATAATGGATTAATTAATTTAAAATATTATAGAGATGAAAATGGTGTATATGAAACAAATAATGGCACAGAAGAAATAGCAGTAGCTTTCATAACTGAAGATTCAAAAGCCATATTGATGGATCCAAAATTAATAGATAGTATGTTCACTAAATTATTTTATTATGGTGGAAAAAATTTAGATCATTTTGAATTATTTGATTATCAACAAGGAATCAATGGATTTGAAGTATATGTATGGAAAATAAAATGGTAGACTTGTCAATAGTAATTCCAGTATATAATGAAGAAAAAAACATACCCATTTTGTATAATAAACTAAACGAAGTTATTCAGTCCTTAAAGTTAAGTTATGAAATCGTTTTTGCAGATGATGGAAGTAAAGACAACACCATAAGAAATATAGAAGCATTGCAAGATAAAGACAATAAAGTAAAATTAATACAATTTAGAAAAAATTTTGGTAAATCTTATGCTTTATATGAAGGTTTCAAAAATGCAACCGGAAAGATTATCATAACTATGGATGGAGATTTACAAGACGATCCAAACGAGATTCCAAGATTTTTAGAAGCAATAAAAAATTATGATGTTGTAGTTGGTTGGAAATTCAGAAGAAAAGATCCATTAACAAAAACAATTCCTTCAAAGATAGCTAATTATACAAATAGAAAAGCCACAAAACTAAGTATTCATGATATGAATTGTGGATTTAAAGCATATAAAAGTGAAGCAGCAAAGAGTTTAAAATTATATGGAGACATGCATCGTTACATTCCGGCATTACTAGCTGAAAAAGGATTCAAAGTGGGAGAAATAAAAATAACTCACCATAAAAGAAAATATGGAAAAAGTAAATATGGGTTCGGACGATTATCCCGAGGTTTATTTGACTTCATGACAATAAGGTTTTTAACAAATTATTCAAACAGACCGCTACATTTTTTTGGAGGGATTGGTATTGCACTTGGAACAATAGGATTTTTAATGGAATTATATGCATTATACTTAAAAGTATTTTTAGGAGAGTTATTCTTAACACATATCAGTCTTATAATTTTTGGATTTATCTTAATTCTGATGGGTTTACAATTAATTTCAATAGGATTATTAGGCGAAATGATAGTAAAAAACAATAATGTTACAAACTATGAAGTTAAGAGAAAGATTGGTTTTTAATATTTCCTTGCACATCTAAAACTCGTTTAACAACAATTTTACTGTTTACATGACTATTTTTAATCCTCAATTTTTTGTTTATTTCAATCTCACCATCAACAAAATAATTTGAGCTTGGAACATATATATACGCAGTAGGCTCTCCAAAGATAAGATATTTTATATTATTTGAAGGATAAACTACATCATTAAATAATATTTCATCTTTATTAATTTCTATACTTCTTACAAAATTAAAATAAGACTTGTGTTTTTTTGTTATTAATATTTTCCTAAGAATTGATTTAGTATTTCTACTTATGAAACCCACTTTACCAAAAGTCAATTGAAAAACCCTCAAAACGAGATAATTAAATGTTTTCATCTGCCTATCCGGAATCTTGCTAAAATTACCAAAAATAGAGATAGTTTGATCATTTATTTTCAGTTTAGTTTTATCGTTTAGATAAGAAGAATACATTTTTTTATTTTTATTGGTTACAATAGATATTCCATTGTCAAAAAATTCTTTCTTTGATTTCTTGAATAGCACATGGCACGTTGATTTATTTAAATTCATAACAACATAAAAGTTTGTATTATTTTTTATATAAATATTAGCTTCTTTAAAATATTTATCAAAATTATTTATATTTACTTTTTTAAATTTATATGTTGTGTATAAAATAGACTGCAAATAATTATATAGATTATAACACAAATATCTATCGTCTAATTTTTCAAAAGAAAGCATTTTATTTTTAGAAAAATTTCTTAAAATATAACAAACTTGATTAGAATCTTCAATTAGCTCAGAAGTTATCTCAAAACCATCTGGAAGAACGTATTGAGTATTTCTACTACCTATAGATCCACCAAAACTAAAATCTGGATAAACAAAATATTTTATAAATCCAATAGATTTTTTCAAGATTTCTAAAGCTTTCGCATCCTTAGATTTAAGATAATATTTACCTAGATAACTAATAAGTAAAGAAGAATAACCTACATCAAATCCCCCATATTCTAAAAACCATCCTTCTTTATTTTGAGAAGTATAAAGAAAATCTAGTTTAGATTTGGCAAACCTTTGATATTCAATATTTTTAGTCAATAAATAATAATTATATATTGCCAACAGAGCCCCAGAAACCTGGTTTTGTGCTTGATTTTCTTTTGTTTTTATTAACCAGTCCACAGATTTTTTTAATTTAGACATAATATATCTTTTATTTCTTATCTTACTCTTCAATAATATTAAAGTTTCAGAAACAGCATATGCAGAAAAAGCTGTTCCAACAAAGCTACTTTCATTAGGGTACCATTCATTGAAAGATCCATTTTTTTCCTGAATTTTACACCAAAAAAGTATGCCTGCATTTATTAATTCTAGAATAGATTCGTTATTGTAATAAGGATTATTTGGATTATCAAAATTATACAATAAAGTCAAAGTTAAAACTGCTTCTTGTTTTCTACAACAAGGAAAATCAACTATTTTGTATTGCCAATAATCCCTATCAAAGCAACCATAATTAACAGACAGAGGATTTCTATTCAACAATCCAATCAATCTGGGTATCTGTTCTATTACACTTAATAAATAATCATTTTCATTCATTTTGAAGCTATAACCACAGATACGGAACCAAATCTGCTCCTCCTTATTCCTTGTTTTTTTATTATTTTTGACATCAATCTAGTGAGGTAATTTTCTCTCTTAGTTCTATGTAAATAACTAGAACCATCACTTTTTTTATATTGTAAATACATTTGTAATAAATTTTCATAAAAAGGAGGAATTAAAAAATATCTAAACTCTTTTATATTATTATAATTATTTTTTCTTAAAATATTAATTAATCTTTTCGACTTTAATGGTTTGTATGGCCCAAAAAAAGAATATATTCCAGTTTTACGAATATCATTACCAAATAATATTTTTATAGTTTTATAATAAAGAGAGAAAAGAAAACTATTTCTTCTATAAACGAAGATTAACTTTCCATTTTCATTTAATAAATCATAGCTCAAATGACTAAATTCATTCAAAAGTTTATTTGACAATCTTTCAGCCTTAAAAAACATAGTTACGTTATCAAAATGATTTGGGGATATTTTATTTTTATCATATATTTCAAAAGAAAAATTTGATTTCAATTTATTAAGAGATATAGACTCTTTGCTATAATCAGAAGTTTCTTTGCAAAGATCTAAACAAACTATAGAACTATTTTCCGGAAATTCAGATAAATAGCTTCCGTCATAAGTAAGAATATCTAATATTTTTCCATTCGCATGTCTTTTTATTATATTTCTTATCAAATCTTTTTCATAGTTATGATATAAATCCATTTCTTTTCCAAGATAGGTTTTTCTAGAATAATATTTTTGATGATCAATAAGTTGCATTAATGACCAATCCTCAGGATTATAATTATAATTAACTAAATTTCTTTTAACAAATTTATTCCAATGTATTAATTGATCTACAGGTTTTCTTGGAACCAGCTGAGCATTTTTTGATCTTTCATCAGGATAACCTAATAAAATAAAACAACATATAGTCTGATTTTCAGGTATGTTTAATATTTTCTTAACTTTTTTCTCCGAACCAAAACTATTTATTGCTATTGACCCAACCCCATAATAATTAGAAGCCAAAAGGATGTTATTTGTAGCCATACTTGCCGCTTGTATAGCTTCTTTATAATTCCAAGAGTCATAAGTCATAACTATAAGTACAGGAGATTTACCTATCATTGTATTAGAAGCTGCAATATTAATCAGTTTATCTTTTATTGAAGGTTCTTCAATTATTATAAAATTCCATAATTGTTGATTACAACTAGTTGGCGCAAAAGTGGCCAATTCCAGTATTTTAAACAATAGTTTATTATCTATCCTTTTATCAGAAAAACTTCTTATACTTTTACGAGTTTTAACAACTTTGACAAAATCCTTCATCCTAAAGGGAAAAATAAAAAATATATAAAGCTTATCTAATTGCAAAAAAGACAAGATTTAAAAATAAACCAATCAAAACGAATTATATGGCAGACAGTTTAATAGGTTTAGCGGGGGGATTTATATTTTTTTCATCATGGATAGTACAATTCTACGAAACCAAAAAAGCAAAAAAACCTATATATTCACAAAAATTCGTATGGCTTAGAATTATAGGTTGTTTGTTACTTATGGTAGAAGCAGTAAGAGTAGAATCAATTGCATTTTTTCTAATGTATTTTGCCACAGGCATTATGATGGTTTACAGTTTGACGAAGATGAAAGACCATAAAACAAAAGGTTATTTTTAATTATTTATCAACGTATAATAAAGAATATTTTCCGTTACTATTCTCATATTCTCTTGTTTTCATCTCTCTAGAAGAAACAAAAAGATTTATCTCCACTTCAGAAAACGAACCTCCATGTTTAAGCAAAATATAAACTGGGACATAGTTTCCATTACTTTGAATAAATCCAAGCTGTTCCAAATGATAGTTAGACTGTATAAATTCACTCAATTCAGGATCTTCAAATATTTTTGCAAAATCCCAATTATAAGCAAATAACCAAGGTGCACTTAAATTATTCAATGCATACTTCAGATCATCAACTTTACTAGGTATTCCTCCAGTTCCTTTTACATCTGCATGCCAAAGCAAACCATAAGCTTGATGACTGCTATGTACCACTTGTTCACCAGGTAACTTGTTATTATTTATATAATCCCCAGCAACATCCAGTCCAATAAATTGAGTATCAAACATTCTATTCTTAGAAGTTATTGAAGAAGTTAACAAAAAGAATAATAATATTATCACAAAAACCCATTTTAATTTTTTAACATTAATTATTTTAGCAGCATTTACAGATATAAAAAGGATAGAATAAGCAACAATAAGACAATACAAAGGTAACAAAGGATATTGGTGATAGTTATGTCCTTGTAATTTATATGACATGTATACAAACCAAGGTATAGAAGAAGCTAAATATACTAAAAAGTATTTATAACCTACATTAGTTTTATATTTCTTAGACTTAATAGAAAACAAAGCAAATAAAACTGCACCAATAACAAACAACCACACCCCATATAAAGTATAATTATCACTAAAAAAAGATTTCATAACATTCCAAAATTCGCTAGAAAACACCAAGCCCAATTCAGTAGATTCTAACTCTTCTCCTAACGTTGTCGAAACAGTTGGTATATACAAAACCCACGCCAAGGATAAACTTGCAATAAAAAGTATAAACAAATGTTTTTTAATCATTGATTTGTCTAAAAGTTTCTTAAATGGGAAAATAAACAACATAGGGAAAAATAATAAAACAAAAGTATATTTAGTTAAAACTCCTAAAGCAAAAAATATAGAAAAAAGTATAGTATTCTTCCAGTTGGGAAGTTTCAACCAAAGAAGATAAAAATAAGTTCCAGCTAATGTAAAGAACAAAGCAGAATTTATCAAGTCCATTTGTCTTCCAAAAAAGATATTTAATGGATTTATGGCTAAAATAAATGCAGAAAGTAGTGCCAAATCTTCTCTATTAAACAAATTTTTTACAATTAAATACATAAAAAATATTGATCCTAAAGATAAAAATATATTAGTCAATCTTGCCAAAGTAAGAGATATTCCAAATATGTTAAAAAGCAAACCAACAATTATAGGTGTAGTTGGAAAAGTGTCAGAATGTGAGCCATTTTGTTCTTCATATATTCCAGGATAATCCCACATTGGAACAAAAAAACCTGCACTAAAAAACCCTTCTCTGGCAAAGTTCCTAGCTTCAGTAAGATAATGAGTCTCTTTCCAGTTATGATAACCTACCACCGGATAATCAACATGATAAACTCTCAGGTAAAAACCTAGAAGAATAAACAAAATTAATACAATTACTACCCCTTTTTTCTTTAAAAATGAAGACTTTGGCTGGTTATCCTGAGAATCATCCATAAAATATGCTATTCCATAACCTATTTAAAAGTTGCTAAACTTGCAAAAACATGGAAAAAACGTATATTGTAATAGCCGCGTATAATGAAGAGAACAATATAACTAAAGTAATCTGCAGTCTAAAAAAAGAAGGATATCATAACATCATTGTTGTAGATGATGGTTCCAAAGACCAAACCTCTAAGGTAGCAAAATCTGCAGGGGCTATAACTTTAAAGCACATTATAAACCGTGGCCAAGGGGCAGCATTACAAACAGGTATGAGCTATGCATTACTCAATAACGCAGATTATATAGTTCACTTTGATGCGGACGGTCAACACAATCCGAAAGAAATAAAATATATGTTAGATCCGATTATTAAGAAAGAAGTAGACGCTACTTTAGGTTCAAGATTTTTAAAAAAACAAAAGATTCCTTTTTTCAGAAAACTCATGCTAAAAGGAGGAATATTAGCAATTTTAATCTTCTACAGAATCAAATTAAGCGATGCACATAATGGGTTTAGAGCACTTTCAAACTCTGCAGCAAAAAAAATAGTAATAAAATCCGATAGAATGGAACACGCATCTGAAATTGTAGAACAAATAAATTCAAAAAAGATAAAGTATAAAGAAATACCCGTAACAATTAAATACACAAAAGAAACACTAAAAAATGGCAGAAAGGGTCAAGGAAGTTTTGATTCAATAAAGATATTATCGAAAATGGTATTAAAGAAGGTAGGAGTTTAAAATGGAATTTGTACAAATAGTAATATTAATATTTAGTGCATTTGCATTAAGTAGAGTTTTCATAAATATAAAAGATAAAAATCTAAAAAAATTGGAATCATTCTTCTGGATATTATTTTGGATTGCTATTATTTTAGGAACACTTTTACCAAATGTAATAGAAATAATTTCAAGATCATTGGGTGTACAAAGAGCAGCAGACTTAGGAATATATGCAATAATAATTTTGTTAGCTTACTTGGTATTTAGACTATACGCAAAATTAGAAAATACAGAAAAAAAGATTACTAAGATTGTAAGGACAATAGCAATAAAAAATGAAAATAATTTACATAAGTGAATATTTTCCATATTCCGAGAATGAAAATATTTCTGGCGGTGTTGAAAACAGATGTTATAACATAGCAAAACGACTAGCCAAAAATAATAACATAACTGTCATTACCTCTTGGAAAAAAGGCCAAGCAAGAAAACAAGTATTGAATAATATTAATGTTATCCGAGTTGGCCCAAATCATGAATATTCAAACGAAAAAAATATTATAAGTAGATTAAGATTTACCATCGCAGCGTATAATACCGCAAAAAGACTAAAAGCAGACATAACTGAAGGATATAACTTCATTACATATTTACCAGTTTACTACGCAGCCAAAAAGAACCATTCAAAAAAAATTATAACTTATCACGAAATTTGGATAGGAGACTGGATAAAAAACAAAGGAATTATTACTGGAATTTTAGGAGAGATATGGGAAAGAAAAACACTTTCATTAAAATGGGATAAAATAATTTCTGTCAGTAATTTTACAGCAGATAAAATATCAAAGTATCAAAAAAGAATAAAAGTGATTCCTAATGGGATTGACTTAAAACAATACAATATTAAATCAAAAAAGTACGAAAATCCTACAATAATTACTGTATCCAGACTTACAAAATTTAAAAGAATTAAAGATATAATATATGCTATATATCTAATAAAAAAAGAAACTCCAAATATTAAACTAATAATTGCAGGCAAAGGAGATGAAATAAACAATTTAAAATATTTAACAAAAAAATTAAAGCTAGAAAATAATGTAGAATTTACTGGTTTTATTGATAACGAAAAATTAAAGGTTTTATTAAAAAAATCACATATATTTTGTTCAGCTAGTGTTTTGGAAGGGTTTGGAATAGTAATATTGGAAGCAATGGCTTCCGGATTACCTTATGTTTGTTCCGATATTCAAGCATTTAAGGAAGTAACAAATAATGGAAAAGGAGGTTTTATCTTCAAAAAAAAGAATCATATAGACTTAGCAAATAAAATAAAAATATTAATCAAAAACAAAAAAATATATAATCAAAAAACAAAAGAAGCAAAAGAAATAGTTAATAAGTATGATTGGAATAAAATAAGTGAGGAAATAATAAAATTATACCATGAAAGTCTTATTCATAAGTGAATATTTTCCACCAAAAGGAAAAGGCGGGGGAGAAATTAGTTGTTTTTTACTTGGCAAATATTTAGCAAAAAACGGTGTAGAAATACACATATTAACTTCCAAATTTAAAGGTACAAAAAAAGAAGAAATTATTGAAGGAATACATGTTCATAGATTAACAAAAACTGGAGAAAATCCAAGTTCTATTCTTTCAAATATTAAAAGAAGTGCAGTATATCCAAATTCAGTAAAAAAATACACAAAAGAGCTATTTAAAGAATATAAATTTGATATTATTCATTATTTTAACATAAATTCAATATATGGTTTATGTGATATAAACTGTCCAAAAGTAGTTCATATAAATTCACCAGTTATTTTTTGCCCAAAAGGGGATTTATTATATGAAGGAAAAACTGAGTGTAATAAATTTTGCGATTATAAAACATTTAATTCCTGTATTAACAATTCAAAGAATATAGGCAAATTAAAGAATACTTTTTTACTGAAAAAAAATATAATTTTTAAAAAGTATATCTATAAATTGTATAAAAAAAGAAGTAGTAAACTAAAAGATTTTGATTATTATATCCCAATAAGCAGTTATTTATCAAAAAGATTAGAAATATTGGGAATAAACAAAAATAAAATATCAGTTATACCAAATATAGTTGAAACTGAAGATTTCAAAGAAAATAATTCAGACTCAAAAAAACTAAACATTGTTTATTTTGGAGGGTATACAGAATTCAAAGGAGTTCTTATATTATTAGAATCTCTAAAAAAATTAAATAAGGAGTATACATGTAACTTATATGGTTCAGGAGAGTTAAAAGAAAAAATTAGAAGAATAATTGAAAATGATAAATTAAACGTTTCAGTGAATAATGAAATAAATTATTCAGAAATTCCAAAAGTATTATCAAAACACAATGTATTGATTTTTCCATCAATTATACCTGAGGCATTCGGTAGAGTTATTGTAGAGTCTATGGCTGCTGGTTGTTTTCCAATAGCTTCAAAAATAGGCGGAACAACAGATATAATAACTAATGGATCAATTGGTATGTTATTTGAACCAGGAAATTCGGAAGAACTTACAAAAATACTCGAAAAATTAGAACTAAAAAAGATAAACAGAAAAGTTTTAACTGAAAATTCAAAAAAATACTCTGGAAATGAATTATCAAAAGATATTAGTAGTATATATAATAAACTCGCACAAAAAAAATAGATTATCTTTTTTTCAAATATAATAAATTGGGATGGTTGTTGATAACATTTAATTGATCGAAGTGATATTTATAAAAATTAATATAATCTATAGAATTTCCAATTTGGATAGATTCCTTAAGATGGTCACCTTTAATAGGTCTGTCGAAATTACCCCCCATAGAATCAAATAAATAACCCCCTATTTTAAGTGCATTCGTAAAATTTTTTAACAATTTAAAAGGATCTCTTACATGCTCGAATAATTCGGTAGCAATTATTAAGTCATACTTATTTTCCTCTAGTACAGGATAATGAGATGGACCATTAATAGGGATACAAGTAACTTTAAATCCCCGATTGTCATATCTTTTCTTTGCAAAGTCCAGTCTTGTTCCAGATATTTCAGATATAGTCACATCTGCACCCAATGAAGCGAATAATATGCCTATATCGCTAACCCCACAACCATAATCCAAAATTTTCATTTCAGAAATTTTATTATTATTTTTTATGAAATCTAAATAAGGTAATATCATTGTAAATCGGGTATATGCCATCATAAGTCTAAGTAAATAATCGAACTCTGAATTTTTATGGGCATTATTTAAATCTATATCATTATCAACACTGTCTTGATAATACTTAGTTATTTTATCAGCAAAAATCATCGTTCTAGGGAAATTATTTCTCAAATAATATTTGAAAAGAAAAAGATTGTTAATTCTAAAATAATTTTTAAACTCCAATTCCCTATCATTAAAAATAGTTAAGTGTCTTTTTATTTTTAGACTTTTTATATTAGAATTCCATTCAGTTTTACGAATATTTGGCGGGTCAATTACCTTATCTCTCAAAAAAGAGATAGATTGAAATATTGAAAAAATTCTTTTATTTTGTCTAAATCTTGATAATACACGAGTTTTAACTGTCATTAGACAAAGAAAAGAAAGACATTTAAATATTTTGTGGTCTAAATTAATATGAAAATATTAATGCTTGGCGTTTACAACATAGAAGATTACTCAAGAGGGAGAGTTTTATATAAAGGATTGAAATTAAATAATGTTGAAACAAATATTTTTACTCCAAAGAAAAATAAATATTTTCAAATTATAAAAAGAATATTAAAAAAAGATTTTGATTTTTTGATAGTTACGGGTAAGATAGTTTTATTTTATAGCTGGCTATTAAAACCGATTCACAGAAAAAAAATAATTTTTGATGTTTTTATTTCGGATTATGAAAATTTAGTAATAGATAGAAAAATAATAAAAGAAAAATCTATGAAATCAAAATTATTAAAATTCATAGATAAAATGTCATGCAAACTAGCAGATCATTGTATATTAGACACGCAAGAACATATCAGTTATTTTTGTAGTGAATTCAAACTAAAAAACAAAAAGTTCTCAGTAGTTTATGTTGGAGCTGATGATGAAATTTTTTACCCAAAAGAAGATATAAAAAAGGATAAATTTATTGTAGAATTTCACGGAACATTTATTCCTTTGCAAGGTGTAGAATACATAGTCAAAGCGGCAAAAATACTAGAAAAAGAAAATATTCAATTTAAAATAATAGGTAGCGGTCAAGAACACAAAAAAATAAAAGAATTGTATAAAGATTTAAAATTAAATAACATAGAATTTACTGACAAAAATATTAGTTTAGAAGAACTAGCAAAAGAGATAAATAAAGCAAATATTTGTTTAGGTATTTTTGGGGAATCTATAAAAACAAATAATGTCATACCAAATAAAGCATTCGAAACTATAGCAACAAAAAAACCGTTAATAACTTCAGAAACAAAGGCAATAAAAGAGATATTCATAGATAAAGAAAATTGTTTACTATGCAAACCTCACAATGAAAAAGATTTAGCAGATAAAATATTAATATTAAAAAATGATAATAAACTAAGAGAAAAAATAGCAAATAATAGTTACAAGAAATTTAAAGATAAATTAGACAATAAAAATATAGGAAAAGAAGTTACAAAAATATTAGGAAGTTTTTATAATTCTAAATAATTCTTTCAACCTTACATCATATGTATGTTCCTTGATTACCCTTTTATGACCTGCAAGTGCAATTTTATTTCTTTCCTCAGCATTATTCAAATAATACTGAGTTAATTCCTTTAATTCTTCAATATTATTATAAAATAATACTTCTTTCTTATTTTTAAAAAGATTGTCAGTATATAATGTTGTATCGGATAACTGAAAAGCACCAGAACCACATATTTCAAAAAGTCTCACGTTTGCCCCAGAGATTTCAAAAGGATTATGGGTGTTTAAAACAATTTTAGCTGAATTGAATATTTTGTTCTTTTCATCAAGAATAGCTGGTCTTCCTTGATAAAATGTTTTAACTTTATTTTTGTCTACAGAAATAAGTTTACCCCAAACTTTCAGATTATATTCTTTTAAAGAGTTAAGGATTCTAAGTCTATAATCATAAATATTCCCAACCATACTTATATCCGATTCATATTCATCAAATTTTTTTGTTGGCTTATATATATCTGGGTCAAACGCTTCTAATAAAAATCCAACGTTATTAAACCCAAGCCCATTCAATCTTTTTTTGATAAAAGTATCTTTTGTAAAAAAATGATCATAATACTGGATAGAATCCAAAATATAACCTTTATCTAAACCAATAATTGGATCCATATACCAATTTATAATTTTGTCAGCATAAGAACGAATATTTTCTATAGTAGATGGAAAAATTGTTTCAGCCTTTAAAAAAATAATTAGATTGTATCTTTTTTTTCTTACAATACTTAAAAGAGTATTATTTATTTTATGAAGATAAATATTTTCAAATAAAGGTAGATGTCTAAATCCTTTAGAAAATATGGAGTTAGGACTTATTTTCTTGAAAATAGATCTATAACAAAAAATATCAACATTGTGGCCCATTTTTTTTAAGTTTCTTTCCAAATACCATGCCATAGTTTCAGGTGAATAGAAACCAACTATCAAAATATTCATATTACTCCTAAACAAGAATTGAATTTAAAAGGTTTATTAAAGTGGAGCCCACCATTTTATTCCGTTTTGTTTGTATGGAACATCACATTGTAAACAAACAGATTCAAAGTTACCCGAATAATGATTACTTCTAAACTTTTTGTACTTTTCAGAATTCCAAATATTCAAAAAACTATCTTTTTCCAAATTACCAAAAATAGCCTTTCCTTCAAAGTCCCTACAACAGAACCCAACATCACCATTCCAATTGATAACTGGGTAAAACAATCTACAAGGATAAACATACTTCTTACGTTGATTAAAATATTGATTTTTTACTAAACTTATATTTATGCTACCTACCCAATTATCAGGAGGGCCAATATAAATTCCATCAACTTTATTTTTACCAACCCACAATTTTTTTAATTTTTCAGATTCATTCTCATTAAATTTAGTAAGAACACATGATAAATATACAAGTGGTTTCTTTGCGTTTAATTTCGTTTTTATCTCTAAAAATTTTTCAATCTTAGATTTTGTAGTTTCATAATCTAATTTCATTGTAGAATTATAAGAATCTTTGTCATAACCATTAAAACTTATATTCAACACATCTAATTCAGAATCTATTAATCCTTTCATTTTTTCTTCATCAATATTAAAAAAATTAGAAAACAATATCGTACTTTTACTAGTGTTCTGTTTAACATACTTTATTTTTTCAATAATATTTTTATCCAAAAAAGGCTCTCCAAAACCAGAAAGACAAATTTCTCTTACACTTTTTATTTCCTTTATATCATCTATGATTTTTTTAAACAATTCTAGACCCATAATTCCTCTTTCTCTTTTATGTTGTTTATTCGGGCACATAACACATTGTGCATTGCAAAAGTTAGTAGGTTCTATTTGAATAGAAATAGGATAATCATAATTAGAAGTAATTTTTTTTATTCTTTTATTAGTAAGATTGTTGTAAACTTTCGTATTTAAAAACCAATTCATCTTGTTATTGTTAAACAAATAATAATATCCCTTACTTAATGAATTCTTCTTTTTCAAAACACGTTTTACTCTTTTTATGTTCATTTTTCAATATTCAATAGTTAAATTAGCCTGATAGTATAATTAACTAATATAAAACATTATCGGTTATTAATTCATAAACTATAAAAAGGGAGCTTAAAAAAGAATAAAAATGAAAGAGATAGATAAAACTAAAATTAAAAAAATTGCAGTATTCAATTATATCACAACCACATTAGGCGATAGCTTATACATTCTTCCATTCATCCATAAATTAAAAAAAGAATTTCCGGATGCTAAAATAATCGTTACTGGGAGTAAATTAACAAAAGATGCATTAGGCGAAGATCCAAGTATATATAAATTCATAGAAATCAAAGATTTAGAATCTTTTGCAGGAAAATTTTCAAGATTGAAAAAGATTAAGATTTTGTTTTCAATATTAAAACAGTCTATCTCAGAAGTTAAAAAAGAAAAAGCTGATATGGGATTTGTTTTGTTACCTAATCTTCCAATATACCAAATTGCTCCATTTTTGTCTAAAATACCAATAAAAATAGGTTTTTCATATCCTGGAAGTAAATTCAGTTTTTTATTAGATAAAAAAACTCAATTTAGGAATCCTGCAACAACAAAAGAATTAGATGTTCATATATGCGAAACAAATTTACATTTACTTGAATTAATAGGGATAAATGTAGAAGAAAAAGACAAAATATTAAAAAGATATATTTCTAAAGAAGAAAAAGAAAACGCAAAAGAATTATTAAAAAATTTAGATGGTCCATTTATTGCTTTTCAAGCAGGTGGAAGATACAAATTAAAAATGTGGCCACCAGAAAGATTTACTGAATTAGCAAAATTACTAACAAAAGAATATACTATATTATTGCTTGGGAGCAAATATGAGTTTGAGTTATGTGAAAGGATAAAAAAAGAAGTAGGAAACAAATGTATAAATTTAACAAATGATTTAACGGTTGGTACTATGGCAGCAATTTTAGAAAAATGTAAGTTAATTATAGGAAATGATTCCGGAATAGCACATATAGCAGCAAGTGTTGGAATACAATCTGTTGTTTTAATTGGTAATTCAGATCCAAGACAATGTTACCCCTTCGGAGAAAAAAGAGGAATTATGATTATGTCTCCAAAGTGGAATACAGATGCAAGTTTAAAATTGTTTGATAAAAAAGCTTCAAAAGAAGAATATTCCGAATATTTATTAGATATAAATGTTAAAGATGTATTTGATATATGTGATGGTATATTAAAAAATAAAAAATTGGACAAATTTATCGCTAATAAAAAAATATATCAAATATAAATTAAATACCATAAAGTTTAAAAGAAAGTCATAATTCTATCTAAAAATGAGATTAAATAGCGATGAATTAAAGATTTTAGAGGAACGTTCTAGGTTATTAAGGTTACAAATATTTGATTATGCTAAGAAATATGGAGGATATCACTTTGGTGGTTCTTTGTCTTCAGTTGAAATTTTAGTTGATTTATATCAAAAAATACTAACAGATCAAGATAGATTCATCCTAAGTAAGGGTCATGCTTCTTTAGCTTGGTATCCATTATTAGAAGAAAGAGGTTATCATCCAAGAATAACAGAACATCCAGATAGAGATGAAGAAAATGGAATACACTGTACAACTGGTAGTTTAGGTATGGGTTTGCCTACTGGAGTAGGTATGGCAATGGCCAAAAAAATAATGAAAAAAGAAGGTAGAGTTTATGTATTACTTGGTGAAGCAGAATTACAAGAAGGCACGGCATGGGAAAGTTTACTTTTAGCTTCTCAATATAAGTTAGACAATTTAACAGGTATTATAGATTATAATCACAGTGTTGGTTCTGGTAAATTAGAAGAAATATTATCTTTAGGCAATTTAAAACAAAAACTAAATGCATTCGATGCTTATGTTTTAAATATTGATGGCCATTCGCATCAAGAAATAATAAATGCTCTAACCGCAACCCAAAGAGAAAAATGCACAATGATTATTGCAAATACAATTAAAGGAAAAGGAGTAAGATTTATGGAAGAAGACCAATATTCGTGGCACGCTAAATCTCCTAATAAAGACCAATTAAGACAACTGTATGAAGAATTGGGAGGTAAATTAAATGAGAGTTGAATTTGGGAAAACATTAGTAGATTTAGCAAGAGATCATGAAGAGATTGTATTGCTAGCCGGAGACTATGAATCTGGAATAAGTGAATTCAAAAAAAATTTTCCGAATAGATACTTCAATATGGGTACATGTGAGCAATCTTTAATATCTGTGGCAGCAGGTATGACGATTGAAGGTTTAAGACCAATAGTATACTCTATAACTCCTTTTATTTTAGAAAGACCATTTGAACAAGTAAAAATATGTATTGATCAACAAAATGTTCCTGTAATTTTAGTGGGTTATGATGATTACCCTACACAAGGACCAACTCACGCAGCATTAAACGCAGAAGGATTGGCAGGATTATTTAAGAACATAAGATCTTATTTTCCAAGGGATTCTGAAGAAACAAAGTTAGCCTTAATTGAGGCATATGCATTAAATAGACCTTCATTTATAAGATTAAAAAGAGATAATTCAAAAGCTATTTAAACAGTAATAATAATCGCGAATTATGGTCTTTAAAAAAATCAAAAGGGCTACTCAAATGTATGCCTTCTTGATCAGAAATGGAATATTCAAAAAAGACACTTTTGTTTCAATTACAGCATATACTTTACTAGCACTAAAGAAGCGAATGGGTTTTTCTAGCGAATTAAGTGCGAAAATTAAAATGTGGAGAAAAGTAAATTTAAATTTAAAAAAAACTAAAATTAATTGTAGAACGGGCCACATAGGATTAATAGAAGAAAATTTTTTAAAAAGAAATCTTGATTTAGGGAATGGAGATGTAATTGATTGCGGAGCAAACATAGGTCTTTTTACATTAGCAAATAAAGATAAAATAAAAAGTAAAGTTATATGTGTTGAACCAGATTCAGGAAATTTAGAATTTTTAAAAAATAATTTAAAAATTAATGGAATAAATAATGCAATAATAGAAGAAAAAGCAATAAGTGATAAAGAAGGGGAAGCAATATTTACAATGACAGAATGTGGCGTTGGAAGTTTTTTGGGTGAAGGTAATAAAAAAAATGAGATAAAAACGAAAGTAAAATTAACTACAATTGATTCTATAACAAGAAAACATAAATTGAACCCCTCATTTATTAAAATTGATATAGAAGGTCAAGAAATTGAAGCATTAAAAGGTATGAAAGATACATTAAATTCATTTTCTCCGACAGTATTTATAGAAATACACAAAGAAGAATATGAAGATATGATTTATTCGTTTTTAAGGGATTTTGGTTATACAGATTTTAAAAAATGCGTATGGGATGGAATATTGTGTAATAAGTAAAAATCATTCTTTATGTGCAAACAAAATCAAAGTATAGTGTTTATTTTTATAAAAAGAAATTGGTGGGTATTTTATAGACTCTATTTCAACATTAAATTTATTTTTCTTCAAAATTGTCAAAATTTCAGTAATATCATTATTCTCATCTAAGTCATTATGATATTCCATTATAATATTTTTTATTTTATGTATTTTTTTATTGACATCTAACTCTTTTATTATTTTGCCTTCGGCGCCTTCTACATCAAGTTTTAAGATATCAATATCTTCTTCTATAAAGTTAGACAACTGTACTGCTTTAACCTCTTCATCATATGTTTTTTTAAAAGATTTGCTCATGTTCTTCAAAATTGTAGCATTACATGAACTATATTTATCGGAAGAATATACTTTAATTGGCTCTTCATTGTCACTTAAAGCTAAATTATAAGGATACACATTATTTAAATGATTATACTTTATGTTTTTGACTAAGAGTTTAAATGTCAATCTTTGAGGTTCAAAACAAATTATTTTAGAATCCGGGTAAAAAGTTTTAAAAAACAAAACTGACATACCTATATTGCTTCCGCCATCAACTATTACTGGTCTTTTCTTTTGAATATCTAAAAAATAACTTTTAGCTGCAAATATTTCATAAAACAAAGACTTAAAGTCAGCATAATCATAAAAAAATATCTTATAACCTAGAAATTTCTCATTACGAAACTTGAATACTGAATTAAAAAATTTCTTTATTATTATTTTGTTCCCATAATAGTACATTTTAAGCCTCATAATTCCAGTATAATTTCTAAAAATGATAAACCATTGGTATATAAACCTAATAATAAATCCGGCACCATAAGAAGGTTTAAAACTTTTTACCATTAAATCGAGACTTTTATAAAATTATTAAACTTTTCTATTAAAATGAGATATAAAATTTATTATAACATTTTCATAACTTTTATATACCTTTCAATTATCCGATTCTCATGGAAAAAGAAGTGTTAAGTTCCACTGTATATTCTAAAGAGAAAATTCTTCATCATCCTCAAAAAGTTCAATCATTATTAGAAGGAAGAGTAACCCCACCAATTTATGTTAGAGTAAAACCAACCAATGTGTGTAATCATGGATGTTTTTATTGTACTTATGCAGATAGGAAAGGCAACGGTAACCATTCTTTTTCAGGTATACATGAAAGAACAGTAATAAGAGACAAAATACCAGAAGAAAAAATGGAAGAAATATTAAAAGATTTTAGAGATATGGGAATTAAAGCAGTTACATACTCTGGTGGGGGAGAACCATTACTTTATCCGTATATAAGACAAACACTAGAAAGAACATTAGAATATGGTATAGATTTATCTATGATCACACATGGACAATTTTTAATGAACCCTGAGGCAGAACCGTTAAAACATGCCAAATGGGTAAGAATTTCCCAAGATGCTATAAGTGAAGAAGAGTTTTCTAGAATTAGAAGAATAAATGGTAAACATTTTGAAACAATAAAAAGAAATGCTGAAGAATTTGCCAAAATTAAAGATAAGGATTGTGTTTTTGGTATTAATTTTGTAGTAAGTGAAGAAAATGTCGGAGATGTATATGAAGGTGCGAAAATGTGGAAAGATATCGGAGTAAGTTACGTAAGATTTAGTCCTGTATGGGGACCAAATTTTGAACAATACCATGCACCACACCGAGACAATGTCGAAGAACAATTAAGAAGAGCAAAAGAAGATTTAAACGATACTTCTTTCGAAGTTCATGATTCATTTCAAACTGATTTTGAATTAGAAGGAAGATCATTCAGAACATATTCATGGTGTCCTATGATGCAAGTAGTGCCTGTTATTGGTGCTGATCAAAATGTGTATTTCTGTCATAATAAAGCATATTCAACGGACGGTAAAATGGGAAGTATTAAGGATCAATCATTTAAGAAATTATGGTTTAGCGAAGAAACCACGAGAATATTTAGAGAATTTGATCCAAGTAAGTCTTGTAATCATCAATGTGCTAACGACCGTAAAAACATAAAAATAATTGGAATAGTAGAAAATGGGAAAATTCCATTGGAAAAAATAATGGCTAGTAATATACCCCACGTAAATTTTATTTAGTCCCAAGTAACTTCATCGTTTCAGAAAAAACTTCTCTTGGTTCTACTGCCCTTAGGCACGTTGTTTTATATGGCGCCTCACAAGAAGTAGACATACAAGGCATACATCCATATTTATCTTCGGGTCTAATACCCTTACCACAATTATAAAAATAAACTTCAGTTACGGGGGTTGGTCCAAATAAGCCTAAAACTTTCTTTTTTAATGCTATCGCCAAATGCATACCCAAACTGTCATTAGTTACTATAACTTTAGAAGAATTAATCCAATCCATATAAGTATCAAGATCTTCTAATACTTCACGACCAACTTTATCTTGTCTTGTAATTTTTAATCCTTCCATTTCAAATAAAGATTCGAGAGTATCCCAACAATAATTTGGCCAGGCTTTTGTAGGCCATTTTGTACCTACAAGCGTATTAAGCCCAACATCATAAATCTGTTTAGATTTAGGTTTATATCCCAAAACGTATTCTTCTCCATTCCACTTTTTTCCAACAACTTCAAATAATAAGTCTTGAATAGTTTTTTCATTAGTTTTTTTAGTGCCAGGTTTAGTACTTATATCCAGCGCTTCTGTTGCCATATCATGAGCACGAATAGAAAGTCCATATTCACCGTTTCTAAAACCAAATCCATATCTTGTCAAAGCAGATATTTCACTAGCAAGCACACAAATACCTAGATGTTTTTCAAGATTTATGAACACATCAAAGTCCTCTCTTGATAATTGTTTTGCAGTAAGCCAATCAAGAGGTAAAAGTCGATCGATGAAAGGATTATTCCTTAACAAAGGAAACGCCTTTGGGTCTGTGACCCAAGTAACATGATATTCTTTATATGCATGAAGCAAAGGTGTTGTTCTAAATACATCCCCTAAACTGGAGTTCATATCAAAACGATGATCCAATAATTCCGAATACCCTGTTTTAAGTATAAGAACTTTTTTTCTTCTTTCTTCTAATTTCGAATCATCCATAAACATCAACTCGTATAAATTCTTCTCCCAATATTGACTTCATTAATTGAAAGAGTTTCATAATTTTCACAAAGAGAAGTTATAACTTTAGCTGCTTCTTTAGGTTGTATACATTCAGAAGGATCCTTTCTTCCTTTAGTCATCTGAGTAGCCATCGCACCAAAATATAAATCAATAATTCTTACTCCTTTTCTAATGACTTCATATCTTAAAGAATCAGAAAATCCTCTTAATGCATGTTTACTTGCAGAATATGCAGTTTCATTTTGACTACCTTGTTTTCCAGCAAGGGAATTAATATTAACTATTAAACCAGAACCATTTCTTCCAAAATGAGATAACAATCCTCGGGTCAAAAAGAAAGGCACATAAAAATTAACTTGCATTATTTCATCCAATTCTGAAGAAGTAGTTTCACTGAGAGGTTTATTAAGATAAACGCCTGCGTTGTTCACTAAGACTCCAACATTATTAGCCACAGCAATTTCAACCAATCCAGCCAGACTTTCCCTCTTCAATAAATCACAAACATATGGAAAACATTCCACTCCCCTTGATTTTATTTCACAAAATAATTCATTAAGTTTATCTGGATTTCTTCCATGAATTAAAACAGTGTAGTTTTGATCAGCAAAGCTTAAAGCAAGCTCTCTTCCTAACCCATTCGTAGAGCCAGTAATCAAAACAGATTTATTTAACATTAAAGTGGAATACTTAAAAGATTTTTAAATCTTGTGAATTAAAACAAGGAATAAATAAAAGGAGAAATATAACTACTTTGGGATAAAACAATCAGTATTCCTACCAGTAGTATTAATATTATCAATGGTGCTAACCACCAAATTTTTCGTTTCTTAACAAAATACCAAAATTCAGATATTAATGTTCTATTTCCCATTAAAAACAGAATTATACTCTTGGCTTATAAATCTTACTATTAATTTAACTGTTAATTCATTACCTTTAGCATTTAAATGAGTATCATGTCCATGAAAAAACAAACTAAAATTTTCATTTAATGAAGGATATGTGTCTAAAAATAATATTTCGTTTTCTTTAAAATATTTTTTTAATTCTTTTTGAGGATATAACAAATCATAATCCATTTCACTAAAATTACCATTTTTTCTTAAGTAATCAACATAAGTTTTATTAAATTCTTCATCAGATAAAAATTGAACTTTCTGGGGGAGTATAACTACAAAATGATCTATATCCCTCTCTTTTAAAAAGCTGTCAATTTCTTTTATTTTATATTCAACTTTTTCAATATTATAATTTGTTTGAATATTATTTGAATAAGCTTTAACATAACCTTTTACTGTTGATTCTTTAATCTTTTTACCATAAACTAATTCATAAAAAAAGGCGTGAGATTTTATATTCTTTCTTAAAAAAATAACTAAATTAAATTTTTGTTTTGCAAAAGCAGAATTCATAGAACCATTGCTAACTAAATAACCATTGTAAACAACATTTTTATCTTGTTGACTTAAATTAACAATATCGTTTCCAACATATAAAAAAGTTATCACCATATCTGGAGAATAATTTATTACTTCTTTTTTGATATAATTATAATAATCATTAGGATTATATCCTCCAACTCCAAAAGACAAAATTTCTACTTCATCTTCATTATAATAATTTTGTAATCTCCTACCAAATGTATCATTAAAATCTACATGCCCAAATACAAAAGAATCACCAACTAAAGCAATTCGTTTAGTATCATCGGTTTTATTATAACTTCTTTCTAAATCTCTCATACCATGAGAATTAGTATTAATTTTTATGCTAACATCATTAGTCTGCAAACTCCCAGTTATACTCGGTTCTAAAGTTATCATTTTTATATTTTCATTATAATAATAAATTGGAGAGGTATATGCATATTGGGGAAAATTAAAAATTCTATAAACCCCCTCAAAAATAAAAAAACATACCATTAAAATTATTATTAAAAATAATAAATTTTTAAAAAAACTAATCTTTAGCATATTTCTCACTATCCCATATATGTTTTGGATTGTCCTCTCTTTTTATTAAAAAATTTCCCATAACTAAATAGTCTATTCCGGTACCCATCATACATTTATATCCATCCAAAGGAGTACATACTATTGGTTCTCCTCTAATATTAAAAGAGGTATTAATAAGAATTGGAATCCCAGATAATTTTCCAAACTCTTTTATCAAATCGTAATACAATGGATTTTGATTTTTTTCTATAGTTTGAAGTCTTCCACTACCATCGACATGAGTAACAGAAGGTATAATCTTTCTCCATTTTTCTTTTATAGGATAAACCATAAGCATAAAATCAGTTGGATCGGGTATAGGAATATCACACTCAAAATATTTTTCAGCATCATCTTTACAAACTACCGGTGCAAATGGTCTAAACTTTTCTCTATGTTTAACCTTAAGGTTTAATATTTCTTGCATCTTTGGATTGCAAGGATTAGAAAGTATACTCCTAGAACCTAATGCTCTTGGGCCCCATTCCATCCTTCCTTGAAACCAACCAATAACATTATCTTCAAAAATAAGTTTAGATATTTTTTCTAAAAGTTCTTTTCTACTTTTAAAAGTAGTATAATTAATCCTATTTTTATCTAAAAAGGATTTTATTTTTTCATCACTATATTCCGGTCCTAAAAAAGCATCTTTCTGTACATAATTTCTTTCATTATTTAAAATTGAATAATAAACATAAACGGCAGCCCCAATACTTGTCCCGCCATCTGAAGAATTTGGTTGTATCCATATTTTTTTAAATTTAGTGTTTTTTAAAATTTTACCATTAAAAACACTGTTCAATGCAACTCCCCCAGCTAAAACAATGTTTTCTTCTTTTGTAGAATCATGTAAATTATTTAATATTTTGATTATAATATCCTCAGTTATCATTTGTAAAGCAGCAGCAATATCTTTATGTCTTTGAGTTAATTCTTCATCAGGTTTTTTTACTGAGCCCCCAAGCAGATTACATAACTTTTGAGAAGGCATTCTGTCCTTGTAATCGTAAATAAAATAATCCATATTAAGTCTATAGCTTCCATCTTTTTTGATATCAATAATACTCATTAATTTTTTATAATATTCATTTTTTTGTCTATCCATTACACCATAAGGAGATAAGCCCATAACTTTATATTCAGAATTATTAACACTAAAACCGAGATAGGCAGTTATAGTTGAATAAAGCAAACCTATAGATGAAGGAAATTTTATTTCTTTTGTAAGATTAATTTTATTATCTTTACCTATTCCATAAGATGTAGTAGTCCATTCTCCAACACCATCCACAGTCAGTATAGCGGCACTCTTAAATGGACTAACTAAAAAACAACTCGCAGCATGAGCTAAATGATGTTCTATAAAAAAAACATTTTTTCTTTTGTAACCTAATTTCTTTTTCAATGTCCTCATAATTCTGATTTTTTCGTTTAACCAAGAAGGCATAGCATTAATAAATGTTTTAAGACTTTTTGGATAATTCTCAACATGTTGATATAATATTCTTTCAAATTTTAACAATGGTTTTTCATAAAAACCAATATAATTTATATCATCAATTGAAATATTTTGGCTTTTCAAACAATATTTAATAGCATTTATCGGAAATTGAGTATCGTGTTTTTTTCTAGTAAATCTTTCTTCTTCCGCAGCTGCAACAATTTCTCCATCTTTTAATAGTGCAGCAGACGCATCATGATAATAACAACTTATACCTAAGATATACATTTTAAAATTGACTATAATAGTCCTCCTTTGGCTTATTTCCTATATTTAAATCTGACCAATAAGTTTGCTTATTCTCGAATTTTTTATCTAATAACTTCTTTCCACTTAATTTTATTATTAATCTAGATATTCCCACTCCAAAAAAATATACAAAAGATAATAAAATAACATTTACTAATGTAGAAATATTTTCTCCAAATTTTTTGGTTCCTTCCTTAAATCCAAAAAAAAAGCCAGTTTTCATTTTAAACATTTTTTAACTGAATAACCTAAAGCACTAACAAATAATACAACAATCATAATTATAACGTAATTTGCTTTAGTCCTATTAATAAAACTAAAAACAAAATAGATGACAGTAACAGATAGAAAATATGAAAATAAAAATCCAAAAGTTCTACCTACTTTTTTCAAATTTTGTTTATCTTGCGACATAAAAAAACAAGTTAGCATTCATTTATAAATTTATCTTGAAAAAATAATTTAATTAATAAGATTTAAATACTCAATGAGATTCCGAAAAATATGAAGAGGGTTTTAGTTTTTGGTGGTGCTGGTTTTATTGGCTCTTATATTTGTAGAAAATTGATTGAAAAAGGAGTTACTCCAATAGCATTTGATTCATTTGCATTATACTTATCTTCCTTGAATCCGGAAGAACTTGATAGAAGAAATAGAGCACAAAAAGATAGATTTGAAGGAATTCGTGACAAATTAATACCTATAATTGGAAACGCAACAAATTACCGTGAAGTCCAAAGAGCAATAAAAATTTATGATCCTGATTCAATAATCCACTTAGCAGGTATGCCTTTAGCCAGTGCAGCAAACGAATACTCTGAAGTGTCTATGGAAGGGGTCACTTCCACCGGGACAATAATACAGGCAATAAAAGATTCAGGAAGGAAAAGGAAATTTATTTACACATCGTCTAGTACTGTCTATGGAGACTTTGGAGAAGAACCAGTCAAAGAAGATAGAGAAAAAAGAGGTAAAGGTATTTACGCAGGTGTTAAACTTGCGGGCGAAGATATAACTAGATATTTCTGTAGACAATTTGATATTCCTTATATAATTATAAGACCTCAAGGAGTATATGGCCCTACAGATATAAATAAAAGAGTTGTACAAAAATTTATAGAAGGTGCAATAAGCGGAGAAGAAATAGTAGTTAACGATCCAACAAGTGCAATAGATTTTACATATGCAAAAGATGCTGCTCAAGGATTTGTATTAGCAACATTAAATGAAGGAGTCCAAGATGAAGAATTCAATATCAGTGGTGGTCAGGGTAGAACACTTGAGGAATTATTAAATATAGTAAGGGGACATTTTCCAGACATGAGATTCAGAATATCTAGTTCAGATCCAAATTTGCCAAGAAGAGGTAGTGCAGATATATCAAAAGCCAGAAGAATGTTAGGATATAATCCACAATATAATTTAGAAAAAGGGGTTGAAGAATATATAAAATATTATTTAAAATGAAAGATAAAATACCTTTATGTAAAATAGATACCGGAGAAGAAGAACTTCATCTAATTAAAGAGGTTTTGGAATCTGGTTGGTTAGCACATGGACCAAAAGTCAAAAAATTTGAAGAAGATTTTGCAAAGTTCATAGGTGTACCTCATGCAATTGCACTAAATTCTTGTGCATCTGCATTACAAGCAGCATTAATGGCCTATGAATTTCAAAAAGGAACAGAAGTAATCTTACCTAGCTTCACTTTTCCTGCTTCAGCAAATGCAATACACAATGCAGGATTAAAACCGGTCTTTGCAGAAATAAGAGAAGACACATTCAATTTAGATGTTGGTGATTTAGAAAGAAGGATTAATCAAAATACAGTTGCCATAATGCCAGTACATTTTGCAGGACAAAGTTGTGAAATGGATACAATAATGGAACTTGCCAAAAAAAATGATATAGTCGTAATAGAAGATTCTGCAGAAGCGATAGGAAGTACTTATAATGGAATAAAAACTGGTGCCTTCGGCGTAGGTTGTTTTAGTTTTTATCCTACAAAAAATCTAACTACTGGTGAAGGCGGAATGGTAACAACTTCAGATAAAGAAATCGCAGAAAAAGTCAAAGCAATAAGGGGCCATGGAATAGGAACTGGTGCTTACGAAAGAGAAAAGATGACAACACCATGGATTAGAGTGACTACAACAGAAGGTTATAATTTTAGAATGTGTGAACCTTTAGCGGCAATAGGTATAGCCCAACTAAGAAAATTAAAAGAAATGAATATAAAAAGGAGAGAAAATTCACAATATCTAAATGATAGATTAGACGGAATAGAAGAAATATCAATTCCAGTAGAATTGCCTAACGCAATACACACTTATCAAATGTATGTTATAAAATTAGATGAAAAAGTAGACAGAAATTCATTTGTAACTAAACTAAGAGAAAGAGGAATAGAAGCAAGTGTTCATTTTTACCCAGCAGTACATTTACATGATTTTTATCAATCTAGATTTGGATATAGAGAAGGAGATCTGCCTATTACTGAAATGGTTTCAAAAAAAGTTGTAACTCTTCCAATGTTCCCATCATTAACAAAAGATCAGTTGGATAGAATAGTAGATGGAGTTAAAAGCTCATTAACAGATTCTTATAAAAAATGATAGAAATAAAAAGAATAGAAGATCCAAGTAATCTTCAAGTGTATGAAAGAGTTAGAGATTTACTCTCGCAACTTTATCCCAATAATCCCCAGTTACATTTAGAAAGATTTCAAGAAGTTGTTAGCAAACCAGAAAATTACGTATATGCAGCCCTAGAACAAGGAAAAGTTATAGGAACAGCATCAATGTTTCATTATAAAAAACTAGGAGGAATAGTTTTTGTAATAGAAGATGTTGTTGTAGATGAAACTATTAGAGGTAAAGGAATAGGAAAAAGCCTTACTGATAAATTAGTTGATATTGCAACAGAATCCAAAGCGCCATTTATAGATGTAAACACAAGAAGAAAGAAGGCAAGAGATTTCTATGTAGAAAAATGCGGATTTATAGATAAAAACGAAAATCCCGACCATCCATTATATTCTTTAAGAAAATACTTAAACAATAATTAATTTTAATCATACATAACCTTTAAATAACAGTGGTTTAAATCCAAAAGAATGAATAAAAAAATATACATCATCTCTCAAATATTTATTGAAAATGGTGGCTCCTTCTCAGGATTTGTAGAGGATTTCGCTAAATATGCATCAAAATTAGGATATAAAGTTATTATTTTAGCCGCTAGAGAAGGTAAAGAACAACCGTTACACGAACTAAAGGATTATGCAGAAATTTATAGATTCCCTACAAGAAGGGGAAGATTATTGATTCTAGTTTCTACATTACCCTTAATATTTAAGATTAGAAAATTCTTTAAAAAAAATCCACCTTCAAAAGACGATATAATTGTTGCGAATGGAGATGCAGCATTAACAGTATGGAACAAAAAGTATGTTCTTAGAGCTCCAGATCAACCTGCAAGAATTTTTTTAAAAAATATGAAAGTTGCTAACAAAGAAGTATCTCTTTTTTCTAGATTTGCAAGAACTATTCATTTTAACATCTTTTACATAGTCGATCACATAATAACAAAAAAAGCAGCAGGAATAATTTATTCATCCATGGCAAACAAAGAAAATTTTGAAAGATATTATCATATAAACAAACCATATTTTAGTCCAAATAAATGCGTAAAAATTGATGAATTAAAAAGAAATTTAGATCCAAAAAAAAGAAGAATTCTATTTGTAGGTAAAGGCAGCGAAAAAATAAGAAAAGGGATTATACACCTCGAAAAAGTTTTGCCAGACATATTTAAAGAATTCGGAGATGTCGAACTAGTACATATAGGTGGAGACATGGAATGGAATGTTCCAGACTGGTGTAAAAAAAGAATAATTTCTATTGGGAGAGTTAGTTGGAGTGAAATGAAAAAATATTATGAATCATGTGATTTAATAGTTCATTGTTCATTAAGTGAAGGTATAGCGAGTGTACTAATAGAGGGCATGGCTAGTGGTATTCCAACATTAAGCAGTGATATAGATGGTATATACGATTACATAACTCATTTAAAAGAGGGATATGTTTACAAAAGAGGAGATGTCAAAGAATTAAAAGAAGGAATATCTTACATGTTAAAAAATCCAGAAATCAGTAGAAAAATGGGAATTGAAGCCCGTTCAAAAATAAAAGCAATAGAATACAAAATTTATTATAAAGAATTAATAAATTTTTTAGAAAGAATATTTGATAATCAAAAGGTAGAATCAATAAATCTGTTCGATAAAAAAGATTGAATTTGATAAGTTTTTTAAATTACCTTATATTAGAAACAAGATGAACAAAAATATATATTTTATACTATACAAATTTAAAGAAAATAGTGGCTCATATGCGGGGGTTTTTGAGGAGCTTTCAAAAAGAGCATCTACTAAAGGATATAATGTAACTATAATTTGTTCCAAAGATAGTAATAAAGAAAGAGATTTTGAAAAGTTAAGTTATGCAAATCTAATACGTTTAAATGTAGAAAAATCCAAAATGCCAATTATAGCATCTGCTTTAGATTTTATAAATTTTAGTAGTAAAGTCAAAAGATATCTTAAAAAAAATAAAGTTTCAGAAGAGGATATTATTGTAGTAAACAGTAGAGCAGCCATAAAATTAAAGGATTTCAATTATATCTTAAGAATGGGCCAACCCGCACCAGTTTTTTTAAAAAATATGAATATAGCTAAAGAAGAGATTTCAATTATATCAAGAATGGCAAGGTATATCCATTTTAATTTTTTAAAATATCTAGAAAAAATATGTGTAAAAAATGCAATAGCTCTAATTTACCCATCTCAAGAAACAAGAAATTTTGCCATACAATATTATAACAACAAAGATAAATCATGTTTGATATGGCATTCAGGAATTAATCTAAAAGAAATACAAAATAATAAAGAAATTTATTCCAAAGGAAAATATTTATTATTTATATCTGCTGGAGGAGAAGAAAAAATACGAAAAGGAGTTATATACTTAGAAAAAGTTTTACCAGATATTTTCAAAGAATTTAAAGATGTAAAACTTTTACATGTTGGTGGACAAATTGATTGGAATATTCCAAAAGAATTTCAAGAAAGAATAGTTTCAGTAGGTAAAGTTTCATGGAGAGATATGCCAAAATATTATAATTCATCCTTATTTATTATATCATGTTCTTTAAATGAAGGTTTTCCAAATACCTTATTAGAAGCAATGGCAGCAGGATTACCTATAATTAGCAGTGATATTCAAGGAATAAATGAATATATAAAAAATATGGAAGAAGGCATAATTTACAAAAGAGGAGATATAAGCGAGCTTAAAAAAGCAATCAAAACATTATTAGACAATCCAAATTTAATAAAATCAATGTCAAATAAAATTAAAAAGCGAGCAAAAGATTTTGATTATGATAACATTTCAAATATAATCTTCAAATTTTTTGAAAGTGTTTCTAATAAAGAAATAACTAACACTAATTTATTAGAAAGAAAAAATTAACAAAAAGGTATACATAAGATTTAAAAGGTAAATTGGTTTATCAAAAATATGAAATGGTCTAGAATAAATTGGTACAAATATAAATCGTTAGCAATTTATGTTAAATTACTATCTACTTTGCATTTAATAAATAAAAATTCAAAAATACAACACACAAAAAGAAAGTATTTAATAAAATCTGTCTCCAATACAAAATTAATTTCCGAAACGGCTGGGGCAGCCCATACATTGTATCATCCAAATAAAACACAAGAAGAGGTAAAAAGTATAAAAAAATATTTAAATGAATTAATTGAAGAGTGTGAATTTAGAAAATTAGATAATTCAAAAATAATTATATGGGCTAGAGAAATTATGAATTCGAATTATATCTCAAACGATGAAATCCAAGAAAACAAATCAAAATGGGATCCAAATATAAACAGACTCGATGAATTATATAAAGTTTTAAAAGAAAGAACAAGTATAAGAAGTGTCAAAAAACAAAACTTCAACAAAGAATTAATATATAGATTGATTTCAAGCGCAATTGAAGCCCCCTCCTCATGTAATAAACAAAGTTGGCGTTTTGTAATTGTAGAAGATTCAAAAAAAATAGAAGAAATATCTAGGATAAAAAAACAGCCATTCATAAAAAACTTTCCATATATTATAGTATGTTGTTTTGATAAAGAATCTTATAAGGGTTTAGACTATGAAATGACGCCATATCTAGACTGCGGAGGAGCTATAATGAATCTAGTAAATTCTGCAACAGCTATAGGATTAGCTAGTTGTTGGTGTAATTTTACAATCAAAAACACTGGCACTAAAGCACATAATCATTTAAGAAAATTAATTAAATTATCAAAAAACATAATACCCGTATCAATAGTATGTGTGGGGGTTCCACAAAAGATTAATAAAAAACCAACAAGAGAAGATTTAAAGTTTTATATGCCATATGAGGATAAAAAAATATGAAATACCAAGTAGAGAAATTAATTGAAGATACTTCAAAAAGAATAACAAATGATGCAGTTAGTCATAAAAAATTAGTAAGAAAAATTTATTTTATCAAAGAAAAAAAATGGTATGAATTTTATAAACCTGACGATTTGGGCGATTATGCTCCATTTATAGTCGAAGCAGAGAGAAACACAAACTTTGCAAAAGAGCAGTATATATTATGGGATAAACATAAGATAGAGGGCATTCCCTATCCATTATTTAAACACCCAATACCCCATTTATTAGAATCAAAATATGTAGATGATTACTTGCAAGGATTGACAGTTATTTATGCAGCAACTAAAGATAAATTTTTCTTAGATAAAGGAATAAGTATGAGTAAGATAGCAATAAAAAAATTAATGCAAAAAAACGGAATGTTTGCTGCAGTCAAAATTCCATTTATTCATAAAACAATGTCTACGGCATTTTCACCATTACATCCAGACATGAGCAAATTAAAATTTTATTATTGTCCTGTAGCCAACGGAGTAATTGCTGAAAAACTTATAGATTTAGGAGTTTATGGAAGTGAAAAAAAACTAATCGATGCGGGCCGAAAATGCATTGATTCCTGGTTAAAAACAAAAACATTTAAAAAATATAATCTTTTTCCAGACTATACGGGAATTAAAGATTCCGAAAAATGTAATTTAATGAAAAGTAACTCCAGCCTTGGTTTTGCATTAATTCGTTCAATAAAAGTTGACAATAACCAAGAACATAAAAAAGCACTATTCTTATTATTAGAAGAGTTATCAAAAAATTACATTTGTGAAAATGGCGTGGTTAATTTATTCATTCCATCAAAAAATATTAAAGGAAAATTTTCAGTAATTGCAACTCAAGCATATTGCCGTCTTTTATTAAGTACTTCAACATTAGGATATCCAGAATTAGAAGAAAAAGCGAAAATTATCGCTTTCAAAGTTGCAAATAAAGCATTTTTATCGAAAGAAAATAATGAGATTAAATCAAGTTTTATAGAAGATGATGGTCAAGGAGATTTTGCAATATTATTAATGATTTTAGACAAAAAAAGAGAATACAAAGAGTTATTAAAAAAAATATATGAAGATATGATTAACAAGTATTATCTCGGTAATGGATTATGGAGAGATTATTGTATTGATACAATGCAACAAACAGCACATTCTAAATATCTTGGAGGGGTTCTTAAATATTTATTATGTTACCAAGCATATCTAAACGATGAAGACCTCTCAAACGAAAAGTGGCAATATATTTCTCAAGATAGATAACCATTACCTTTTATTTTTAAAAAAAGGTATATATCTTTTTATTTCATCAATTTTTATAATATTTAAATATAAAATAGATAACATATAAGTTAGACCAACAATAACTATGAGTATCAACAACAATATTGGATTATTTATGTAGCTTTTCAAAAATAAAATTAAAAAATAAACTAGAATATTCAAAAGTATTATTTTTATATAGATTAAAATATCCCACTTAAGTTTAAATTGTTTTTTTAAAAATACCATTGAAATCGATAACATGACAAAAAATGAAGAAACCATAGCTATTGCTGCACCATTTAAACCCATTATAGGTATCAAAAGTAAGTTCAAAAATATGTTTAAGATGCTTCCAACCATTAAAAATTTTACCATAATCTTCGTATTAGCGTTACCAATAAATACCGCATTATTAATTCTTATTAAAACTTGCATTATAATACCCAAAGACAAAATTTTCAATGCTGTTGCAGCAGCGATATATTCATTACCAAAAAGAATATTTAAAACAGATTCAGAAAATAAAAAGATAAAAGTCATAATAGGTAAAACCAAAACGAGAGCATATTTATACAACGTGTTTACAGTTAACCTTATTTTATTATACTCCTCTTTTGCAGATATTTCTGATATTATTGGTATTAAAAACACAACCACTGAAGAAACAATCCCCCAGATGGAGCTTACAGTAGGATACGCAGCATTGTATAACCCAACATCCTTCAATGATGCCAATTTAGATAATAATATTGAATCTAACCTCCCATAAACAATATCGAATAAAGCAACTAAAAATAAAGGGAACGCAAAACCAGATATATTTTTAATTAATGACTTATCAAAATTAAGCGTAAATAAATTTTTCAAATTAAAAACTTTTTTTATAAAAATGAAGTAAAAAATGATTAAACTAGAAAATGCACTTAATATGTATGCTATAAATACTGAACTAATGCCATAGTCTAATGAAACAAAAAGTAAAGTAAATATCAAGAGAAAAAATGGTTGTGAGATATTCGCCCAAGTATAATAATTTATTTTTTGAAAACCCCTAAAAATATCTTTTAAAAGCGAAAATAAAGGAACAATTATAAAGAAAATTGAATAAAGAATTATCAAAATAAAATATTTTTCAGATCCAAGATAACCTTTTGATATGGTTTTAGAGAAAATAATAAAAATAGAACCAATCAAAAAAGCAGATACAAAATGGAAGGTATAAATAATTCTAATTAACTTCTTTATTTTTTCAGTTTCACCTTTAGTTTTAAATTCAGAAATATACTTAACCAAACTTACTGGTGGAACAGTAAAACCAACAAAAATAGAAAATATAGTTACTAAAGAAATTATCGCATAAACTAAACCGTATTCTTCAACAGAAAGATTTCTAGCTAGGACTAATCTTAATAAATAACCAAGAATAGCAATTATGATAGAAGATATCGTAACAAAAAAAGCCCCTTCTACAATTCGTTTTGAATAGCCAGCCATAAACTAAAAAGTTCAAACATCCTTTATAATAATTATGGAACTAAAAGAAAATAGGAGTAACATAAACTTCTAACAATGCACCTATTAACAAAATTACTAGTGCAATCAAACTCAAATCTACAATATCTAAAATTATTTTTTTAAATTTCTCACTTTCTAAATCTTTATTCATCATCGCAACAGATAATATTCCTCCAGCCAAACCAGCAATAAAGTATGCAACTATCTCAGGAACACCATGAATTCCATATCTTAATAATGCCAAAGGAACCGCACCAACTAAATGTATTCCGGAAGCAACTGTAGACTCAATAAAGGCTCCTGCTGCCGCAGCTATAACTGAAGCATTCCATGTTAAAATAAATATTGCTCCAGCACCATAGAAAAATGAAAAAAATAAACAAAATAATAAAACCTTAAAATTGTTCATAAATATTTGTAAAAATATACTTCCAGAACTATATGCATTACCCGTTATATTAGAATTTATAGCAGTTATAGTATCTATTTGTGTTTTAAACAATAATTGCACAAGACTATCTGGCAATATCAAATATAAAGCCGTATAGGCAACAACAAAACCTAAAAATAAATACATCAAATATTTGATAACACTAGCATGTCTTTTTAATATAGAAAGCTCATCTTTTAACTTTACATCTGCTTGTTCTTCCAAGGTCATAGTTGAAAAAACAATAGATATGGAAGCAAGAACAGTCAAAAAAACCATAATCAAACTTGCAGAATCCTTAAAAATCCATAAACTCAAAAAAACAGCAACGCTAGCATATAAAAGACCAACATAGAACATATGGCTTGGTTTCTCTACAGCAGTAAATGGATTGACAATTGATTCTAAGGTCATAAAATTAAAACTAAATTGTAGGTTTATATAAGTTTTGGTAAACTTTAAATAATGTAAAATCAAAAATCTATGTAAATGAGTAAATTTAATAAAATTGTTAAGGACATAAAAAGTTTAAATATTCAAGGTGCAAGAGATATAGCATTTGCTGCGCTAAACGCATATTCTCTCAAAAATGACTCAAAATCTATAAAAAAATTAATAAATGCTAGACCTACAGAACCATGCTTAAGAAACATAATAACATTTGCACAAAAAACAACTCCTTTAATTGCACATAATTATTTTAACAACATTAATAAAAAAACAGAAATAAATGCATCTAAATTAATAAAAAGAAATAATATTATTTTCACACATTGCCATTCAACATCTGTCACAAAATCTTTGATACTCGCAAAAAAACATACAAACTTCCAAGTATATAATACAGAAACTCGTCCATTATATCAAGGAAGAAGAACTGCAAGAGAATTAGCAAAATATAAAATAAAAGTTACTCATTTTGTGGATTCTGGAGCAGATTTAGAAATAAGAAAATCAGACATAATTTTTTTAGGTGCCGATATGATCACTAACAATGGAGAAGTATACAATAAAATAGGTAGTTTCATGATTTCAGAACTGGCAAAAAAACATAATAAAAAATTGTACATAGTCTCAAACTCTTGGAAATATTATCCTAAGCATTTAGATATTGAACAAAGAAATCCGAAAGAAGTTTGGGATATTAATAAAAGATATATTGAAGTAAAAAATCCGGCATTTGAAAAGGTACCAAGAAAGAATATAAATGGAATTTGTTCGGAGCTAGGAATTTTATCTCCAAAAAGATTTGTTAAACAAGTTAAAAAAGAATATCCTTGGATAAAATGATAATTTGTTTTGATTTAGACGGCACATTAGTTAACACAGAAAAATGGATATTAAATTCCTTCCAAGAATCATTTAGAATAAATAATATAAAAATATCAAACAAAGAAATAAAAAAACACTGGGGGTTAATGGCCAGACAAATAGTAAAAAAAGCAAAACCAAAATTAACAAATAATCAAATTAAAAAAATAACAAAAGATTTCGAAGAAACTCGCTCAAAAACATTTTATCAAATAAAACCATTCAAAAATACAAATAAAATTTTAAAAGAACTTGCAAAAAAACATACATTAACTTTGTTAAGCAACAACCCACATAAAAAAATAAATAGAATATTAAAACAAACTAAGATTAATAAAAAATACTTTAAAATTACATTAGGTTATAATGATGTAAGAAAACCAAAACCATTTCCAACTGGAATACATAAGATAGAACATAAATTAAAAAGAAGAGTAAATTTTTTAGTTGGTGACACTTTACAAGACATAAAAACTGCTAAAGCTGCTAAAACCAAATCTATAATAGTTTTAACTGGACCAAAAATTTCCAAGAAAGATTTAAAAAAGGCAGACTTCATAATTAAAGAAATCAGTCAAATAAAGAGGATCATATGAGTCAATATTTAGATTTTGTGGATTTAAAATACAAACCAAGTAGTTCAGATTTGGTTGTTTTATTTAGAATAGAACCTGCTAAAGGAATTTCTAAAAGAGAAGCAATCGGCAGAGTTGCAGCTGAATCATCTAATGGAACATGGACAACATTAAGCACATTAAAATCTCACATAAGAAAAATAAGAGCACGTGCATTTGAATTTGACGGCAATTATGTTAAAGTAGCTTATCCAATAGAATTATTTGAACTTGGTAGCATTCCTCAATTAATGAGTTCAGTTGCAGGTAATATTTTTGGTATGAAAGCAATAAACAATTTGAGATTAGAAGACATTCAATTTTCAAAAGAATATATAAAATCATTCAGAGGACCACAATATGGTATTGAAGGTATAAGAAAATATATGAAAATAAAAGAAAGGCCAATGATAGCAACAGTACCCAAACCGAAAGTCGGTTTAACAACTAAAGAACATACAAAAGTTATTTTTGATTCTTGGGTAGGTGGAGTTGATTTTGCAAAAGATGATGAAAATTTAACATCTCAAAATTTTAATAAATTTGAAAATAGAGTAAAGGCAGCTGCAAAAGCAAGAGATCATGCAGAAAAAATAACTGGTGAAAAAAAAGATTACTTCATTAATGTTAGTGCAGAAACGAAAGAAATGTTAAGACGTACAAAACTAGCAAATGAGTACGATTTCAAATATGTAATGTGTGATATTTTAACGGTTGGTTGGTCCGGATTACAAACATTAAGAGAAGAAACTCAAGACTTAAAACAAGCAATTCACGCCCATCGTGCATTCCATGCAGCATTTGATAGAAATCTAAAACATGGCATGTCTATGTTAACTTTAGCAAAATTATCAAGATTAATCGGAGTAGATAATATTCATATCGGAACAGTTCTTGGAAAGTTGGTAGGAACAAAAGAAGAAGTAATAGACATTGAAAAAGAAATAGTTAATCAAAAAATAAAAACTAATCCAAAAGAAAACATTCTAGAACAAAATTGGTATAATATGAGAGATGTTATTCCAGTTTCATCTGGTGGCTTACATCCAGGACTAGTTCCAAATATAATAGATCTATTAGGAAAAGATATAGTGATCCAATTAGGCGGTGGAATACATGGTCATCCAAAAGGTTCAAAGTATGGTGCAATGGCTCTAAGACAAGCAATAGATGCAAAGTTAAATGGTATTTCTTTAGAAAATTATTCCAAAAATAATCATGAGTTAAAACTTGCACTTTCCAAATGGGGAACTTCTAAACCAGTGTAAAAGAAAACTATATAAATACGACCAAATATATTAGATTTAATTAATTATCAATAAAAAAAAGGGAGGGAAGAAAATTGAATAAAAAGGGGATTTTTTTATTTACGCTGATTATTTTAGTATGTTTAGCTTATTTTAGTGATGCAAAAATATCTCAGGTAACATTAAAAGAACCAGTTAATATGACATGGAGCACGAATGGTAGTTTAATGTTCAAATGTAATGCAACAGCAAACGAATCTAATTATATAACAAATGTGACTTTATACGTATGGACAAATGATAGTACTGCAACATATAATACAAGTTTTGACAATACAAATGGAAGTGTAAATGGAACAGTAGACAACGTAACATTCACTTTAACAAGTATACCTGAAAGACAAGGATACAACTACACATGGAATTGTATGTGGATGGATAACGCGAGTAATAAGGGATGGTCAACTGCCAACAAGAGTTTTGGTGTTGATACAAATGTACCCGCAGTTGCTTTGGTTTCACCAAGTAATGGGGGTCAAGACTTAGATAGAAACATAGATTTCACATATAATGTTACAGATAACAACACAATACAAAATTGTTCAGTATACATAAATAATGTATTAAACTCAAGTGATACATCAGTATCAAAAGGAGTTAATGAAATAATAACTGTATTGAATGTAAACCAAACAGACTCACTAACATGGTATGTAAGATGTTATGATGGAGCAAACAGATCAACAAACTCATCAACATATACAGTAGATACGTATGATAACAGCCCAAGTACAAGTGGTGGTGGAGGTAGTGGTGGAAGCAACAGAGACGATATGGGTAACATAGAAGAATTACAAACTATGACTAAGACATTGGAAGAAAACAGTTATTTATATGTTACAGCTTCAGGGACAAAGCATAAATTAAAAGTTGGTAAAATAGGAAATGGCTCAGTAAATGTAACACTTTACTCAACAGTAATATCAAATATTATTAAGTTAGGTGAAACAAAAGTATTTGATTTAGAAGGAGATTACGATTTAAGTGTAAAATTAAATAGCATTGCTGAGGATAGTGTAAGCTTAACCTTAAAAAACGTCAAAACAACACTACCAAATATACAACAATCACCACAAACAGAAACAACAGGTACAATAGAAACACCACAAGAGTCACCATCAACTCCAGTTTCAGAATCAGAAGGGGTTGTTAAGGAACAAAATTATACATTCCTGTGGATAATAATTGGATTGGTTGTAATAATTGGAACATATTTTGTTGTTGTAAAAAAGAAAAAATAAAATTTCTTTTTCTTTTATTTTTAATATAAACAAATAAATTTATAAATATACTAAGCAGTATTTAATATATGGCTGAAAATTTAAAGAAATATTCTATGTTAATTGTT